>JAFRBS010000027.1 GCA_017404725.1 Candidatus Saccharimonadota bacterium | reverse complement strand
TTCGGTTTATATCCGGCATGATCGTTAGGAATCTTGAGGAGATCTGTCCCTAGTACGAGAGGACCAGGATGGACGAACCTCTAGTGTATCGGTTGTGGCCACCTGCTGCATTGCCGAGTAGCTATGTTCGGAAGAGATAAGCGCTGAAAGCATATTAAGCGCGAAGCCCACTCCAAGATAAGGATTCCCTATGACCTCCCAGAGAGAAGATCTGGTTGATAGGCGCAAGGTGGAAGCACGGCAACGTGTGGAGCCGAAGCGTACTAATAGAGGCATTGCCTTTTTATGACTACTTTACTAGAATTTTATTTACAAAATTGTAGTAAAGTGGTATACTTAACATATCTAGCAATCGGGGCTCGATCCCCGAGACTACATTTACAAAATGTTGTCCGAGACACCTATGCATGGACATCAATCGCGCGCTTAAAGCGGTTTAAGCTCGTAAATTGGTGCCCATAGCGCTGGGGAAATACCTGTTCCCATTCCGAACACAGAAGTCAAGCCCAGTAGCGGCGATTATACTGCAATAGCGGGAAACTAGCAAGGTGCCAAATTATACGAAGAGGCTACCCTAACGGGTAGCCTTTCGTCTTTTCGGGGAGATAAGATGTGTTTATTTTGCTACACAGCGGACGGAGAACCCCATATTCTTATGGTTATAGTTCATCTCGCCAGTCTCGATATCGAAACTAGCCGCGACAATATTAGCCGCGTCCGCTGTCCAATAATCCCCCCATTCGCCCTGACCGGCGACAATGCCGTCATTATAGTAATTTCCAGAAGCCACAAAAGAAATCGGCGCGTCGGTCAACAGGTCGCCAAGCGTTACGTCTTTACCATCATTAGTCAGTTCATAAACCTCAATCAAACGCTTAAAGCTACGCGCCCCGACGGTTTTTGGCAACTGCCATCCTTTCGGACAGATGCTCTGAGTCGTAGTCTTTTCCGGGGTATAATACTTTCCGGTCCCAGCGGTCGCCGCAAACCAGTTATAATAATTGCCATATTCGGCGTTATGGGAACTATACGAGCGGAAAATATTCACTTCGCTTTCGGACGGCTGATCCGTCCCCCAGGAAATCCCCGCCTCGGTCTGAGTATTTTCAGGGATCACCAGATCAGACTTAATATTCGTATCTCTCGAGGTCAAAACTTTCCCGGCGGAGAAATTATAACGCAAATTCTGCGCCATCCAGCATTTCCCATCCGCCAGTTTCCGAACGGTATAACTAGTATTATCGCGCGCATCGATCAGCGTCGTCTCTGGGACATTCGCATTAATCTCGCCGTCATCGAGCAGAGCCCTCGGGGTCGGCGTCGCATCGCAGATCGCCGCAGTCATTTCCTGGAGGTAAGATATGTCATAAAACGTACGCTTATCCTCGGTATATTCCGGGATAATCGACCAAACTTCCCGATCATCTTCATCAGTGGTCGAAATTCGATACCCGCGTCCGTTATCGGTCGTAATTGTCAAAGTTTTTTCATCAGTCGGCAAATAATTCTCAATTTTAAACCTCAGACTCGCCGAAAGCGAGGCCTCGCTGCTCGGGACTTCATTTTCGATCGTGTCTTCCGCCGTCGTCGGGTCGACCAAAACGGACGGTAAAAGCATCATCGTCAAAAGCGGTGCAAACATAAAAATACAGGTTTTCATAAAATTCCGCCCGAAACCTAGCTTCTTACCTCCCATATCTACTTAAATTATAGCTAAAAAAAGTATGAAAAGCAAGAGCTCTTCATACTTTTTCGAAAGAAATTATTCCGCTGGGGCTTCCGCTGGAGCTTTTTCTGGGGCTTCTTCTGGAGTTTCCTCAGGAGCTTCCTCCGAGCTCTCCTCGATCGCCGAGAGCAGGGAGTCCTCGACGTTTTTGCGCTTCTTTTTCTTCGGCGCCTCGGCGAGTTCGATATCGATGTCGAAACCGGTTAGCTTCGAGGCTAGGCGGACATTCTGTCCCTGGCGACCAATCGCGATAGACTGCTGGTCCTCGGTAACATAAACTTTCGCCTTTTTGCCTTCGATCTCAACTTTCACGATTTCTGCCGGCGAAAGCGCTTCGCGAATATATTCGGAGGCGTTATCGCTCCAGTTAATAATATCGATTTTCTCGCGATCGCCGATCTCGTTCATGACGGCCTGAACACGCACACCGCGACCGCCGACGAAAGTCCCGACCGGGTCAATACCAGGGGCAGTGGACATAACGGCAATTTTTGTGCGCTTGCCAGCTTCGCGAGCGATTGCGCGAATTTCCACGGTACCATTTTCAACTTCCGGAACTTCCTGACGGAACAGATATTCGATGAACTCTGCCGAGCCACGAGTTAAGATTAACTGCGCTCCGCGGTCATTTCGCTCGATTTCCTTAATCATTACCTTAATTCGCGAACCCACGGCGTAATATTCGCCATCAATTTGTTCAGACTTCGGCATAATTCCGTTGGCTTTACCGATGTCGATACGCACGATTTTTTGTTCGACACGTGCGACCGTACCGGTCACGACCGTTCCGACTTTATCTTCAAAAGCCGTAAGCACGGCATCGCGCTCGGCTTCACGCAGGCGCTGGACAACGACCTGTTTCGCGGTCATGCTAGCTACGCGCCCGAAAGACGTAACTTTATGTTTCTCTTCGACAATGTCGCCAATTTTCTTACCCTTAGCTTCCGCTTCCGGAATTTCTGTCGCTGGGTTATATGCCAAGCCGTCTTCGACGACCTCGCGCGCGACGTAAACGTTCGCTTCGCCAGTTTTTGTATTCAGAGTCGCGCGCACGTTCATGTCGCGCTCACCATTATCTCGGCGCCAAGCCGCCGCAATCGCCGTCTCGATTACTTCGAGTACGGTCTCTTCCGGCAGGTCTTTTTCTTCGGCGATGACTTTGACCATCGTCGCCATCTGTTGTAGATCTAATCCTTCCATTTTTCTCCTTAGTTTAAAATCTCCGGCCCTTTCGGGTCGGATACTATTATAATATCAGACTTTTTCTGCGCGGTCAACAGAAAAATGTTGTAATTTTTACAACACCATTTTTTAAGCGCGAAAAAACGCAAAAATAACCATAAGCCGTGTCCACCCCTGTTAGACTTTGATTGAGCCAAATTCCTAATTATACCATAAAATCGCCGAAATTTACAAGAGGTCCATAAAATAGAAAAATCTCGCCTAAATCTCTTGTAAAAATTTTAAAATATGTTATATACTCGCGAAAGTGGGCCAGGACTAACCTCCTATTCGCAGAATACTTAAAGGATAACTCTATAAATCTTTAACAGCATTTAGCCGATAGTTCATAACCACTTCTCTTGCAAAACTCTATGTCCTGGTCCAAGCACGTCCTAAGAGGGATTACCTCTCAGTTTATCTAGTAACTTAAAATCAAATTTCAGCTCTGGATTTTCTTCGGAAATTCGAATTAGTTCATTATATTTCGCGATTCGTTCCGAACGCGACAGGGAACCAGTTTTAATCTGACCCGCGCCCAGCCCAACCGCCAGATGCGCGATCGAAGTGTCCTCAGTCTCGCCCGAACGATGAGAAATGATCGTCCCAAATCCAGCCTCTTTTGCCCTTAAAACTGCCTCAATCGTCTCCGAAAGCGTGCCGATTTGGTTCGGTTTGATCAGAATCGCATTCCCGGCCTTCTCAGAGATGCCGTGTTCGAGCAACTTCACATTAGTTACGAATAAATCATCGCCGACTAACTGAACACGGTCGCCTAGCCGCTCGGTCATCTCTTTCCAGCCCGCCCAGTCAGTTTCCGAGAGCCCATCTTCGATCGAAACTACCGGATAGTTATCGATGATCCAGGTATACCAGTCGATCAAGTTCTCTGACCATTTCCAGTCGCCGTTCGTTTTCAGCTCGTAATGGTCCTTGTTATAGAATTCCGACGCTGCGATGTCCATCGCGATAAAGAAATCTTTCCCAGGGGTATAGCCTGCCCGTTCGATGGCCAGCCGGATACATTCTAGGGGCTCGTTATCGCCATCGCGCATTTTAGGCGCATAGCCGCCCTCGTCGCCCACCGTCGTCGGGTAATCACGCTCGCGCAAGACGTCATGTAGCGTATGGAAAACTTCCGCGCCCATTCGCACTGCCTCGGCAATATTCGTCGCCGAAAGCGGCATGATCATATATTCCTGAAAATCCGTCGACCAATCCGCGTGCGCCCCGCCGTTCACCACGTTCATCATCGGCATCGGCAGTGAAATCTGATCGGTCGTACTGGCCAATTCCGCGACATATTCATAAAAATGCATGCCGCGCGCTCTCGCCACCGCCTTTGCCGTAGCCAGAGAAACCGCCAAAATCGCGTTCGCCCCGAGGTTGGACTTATTGTCCGTCCCGTCAAGCTCCAACATCAATTGGTCAACGACCCCTTGTTCCGCAGAATTTCCGATCAAGACCTCGCGAATTTTACGATTTATGTTCCAGGTAGCCTTTAAAACTCCCTTGCCGCCGAAATAACGGTCATCGTCGTCCCGAAGCTCCAAAGCCTCGCCAGCGCCAGTTGACGCCCCAGACGGCACCGCCGCTCGCCCGACATGCCCCGAAGACAGCGCTACGTCGGCTTCCACCGTCGGATTTCCGCGACTATCTAAGATCTGCCGCGCTCTAATATCTGTGATTTTAAGATTGCCCACTTCTTTCATACTATCCATAAGTATTATTGTATCATACATTTTGATGTTATAATAGTAAAAATGAACGAGAAACTGCGAGAAAAACTAAAAACTTTGCCCAGTTCGCCAGGGGTTTATTTTCATAAGAATAAAGACGGCGAGATTATTTATGTTGGCAAAGCCGCAGTTTTGAAAAATCGCGTGCGCCAGTACTTCCAAAATACCGAAAAAGACCCAAAAACCGAGGCCCTAGTCAGGGAAATTGCCGACACCGATTGGCTTAAAGTCGACACCGAAATGGACGCGCTTTTTCTCGAGAGCGAGATGATCAAACGCTATAAGCCGAAGTGGAACATTCTCCTTCGCGACGATAAAACTGTTAGCTACGTTAGAATTGATATGAAATCAGAAATCCCCTACGTTTCTATGACGCGCCAGCCCCTGGACGATAAGGCGACCTATATCGGCCCATTTTATGCCAAAAACACCGTAGAAAAGGCCTTACGCATTCTCCGCCGAGTTTTTCCGTATTACGACCACCCCTATACTGGGAAGAAAACCTTGAATACCGACCTCGACCTTACCCCTGGTCTTGAAATTGGCAAATCTACGCCGGAAGATTATAAGAAAGATTTAAGAAAACTGATCCGCTATCTCGAGGGCGATCGTCAAAAATTGATCAGAGAGCTCGAAAAACAGATGAAAACCGCCGCGAAAGCTGGCGAATACGAGGAGGCCGCGAAGCTTCGCGACCAAGTTTTCGGGCTTAAAGGCCTAAGGAAGAAAATCGTCTTCTCAGATAAAGAATTTCTCGATATTTCCTCAGATGAGGCCTTAAAAGAGCTGAAAATGTTGTTAAAAATACAACATTCGCCAAAGCGTATCGAGGGTTACGACATCTCTCATAATCAGGGAACCGACGTCGTCGGCAGTATGGTCGTGTTCGTAAATGGCGTTTCCGATCGCTCGGAATATCGCAAATTTAAGCTTAAAAGCCAAAAAAATGATGACCCAGCCAGTATTTACGAGGTTCTTACCCGCCGATTTAAGCATAAAGATTGGGAAATGCCTGACGTTATTCTGCTCGATGGCGGCAGACCCCAGTTTTCCGCCGCGAAAGCCGCTCTTAAGGCCCTAGGCCTAGATATTCCGGTCATCGCCCGTGACAAATCTGGCGACCATTCGCGAAATGCCGGCGTAACCCTGATAGTGGATCAAGAAGCCGCGCCGCTCGTTTTAAGAGACGGCTCCCATCTCGCGAAGCTTATCGCCCGTGTCGACGAGGAAGCACATCGCTTTGCTATTACTTACCACCGTTTACTAAGACGAAAAAGGATGCTAAAATAAGGTTATGTTATGATAAAAAGACAACTTCTAGGTTTTCTCGCGCGTTGGGTTTTGTCATCCTTCGGGATGTGGATTTGTATTACTCTGTTCGGCAAAATCTATGGCGAGAACAGTTTTTGGCTTTTCATCCTCGCCGGTCTAATTTTCTCAGTCGTAAACTCGCTAGTCCGGCCCCTGATGACTTTAATGGCGCTGCCTCTAATTGTCTTCACGATGGGCCTCTTTACGCTCATTATTAATATCGCGGTTGTCGGTTTAGCGATCTGGCTAACTCCGGACGTTTCCATGGACTTTATGGGGGCGCTGCTCAGCTCGCTCGTCATGAGTTTGGTAAATGGGGTTGTAAATTTTTGGATTTCGCCGTATACTAGTAAGTAGTATGGGAAATATTTTACAGATTTCAACTTTAATTTCGGCGATTTTATCGATTTTACTGATTTTGTTGCAACAACGTGGCGCTTCTCTTGGGGCTGGCTTTGGCGCGAGCGGAGAACTTTATACCACTCGTCGCGGCCTAGATAAATCCCTTTTCGGCGCAACGATCGTTTTTGTAGTAATTTTTATTCTGTCGATTCTCGGACTATTATTAATTCCAGCATAGCTTATGAAAAACGTTACCGGAAAGCGTGGGCAAAAAATCATCAAAAAACTCTCGCGGTTTTCTAAAAAAGCCGGCGAGAGCGGGCGTGAGCATATTCAGGAAAACCTGGTCGAGCGCGTCGATCATATCAAAAATGTACGCCTCTTAATCCTGGAATGGTCGCTTTTAGTTCTGGCGATTATTATGCTCTCGGTAACGCAGGCTTTTTGGTATGCCGAATCTTACTCGATAGAATCCTGGGGTAAGGGTGGAACTTATACCGAGGCCACTCTCGGTAAGGTAAACTCTCTAAATCCGCTTTTTGCCTCGACCAGCAGCGAAAAGGCCTTATCGAAGCTGATGTTTGCGACCCTTTCCGCCCCAGATTACTCTGGACATATCGGCTTAAACTTGGCCGAGTCGATCAGGACTGATGACGGAGCCAATACCTGGACCGTAAAGTTAAGAAAAGGTGCGACTTGGTCCGACGGGGAACCAGTCACGAATAAGGACGTGTTATATACCGTGTCCGTGCTCCAGGACCCGAGCGTAAATTCGTCATATTCCTCGAATCTCTCGAAGGTCGAAGTCTCCGAAAAAGACGGCGCCCTGTTATTTACTTTGCCGACCGCCTATGCGAATTTTCCTTCGGCGCTAGATTTTCCAATTTTACCAGAGCATATTCTGGGCGATGTGAAGCCGAGCCTGCTCCTCGAAGATTCGTTTAGCCTCTCGCCGGTTACCTCTGGGCCGTTCTCTTATAACGCCAGCCAAAATGTCGGTACTGAGGGTGAAAAAATCGTTTATCTGACCCCGAATAAGTCGTATTTCGGCGGCGCGCCGCTCTTAGATAGCTTTGCGATCCATGCCTTTACGACCGAAGAAGACATTGTCGACGCCGTAAAGACGGGCCTGGTTACCGCGACCGCCGAACTTTCGCCGACCGATGCCGAGGAGCTGATCACGAACACAATTACCGAGCGCCAGGCGGCCATTTCTAGCGGCGTCTATGCTTTCTTTAATACTACGGGTGATATTTTTAACAACAAATCCTTAAGAAAAGCTGTCCAGATGGGTCTAGACATGCGCTCGCTGCGCGCCCCGACTGGCGAAGAGGTAGCGCTAAGCTATCCACTCCTAAAAAGCCAGACTACGATTCCGGAAAAAGATTACCCCGCCTTGCCAGATTATAACCCGAAAGAGGCAAAAGAGGCGGTCGAGGGCGCGAACGTCGAGCGGCCGATTAATCTCGTAGCCGTGAATACTGGCTATATTCCAGCCGTGGCCGAAAATCTGAAATACCAGCTCGAACAGCTCGGCTTTAAGGTTGAACTCCATATTTACGATTTCGACCAAGATTTCCTCTTGACCATCATTCGTCCGCGCGATTATGACATTCTCGTCCAAGAAATTGGACTTGGCGCCGACCCTGATCTCTTCGCTTATTATCATTCTTCCCAGGCGACGGCCGGCGGCTTAAATCTCTCGAATTATAATAACGCTCTTGCCTCGGATCTGCTTCTTGCCGCGCGCGGGACTATGGACCAGGAAATCAGAAACGCTAAGTATTCCGCCTTCTTAAAGCTCTGGGTCGACGATGCGCCGGCGATCGGCATTTACCAGGCGAATATGTCTTATTACGTCAATAAGAATGTGCGCAGTTTCTCCGCCGAGAACCACCTCGTAACTGCGATCGACCGCTTCGAGGATGTCTCCTTCTGGTCCACCCAAAAAGTTACCAAAAACCGCACGCCGTAGTATAATATATATTATATATGCGAGGTAAAAAAAGAACTCCCCTGTTTGCGTTAATAGTCACGGTTATTTTTGCTGGGGTTGGGGTGCTTTTGATCATGAGCCACGAACCGATTCCGAACGAAGTTTACTCCGTTTTCTCGCACCTCGGTTTATCTTACGCGGCTGGGAGCTATATTAGCCTTGCGCTCGTCTCCGTCGCCGTTTTCTTACTCTGCACTTTTTCGCGTTTCTCTAAGTGGCAGAAAGTTCTGATTACGCTTTCTTCCGGGTTCCTCTATTTCCCATATGTCCATTCCGGCTTTGGCCTCGGGACATTTTTCCCCGGCGCAAAAATGGATTACCTCGAGTTCTCGAAACAGCTGAACGAGTCGCTTTTCGGTATGCTAATCCCGATTTTCGAGTTAGGGTTAGCGTTCCTCTTAATTTATCTCTGGGCCAGGTACCTAAAACTCTTTTTTGCCGCACTTTTGTCCTTCGGCCTATATCTTAGCGCGCTATACTTCTTCGCCCCGCCGTCTTTATCTGGCGAAATGACCGCGCCCCTGATCGCCCTCGCAGTATTCTTTATCGCGCTGACTTTTTCAGGGAAGCGTCGCGGAAAAAATCGCCTCGATCAGATTATCGGCCGCATGGAGACCTATAAATTAATAAAAGATCGCGTTTCGGTTCGTTCGCTTTGCCTGATTTTCATTTTTCTCTCGGTTCCGAATGCCGTTTTCGCCTCGATCCACGATTTAACCTCGCCGGTCAGCGATACTAAGGTCATCGCCGACATCTTTAACGAGCTTCCGGAAAACTCTGTAATCCTCCCCGCTTCGGCACAAATCAGCTATGCGTTCGAGCCGTATGCCCAGCTGCTTTCTCACGGCCGCGAACTTTATAAGGACGTAGTTACGGATGGAAACCTAGCGGAACTTTCCGAAAAGCTTGCCGGCAGGAATATCTATATAATATATGAAACTAATGCCTGCGGAAATAGTATAAACGAAATCACGATCGATGGAGCCTGGGACGTAGCCAATTTATTAGATGAAACAAAAAACGCACTGCTAGAAAGGGCCAGTGCGGATTCTATGGTGCGCGCGACTGGACTTGAACCAGCACAGCTTAAAATCGCCACTACCACCTCAAGGTAGCGTGTCTACCAATTCCACCACGCGCGCATTTAAAGTACTTTTATATTATAGCATGTTTAGACGAATTTTCGGAGATTTTTTAGCTTAATTTAGCCGCACCCCTGTTAAACCTGTGGAAAACTTTTTTTAAAAAGTCCTAAAAAAGTATTGACATAAGCGATTTAATGGTCTATAATGGGAAAGGTAAAAAGGTCATATAATAAAAAAGAAAGGAAAAATAAATATGTCCAAAACTACAAAAATCATTGCTGCGCTTGGCGTTGTCTCCGGCCTCGGTGTCGCTGCTATGCCAGCCCTAACCTTTGCTGACACTTCGGTCAGCGGTAACGTAAAAGTTGAGGTCGAGATCACTCCGGCTATCGCCATGAAGATCCACTCGAACAACGACCAGAACAACTACACCTACAATGCGGTTACGCCTGAAGGTAGCGAGAATCCAAGTGAAGAAGGTTGGTACGTATTAGACAACGGCGACTACGTCGCTTCTGAAGATACGACGGTTCAGCCTGGTACTACTTACTACGAACAAATCGATGGCGGTAACTTCGGTTTCGTCGGTTATGAACCGGCTTCGGCTCAGGCTTCTGGCGACTTAGCTCCAAACGCTGGTCCGTCGCTTGCGACTGGCCTCCAGCTCAGCGCTAACCAAGCTGATCTTACGACCCTCTGGTCTGACATCTATGTTCGCTCGAACACTGGTAGCTTCAAGATTGAGTTGAACGACGCCGACGATGACACTGCTCTTCGCAACGCTAGTGTTTCTACCACGGCCAACGAGTTCATCCCTGCTCAGAGCGGTGAACCTGTAGCTGCGACTGCTGGTTGGGCTGTTAGCGTTGACGACAGCACTACCTGGGTAGCTGTCCCGGCTGGCGCTTCGTCTGACTACGATGCTGAACAGGGTACTGGTACTGCTGCTGAGACCCCATTGACGGTCCTCGCTTCTGGCACCAACACCACCAACCCGCTCGCTTACAGCGCTGCGAAACGTGTTAACTACGGTATCGCTTCTGGTCTGACCAAGACTGGCGTCTACAGCGACATCATCACTTACACTGCTACGACCCAATAGTTAGCGGCTAAAGTCCTAAAAATCCCCCAATTTGGGGGATTTTTAGATTTTGGGGTTGATTTTGCTTTCCCGCTCGTGTATAATTAGGTACATAACAAGGAGGCTAATGATTAAAAAACGTATAAAACGTACAAAACTTATCGTTGCTGCACTTTTTGCAGCTCTATCTGTCGGTGCGGTTATTGCTGCTCCGCTTAGGGCGGTGGCTGCGAGTAACTCGCTCCCTGCTTTCCTGCAGGTTTCGCCGACTAAACAGAGAATCTCTCTCGAACCTGGATCCGATTATAACTCTTCGTTCAAGGTCCAGAATATTGGGGAAGGTTCTTTCTCATACAAAGCTTACGCGACTCCGTTTAGCGTAACCGACGAGAACTATACATCCGACTATAGCACTCGTGGCACCTACAGCAAAATCGCAGATTGGGTAACTTTCGACCCCGCGACCGAAACTGGTACCCTCGAGCCTAATACCGAAGCGACGGTAAACTTTACCGTTAAAGTCCCTGAGGACGCTCCTGCTGGCGGTCAGTATGCCGCGATTATGGCTGAGACCTCCGACGGTAGTAGCGAAGCGAACAACATCCGCACGGTTAATCGCGTCGGCATGATCCTTTACGCGTCGATCGCTGGCGAAACCAAGCGCGAAGGCTCGGTTATCGAGAACAAAATCCCTGGGTTTATTCTAAACCCTCCGATGACCGTTACTTCTCTCCTCGAGAATACCGGTAACGTCGAAGCTACCGCCGAATATACCTTTAAGGTCTGGAAGCTCTTCGACAAAGAGACCGTTTATAATAACGAAGACAAAAAAGGTACCCTAGACATCATGCCAGGCACAAAGCGCTTCGGCACGATTACCTGGGATGGCGCTCCGAAACTCGGTATCTTCTGGGTCGAACAGACTATTGATTACCTCGGCCAGACTTCTACGAACAAGAAGCTGGTAATTATCTGTCCGCTCTGGTTGCTCTTCATCATCATCGCAGTGATCTTCTTCCTCATCTTCTGGCTGGTCAGCCGCATCCGTGCCCGCAAGCGCGCCGCGAACGGCGAGGCCCCGAAAGATAGGAAATCCGGGAGAGCTAAGAAAGATGAGAAGAAAGACTAATTTACGTCTATCTAGCATCTTTGCTGCGGCGGTTATCGGCTTAGGCGCCCTAGGCGCCTTCGCCCCCGCCGCCCATGCGGAGGACGGAGCTGAGGTTGAGGAGTTTACGAATACAACTCCTGCGGTCTGGCTCCAGATTTCCCCGGTCAGCAACAAGGTCACTCTTATCGCTGGCGAAAACAACGATTATAGCTTTACCGTATCGAATATCGGTTCGGAAACTTTCGGTTTTCATGTTTATGCCGCCCCTTATTCGATTAGCGACGAAGATTATAACGTTAATTTTAGTAACGAAACAAATCGAACCCAGATTTCGCGCTGGATTAAATTCTACGACGATGAAGGGAAATTAGTTGATAAAGCCAGTTTTAAGATCGAGAGCGGCGCGAAAAAAGTCGTCAATTACCGCATCGAAGTACCTAAAGACGTCCCTGACGGCGGTCAATACGCCACGATTTTCGCCGAATCCGATGAAACCGAAGGCGATTTGACCGGGTCCGGCATTAAAACTGTTTCTCGCGTTGGCCTGATCGTCTACGGTCGGACCGAAGGCAATACCGAAGAAGTCGCGAACATTACCGATTTTAAAATCCCGACTTTTATGACCTCAGGCAAAATCTCCGCCACATCTAAGGTAGAAAACGGCGGCAACACGGATTTCGAGGCTGTCTATAATTTCGAAATTAGCTCGATTTTCGGAAAACAACTTTTCGCGAAAACGAACGCTTATAATATTCTTCCTGATACGACGCGTCGCGTAGACATGGAATGGGACGAGACGCCGATGATGGGTTTCTATAAAGTCCATTACCGCGTCAGCGCCTTAAACGGTGAAACTGCCAGGGAAGATACGAAAATTGTCGTAATTATGCCGGTCTGGATGATAATTATTAGCATAATCCTATTGACATTTATCGTCCTATGGGTTATAATCCTTATTAGGAAGCGCAGTGAGCGCAAGTCCAGACGCTTAGTCTAGACTTGAAAATGCGAGTACGCCCGTTGCGAGGCCAAAATAAAAACATAAAAAAGTGAGTGTAGAGTATGCAAATACGCAAAAAACATCTGCTTGGTTTAGGTGGGTTGGCGCTGGTTACCGCCGCTTTTGCCTATGCCATAACTATCCCTGCCGAAGACACTGGGGCGACCAGCGTCAGCGGTCAGGTCAAAATTTCCGTCAATGTTTACGGGGAAGATCCAGAAGTCAGGATCACTTCGATCAAAGACGGCGAAGTAACCCTAGATAGCAACATAAATATCGGTGTGATTTACGCCGTAGCCGACCAGCTGGATTACCAGCTCTGTAAGAACTACGGTACAGCAGACCAGTACTGCGCATCATTGGGCGAATATGCCACATATATTCCGACGACCAGTCCAGAATCTGGCGAGCGTGCCTTCACATTCGATCTAGACTCCGATCCAAAGCTCGGGTTTGGCGACTACGTTTTGCGCGTCGTGAACCATAGTGGCTCTGGCACGGTCGAAGATACAGTGTCGTTTAAGTACGTCCCGATAAAAATCACGACCGTTGGCGAGGCTGAAAACGGCGATCCGATCGTCGAGGTCGAATATTCGAGTAAGCTTTCGTCGTTTGAGATTCAGGCTTACGATGACCAGGGCTACCTGCTCTTCGATAATCCGTTAAGTTACGAGGCGACAGGCTGCAAAGAAAATGTCTGTACGCAGAGAATTACGCTTCCGTTCGCGAGCTACGGCGCTACGACCGGTGAGTACACAGTTGCCGTAACCGGTAAGGACAGCAGTGGCGCGGCCATAAAGAGCCAAAAAGCTTCTACGAAGGTCGACTATAAGGCTCCAGACGCTCCGGAAGTTCCAAAAACCGGTGGCCTTCTCGGCAATCTAAATATCAGTCGAGCAGATTATTTAATAACGGGGTTGATTGTGTTTGGACTAGCTACGATCTTCGCAGTCCGCGCGCTTAAGAAACGCGGCGGCAAGCGATAAAATATCTACACAGTTTGTTTTTGGCTACACTTTTTAAGCGTCCCTATGCGAGGAGGGACGCTTTTTAAAGTTTTTGGCCATAAGTACTTTTCTTTTTTATTAAAATGTGCTACAATTTCCTTAATATAACTTAAAAGGAGACTCATTAAAATGAGCGAAGATAAGAAAACCACTAAAGGCGCAGAATCTGTCAAGAACCTCGCTACTGCATCCCTAGTTTTGGGTATCGTTGGTGTTGCTACTTGCTGGTTCGGCTTCCTAAGCATTCTCGGCTTTGCCGCTAGCATCGTCGGTATCATCCTTGCCGTAAAAGCTCGCAAGGTTGCGAAGACGAACATGTCTACGGCCGGCTTGGTGCTTTCCATTATTGGTACTTGTCTCGGCGGTGTCGGTATCGTTTGCGCTATCTGCGCGGTCGGTATCATCGCCAGCACCCCAACCGTCATCCAGACGATTGGCTACTAATACAGAAATTCGCTGCCCTGGCCCCGCGCTAGGGCAGTTTTTCTAGCAGAATTATTATGTTGCCTACGATTAATATTTTCGGTAAAGATTTCTCCATGTACGCCATCATGGCTTGCCTGGGGGTTTTTGCGATGCTTTTTGTCGGTAGTCGTATCTGTAAACGCCTGAAGGTTGACAGCAATAATCTGCTCGTTATGGGGCTCTGGGCGGCGGTCGGCGTAGTAGTCGGCGGTCATCTTGTCTATGGCCTCACAAATTTTAATCAAATCATCTATCTGTTCCAGCATCTCGACCAAGTTACCTCTTTTGGTGTGTTCTGGAATACTCTGGTTTATATTTTTGGCGGGCAGGTTTTTTACGGGGGCCTAATCGGTGGCCTGATCGCCGCCTGGCTCTATTTAAAGAAGACGAAAAAAGACGTCGACCTCTATATGTATATCGCCGCGCCGCTAATTCCACTTTTTCACGCTTTTGGACGAATCGGTTGTTTTCTCGGCGGATGTTGTTACGGAATCGAAGTTGAGCATGGCATTACTTTCCATCATTCTCCGATCGAACTCGCAAACGGCGTTTCGCGCCTCCCGATCCAGCTGATTGAATCTGGCGCGAATTTCATCCTGTTTGGCGTTTTATATTATCTCCAGAGAAAAGGGAAGTGCCGCCAGAATTTGATGTTTATCTATCTTCTAAGCTATAGTGTTATTCGTTTTGTCGATGAATTTTTCCGCGGCGACCTTTATCGCGGTTTTCTCGGCCCGTTTTCGACTTCCCAGGTTATCAGCCTCGGACTCTTCGTCTTTTCGCTCGTGATGATTATTATGACAACAAAAAAACAGGCGAAAAAGCCTGTAAGTGGTGGACGATGAGGGAGTCGAACCCCCGTTTACCCCTTGGGACGTTCCGGGGGTTCGACGTTTTAGCTATGTAAACGTGGTGGACGATGAGGGAGTCGAACCCCCGACCTTCTCAACGTCAATGAGACGCTCTAGCCAACTGAGCTAATCGTCCACATAAGAACATTTTATCATATTTTATTAAAAAATGGAATAGGCTAGTTTTTGTGCTATAATATAACCATAAGGAGGTTTTTAATGAAAGATTTACAAAAGAAAATTGACAGTTTTATCAACATCCAGCTCGGCTCGTCCGTGTTTTTGATCGTCCTCGGCATCATTTGCCTGATCGCGCCGGGAACCTTACTCGATATTATCCGCTGGGCCATCGCTATCTTCTGTTTAGCGGCCGGCGCCTACATGCTCGCTTCAGACATTCGCCGCAAAGCCCCGGTCATGTTCAGCACGACCCTGGTCGGCGTAGTGCTTTTAATCCTCGGGCTGGTTTTTGCGGCTAACCCAGGAATCATGGATATCTTCCCGATCGTTATTGGCGCCTGGTTCGTCATCTCTGGCGTGGCCTCTGTTCGCTTCTCCGCTGGCCTACGCGGCACAAGCGCCGGGACATACGCGCTCGTAACTTCGATCTTGTCCTTGATCTGTGGCATCCTGATGATCTTAAACCCTTGGGGTGGCCAAGTCGCGATTATGGTCTTCTCGGGTATTATGATGATCATTTACGGCGCAGCGAACCTCGTCGACATGGCGGTCCTAAAACATAACCTAAACGATCTCGCCAAAAATTTCAAAAAAGCTCTCGGCAAAAAATAATGTTATAATATATCTATGAAAAAGTTAAATACCTCGCCAATTTCTGGGATGCAGGAACTTCTGCCCGAGAAGCAGCTGGTTTTTGACGAAATCAAGCGGAAAATCGAGGAAGTATACAGAAAACATGGTTTTCTAAGGATCGAAACCCCGACGATCGACCGCAGCGAAATTTTATTCGCCAAAGCCGGCGGCGATACCGAAAAACAGATTTATAAGGTTATTAAAACTAACGAAACTGCCGAGGATGCGGACCAGGCTTTGCGCTTCGATCATACCGTTCCGCTCGCCCGTTACATCGCCGAGCACGAAAGCGATCTCAGTTTTCCGTTTCGGGTCGCTCAGGCAGGGAAGAACTTTCGTGGCGAGCGTGCCCAAAAAGGCCGTTTCCGCGAATTTTACCAGCTAGACATCGACATCCTTGGCCGCGAGAGTCTGCCGGTCGCATATGATGCAGAAATCATCACGACCCTGTATGACGCGCTTAAAACCTTCTTGAAGCCAAAAATGGTCATCCGCCTCTCGAACCGTAAAATCTTAAGCGGCCTAATCGCTTCTCAAAACCTCCAAGAGAAGGCGAAAGACGTCTTTAGTATTATCGACCACTCCGAGAAGGTCGCCCCAGAAAAGACCCAGCAATCCCTAAACGAAATAAACTTGATAGAAAGTCAAATAGATTTAATAAATAAGTTTATGGCTATCAAGGGTCAAAAATCTGAGGTCATAGAAAAGCTGAACGCCTTAAATATCGAAAATGAGATCTTTAGAGAGGGCGTAGACGAGCTTTCCGAAGTTCTTGGCACGCTCGAATCTGAAAATGTCGAGGCGATTGGCGATATGCTAATCGTCCGCGGTCTAGATTATTATACCGGCACGGTTTTTGAAACTTTCTTGCCAGATTATCTGAAACTTGGCTCGGTCTGCTCCGGTGGCCGCTACGAAAACTTGACTGCGCATTATTCCGACCAGAAATTCCCAGGCGTCGGCGGCTCGATCGGCCTAACTCGGCTATTTTCTATCTTAGACGAAAACGGCTTACTCGAGAAAAATCTAAAAAGCTCAGTCGACGTCGCTCTGGTCCCGATTTCCGAAAATGAACACGGCTATGCCCTGAAACTCGCGAAAGCCTTGCGCGAGAAGGGTTATGCTACCGACGTGATCCTGACCGATAAGAAATTAGGCCAGAAATTAACCCACGCCGCAAAAATCGCGAAATCCGGCATTGTCATAGGCGAAGAAGAAGTAAAATCCGGCAACTTAAAGATCAAAGATTTTGAGACCGGCGAAGAAAAACCGCTTTAAGCGCCTACCTCTTCAGACCCGCATCAAGATATTGTTTGACGTAGTCCCAGCCCCAGGTGTCGTTAAACCCGCCGGTTTTGAAGTTGTTAAAGGCAAAATACGGCATCCCATCGACAGCTTTCGCCGCTTTCGCGGTCATCTTCTCAACCGCCTCGGCCGTTTCGCCGGAATCCATACAGCTCGCTAGCTCTGCGCCGTCCATGCCGACTTTCTCCCCGATCGTAACCCAGTAATCTTTTGTCATCCCCTCGATTTGTGGCGCGGTTTTCGACGTGCCGATACCCTTCGAATGGTAATCTTCCCAGAGGGATTTCAGCGCTTGATGATAATAGTCCCAGAATTTGTCTTTCTGCGTCGCACAGTACGTCCCCGTCGCCCCCCAACGCGACATCCCCGTCCGATGTTCGCCATATTCATACAGAAAATCCGTCACGCGCACCTCGAAAAGAATATGCTCCCCCTCGATGTAATCGCGCTTAAACTCCTCCTCATTCTCCATGATACTTCGCGAAAAAACGCTACAATACGGACAAGCCAGGTCTGTATACATGACGTAATAATTTTTCGCGTTCATCTCGCCGATTGTCGTCCGCGCGTCCCAAACTTTTTCTTCATTAGACGAGCCTTTAAGCGAGCTAAAAACGATCAACGCTAAAATTACTGCCCCGATTAAGACTAGCGCCACGATTCTAATTACTTTTTTCGCCTTCATGTTCCTCCTTCTTGCGCTTTTCACGCTTCTTAGTAGTTATTATAGCATATATATCTAGCCCAACCTTCCTTAAAGCAAAAATCGCCACGATAATTGCTATCGCCGTCACAATTCCGGACAGCGCCCCCGCGATCGCCACGCTTCCGCCCGAAAAAATTGCGCTAATAATCGGGGTCAGAAGCGCCGTCCCGCAGGTCGGGCAGCCGCTCCCTAAAATCGCCAGCCCAGCCACGATTCCTGAATTCTGCAGCCCAGATATCGCCTCGGAGTTTGGATTTTCCGCCTTCTGCTTTGCCGCCTGCTCCTTATTATGCCTCCAGACGATCGCGATCATCCCGATTAGCGTCGCCTGAAGAAGCGCAACGGAGAATATCAGCAGCCAGTCCAAAAAACCGCTGGAATTTACCCCGAAAAGCCCAAGCATCGCGTCGAAAATAATTTTCAGAACCCCGCCAAAATCCGACGCGCCCATGAGAGAAAACGCCGCCGTTCCGCCGGAGAGAAGATTAAGTAGCGTCCCGAAAATTAGAAATACTGGGACAAAAAATGCCCAAAATCTCGGCGCCTTCGTCGCCAGTAAAATTCCGCGTGCGGCAAGCCCCCACTCGTCAAGCCACTTGGCGAAAGAAAACTTTTTACCTCGCTTTATCATGAACCTATTTTAGCAAATTTTTTGCGCCGTGTCTATATTATATAAACATATTTCGGGGAATTGTCAAGAGAAAAGTGTTCGGTTTTCCTCTGTTACGACCTAACGAAAAGACCTGTGGAAAACTTTTTATAAAAACATGAGAAAAGTTAAAAATCAATGTTGACATTTTTTCCAGGTGTGCTAAAATAAAGTTAAGGATCGGACGAAGTTGAGAGCCGCCCGATACTTGAGTAAGGAGTGTTTCTGGCTAGGTTGTTAAAAGCCTAGAAAGAACTTTGAAAAATGCGCCCAAAACTCGGCGCGTTTTTCGTTGTACAAAAACAAACCCACTAAAAAATCCTCCTCAAGAGGATTTTTGTTTGGTGCCCGAGATGGGACTTGAACCCATATGGATTGCTCCATTCGATTTTAAGTCGAACGCGTATACCAATTCCGCCACTCGGGCTCGCTCAAGTAATTTTGGAGGTGCCAGCCGGAATTGAACCGGCGTACGCGGTTTTGCAGACCGCTGCGTAACCACTCCGCCATAGCACCATATCACAATTTTATCACAAAACCCTTGAAAAAGAAACGAAAATCGAGTATAATTGAGAAAGACGCGGGCGTAGCTCAGTTGATTAGAGCGCTTCCTTGCCAAGGAAGAGGTCGAGAGTTTGAGTCTCTTCGCCCGCACCAAGACAATTTAAGTTGGTTGCTAGTTGGTATTTCAACGTGCTATTCTAGCTAAACTATACACCATAAGCGCAAAAAAGTCAATACTTTTTACGCTTAATTTTTTGTTAAGTTTTCCACACCCTATCGTATATTGACCTCAGTTTTGGATTTGTATAATGGGTATAAATTCTGGTTGTGTCTAGGCTCTCGTGGCCCATCAAATCAGCGATATAGCGCAGGTCAACTTCCTTATCTAACATTTTTGTGGCGAAAGAATGTCGGAGGGTATGCGGATGGATGTTTTCAAATTCAGACCTTGCGCAAGCGTTTCGGAATACTAAACGGACTGTTCCAGGCGTGATTCTTTTACCAGTATGCTCGGAAATCAACAGCGCTGGCTCCGAGTCATCACGATTTTTTAGATATTGCTCAATCAAGTTTTCCACATCTTTGGGAATATAGACCGGACGCGGTAGTTTAGATTTCCCATAAATCGCCGCTTGACGGTTGCGAAACGAGTTCCGATTCAGCCGGCATAACTCACCTACGCGAAGTCCGGTTGAGTACAAAAGTTTCACGATTAAGACATTGCGCTGACGGTTTAGTAGGGAATATCCACGTTGTGGTGCGCCGACTACCTCGACAAATCTTTGAACTTCCTGCTCTGTTAGATAGTTTATAATACGCTTTTCGCGTTTCGGAACTTTAATCAGCTCCGGATCTAAAACATCAAGATTGTTTCGGCGGCATAATTTCACGACGGCGCGAAGACAAACGATATTTCCACGAGCCGTATCGGGTTTCTGCCATGTTAATAAGTGCTCATAATAGCTTCGGACGTCCGGTGCCGTTAGAGTTTCTATTCCGACATCACCGAAGTATTCAATAGCTCTTTTTTCAGAATAAAAGTAAGACTCTAAAGTCTTACTTGATAAATTGGCCGCGATGATTTCCGATTCACGATATTCCGCAAACGCCTCGCTGATTTTCATTTTTACTCCTCCCCACCCTTTAATTTAATAAAGGCGGGAAGGGCATCATCCTAAATCTTGGCTAGCTCTTTAGAGCAACAGGCTACGAAATATTTGACTGGACTCTTGATTTTCTTCCTTTGAGAGTTTTCCACAGCCGTCCAGATTTGGTCTTCACTCAAGTGCCAAGCACATTTTAAGAAGAAGTTTCGACTCTGCGGTGCGTTAAAGATTTCCACAAGTCGGTCGGCGGTCATCTCTGTTGACCTTGCTCTAGCAGATTTTTTCTCATTGGCTATCATTGACTTCATTGAATTTTTCTTAAGAAAAATTTCATTGATTCTCATTGATGTCATTGATTGGATTCTTTCCATCCCCATAAATTACCTCCTTTATTTAGCCGTCAAAATTACCTCCGCTCTTCAGGTTCTTGGCGGTTAGTGAGTCAACATTTCCAGAGCGCGGAAAAGCTGGCTCATATTACCTAAATTATCCGGTTTACGGTGGGGATTAAAACACCCCACCAAATCTCTCCGGCGGAGTGTTTAAGTGACTATCTAAACTACCTCTATTGTATCGCACTTTTCCAAAAAAGTCAATAGGTAAAATTAGAGGCAGGCCGAAGCCTACCTCTTTCTGAGTTGGAACATATGGCACTCGCACATCTCGCAAACCCGCATCAAGTCAGCAAATTCGCGAGTTTCGTTAGCGCCACCGGTCAGGCTAATTTGGATCTGGTCATCTACGACAACCACCTCAACTCCGCTATGCCGCCCAAGGCTTTTTAATAGTTCATTCCGGCGCGCGTCATCCTTTTCGATGATTTTAGCTCTTAGTTCCAGCATAAGGTGCACCCCCTTTGCAATTTTTTGGTGGACTTTTCCGGCTACTCGCCGGAGCGGTCCATATTATTTAGTTTTGCACATCTGCATATTTTTAAGCTGCTCTTTGATGAACTCCACGTCTCTTTGCGTCAAGGCAATATCTTTCTTAGCGTCGGCAAATTTCTCGGCGTAGCCATTATGCGAATCTAGCCGTTTCTTGACTTCCACCATCTCTTTCTTGACGTCTTCAATAGCATCCTGCTGTTTCTGTTCATGTGTGGCCAGCGTGGCGTTTGTCTCACGTGTCTTGGACGCCGAAACGATAAGCTGGACCACGATTGACCCGACCACGCTGATAATTCCGACAATTACTGCATCGCTCATCTTAGTACCCCGTTGTCCACCCTGCCGCTGATAGTGCCGCCCAGTTTGACAAGCCAGTGCAGGTCGTAGCTTGAGCGGATGTGAGACCAATGTATTTGAGAGTCTTATTTGTCGTAATTTTGGACGCTGTCGTTAGGGAAGCAAGAATATTATTGAGCGCATCACTGGATAGAGCTGGACAGTTTTGAAACATACCACTAGTGCCATACCCCGCGGTGCTATATTCATCGCTACTAACGGCTGATAAGTTCATCTGTGCCACATCGACTAGCTTTGCACAACCCTTAAACATCCCTGCGCAGTTAGTAGCTGAATTCATATTAGACCCGAGAGCTATGCTAGTTAAACTAGTACAACCCGAGAACATCGAAGTGGTTACTGTTGGGACCCCAGCGACTAAAACAATATCTGTGACACTGCTGGAAATATTAGACAGCGATGAGCAATTATAGAACATACTTGCGCAGTTAGTACTAGTTGTCGGTTTAATTATGGAAGCTGAAGCCGATACACTGGGGTGTTGCAAAAATTCTACAGAAGTTAAACTAGTACAACCCGAGAACATCGACGCAAAATTAACCGTTGGCTTAAAACCACGCCCACGCAGAGTCACAGAATTTAAACTAGTGCAACCCGAGAACATCGACGCAAAATTCTCGATACCACTATACGTTCCAGAAACCGAAATCGTTTCGTCAAAACTAATTATTGGCACTCGACAAAGCATGTTGCGACATGAGTTAAATGTAGTCCATTTCAATGCGGGTAAATTAGCCAAGCTTTGGCAGTAGTAAAACATGCTCTCTGCCGATCTAGAACCAGAACCAACCGTGTCAAGGTCGGGCACATAAGTTAGATTCTGGCAGTAGTAAAACATATTCTGAAATGAAGAATTTGAAGACGAAACATCTAAATGTTCTATTCTTTGCAGACTACGGCAGTTCGAGAATGCGCCGTAAAAATTTTTAACCCCACTTGGCTGGGTGAACTCTGGTAACTCCGTCAGAGTAGTCAATCCAGCAGCGATTCCGGTGTAATCCGTCTTATTTTCGAGCATATATTTTAGCGCGGATTCTTGGTCCACCTGCGAAGTCGGAATATCAGAAATCGCTTGCGCCATCTCAGCCGGAGTATAAGCGTCTGATTCGCCATTTTTGGCCCGAATAGCGTTAGCGATGGCTGTTAGGTTGGTATCTGATACGAGCCCTTTTGCCATTAGAAGCTCTCCTCGTCATAATCAGTGATATTGTCAATCGCCGACTGAATTGCCGCATTCATCTGAGCCGTCGTAGAATAGCTAGCGAACTTGTCATTCAGAATCTTGCCTTGGTTCGCTGAAAGCGGATTTGTCGCGGAAGTTGAAGTCAAGTTGTCAATCACGCCAGTAATCGCCGGCATTGCGGCCAACTTGTTTTTCTCGGCTGTTGTGTAGTTATTGTCGGTGTGGACGTAGTTAGCGTCCGAAACGAAATCGCTATCGTTATTCAGCTCGGAAGTAGCCGTAGGAATAGCCGAAGCGTCTGCCTTATCAGCCATAGCGGACTGAAGCGAAGAAATGTTGCTAGTATTGGTCGCCACCGTTCCGCTGAGCGTGTCTAGTGCGCTCTGGTTGGCTTTATTTGCAATGGCGCTCTGGGCATCATCCCAGCCGTTGACCGACATTGAGCCGTCCTGTTCCACAAAAACCTTGCCAGAAGTCGAAGCATCGCCCTTAACGACCCCAAGCGAGCTGTTTGTCGCCGTATTGACGACGACCTCAGCCGTTGCGGTTCCGGTCACAATCCAAGATTCGGTATTTTCAAAATAAGTCCAAGTTTTCTGATTAGTGTTGTCCCATATGCTCGCACGGTTGATTAAGTCAGTCAACCCGGTCGCAGTTTTCCACGCGGCAGTCAGTTGCGCCTGCGTCGGTTCAGCCGGAAGCCCAGTAATCGCAACCGCGCCGTTTGCCAGCGCGTCTAAGCGGTCCTGCGAGTTCTGGATGGACTGGTAGGCGGCGGAAGTTAAAATACCGGCTGAAGTAGCCGAAGCGGCCGGAATAGTATCAGTTTCGGTAGAAGTTTCTCCGGTTCCAAGGTTCTTTTTATGCTCTACGAAGCTAACTGAGTTAGCGTCGGCGCTCATGGTCAAATCTTGCATATAGGTTGTGGCGTCAAGTTTAGCGCTGATGGCTTGGTCAGCGTCTTCGCGAGCCTCTGCCTCGTTTTCAATTTCCGCTAAAATCGTCGCATCTTCAATTCCGCGAGTCTCAGCTTCCTCCTGAAGCGCATCTTCAATTCTGGTGTCGTTGGTAGATCTAGTATTGGCCTCGGTCACGATTTCTTGGTGCAGAGTATTATCAGCGTCTTCGCGAGCCTCTGCCTCGTTTGACACGGCTGTTTGTCTGGCGGAAGTTTCATTAGAAATTGCCGTCTGGAGCTCCGTGTCGGCGTTCTGACGTGCCGTTTCTTCCGACTCGACCAAACTCTCAACTGAACTGGTTGTAGCGTAGCCTGAGTCGTTTGTGAGCTGAGAAACTTTGGTCGGAACTGCCGCACTAGTGATAAAGCCACTATCGTTCACGAGCTGCGAGGTTCGGCTCGGAACATCTGCGTCGGTAATAAATCCGGCGTCATTTTCAAGCTCCGAGGTCGTTGTTGGAATAAAAGTATCGTCAGGCAAAGCTCCGACATCCGCCGCAGTCAAGACGACATCACCTTCCATCCCATTAACAGAATTGACCGCGCCATCTAGTTTCGTGATATTGATAGCCTCTTGCTGAATTGGAACGGTCTGCTCAGTCTCCTCTTGAATTACCGGAATGTTTGTTTCTTCTGCGGCCATTATTCGGATTCTCCCTCCTCATTTTGCGCCCAAGTAACCTCTGGTTTTAGTGTGAATCGGCCGTATGAAATAGTGGTCTTAACGCCAGCGTCAATGACCTCTATATCGTAGTAGTATTGCTTCCGCCAGTCCAGACCGTTTGTCATAGACGGCAGAATCGTGAAGTGGATTGTCCCATCTTCGTCAAGCGTCATCTCCGGAAACTGAATCTGGAATACAGGGGTCAAGTTTCGTGGGTCCGATTTTACCGTGAAATAGAGTTTGCTCGGGCGCGTCGTAATTACATTTCCGTCGTTGTCTTTGCGCTGGAAGTACCATTTCGTAGTATCTCCGCGCGTCATCGTGATGTTGTTTTGGTTTGGGCAAGCCATTATTATTTCCTCGTGAGTTCGTGTCCAGCATAAAGACCAACACCGTTTTCCGATTTGTACCAGCCATCATAGACAACCTGACCGGTTTCCTTATCGGCCCAAGTCTTCGCGTATTCATCCATGGTGGACCCCCAGACGATTCTACCCTCGCACTCTTTCATTATTTTACCGAGTGTGTCGCCCTTTTTGAGGTCCCAAGATTGACATTTATCAGCCACCGGCGCCGGTGCTGGTGTAGGCTCTGGTTCTGGAGCGATATAGATTTTCGGTCTGAAGGCGCCTAGGAAGGTCTTAGTGGACATATTGATGATGTTAGCAGCCGCGCCGCCGCCAGTACATTTAGCACCACCCTGATTCTCGCCGAGAAGCGCGACATAGCCGTTGTTGTATGGGCCCATAGCCATTCCGACATGGCCATATTTGCCGCCATCAAAGATTAACCAGTCACCAGCCTGAACTTTAGTAACATCCGTGATAAGTTCGTATTCTTCGCCAGCATTTTCACCACGGCACGCCCAGATTCCACGAGCCGCACCGGTTCCGCAGGTCGAGAGCCAGCGTCCGGTGTATTCTTTGTGAAAAACCGCTGCTAGATCTACGCACTGCGCCCCATATTTGCCGTCCATATCTATGCAGTTTCCAAGAGTAGCATTCTTGAACGTTGCCGGCGTAGAAAAGTCGTAGTAAGCACCTTGACCAAAGTCAACTTCTTCTTCAACAGGGAATTCATTGCCGGAAACCTCTTCGACTACCGGAAGTTGCTCAGTTTCAAGCTCGCCATTCTCATTTTCCACAATTGCTTCTGGCTGTTCTTCAGATAAAGTGATGGAGCCTTCTGTTTCGGCATAGATTTCTACTTCTTTTTCAACTGGATTGAAGACCGCTGTGATTTTGCCTCCGGCCAGTCCGACCAAGATTCCGACTAGAATCATCCCGACCGCCGCGAGAATTCCTGTTACCTTGTCAATTTTAACTTTTGCCACCTGTTTTTTATCCATTTAGTGCTCCTTTCTTGTGCTAATTTTAATTTCCTACGGGTGCTTTAGTCTTCAGCCGACGCGACATAATCCGGATTAGGGTAGAAGCCGTCTTCGGTCGTGTAGCAGTACTGTTCGATTTTAACTTCGGCTGGAATCTCGATAGGTTCGCCAATTTTTGCCGGCTTGCTACCATCTACTTCTGCGATCTGACCATCCGCGTCGTAGGCATAGCAGGTTGTGTTCGGGTAAGCGGTGTCCGCTAAAACCGAGTGCCAATAGCCATTGTCTAAAGTTGATAATTGTTTTGCGAAGGCAATAATCCTGTCTTCTTCTTTAGTGGTGATTACATATTTTTTAGCCATAGTTTTCTCCTTTCTTTAATTTATTCACTTTGGCTCGTATCTAATACCCAAACCCCTCCAGATGACTGATCTGTAATCGCGTCGGCGGTAAGCCCTTGGATGGAATCCGGATTAGTAGCAGTCTGCGCGCGAATAACCTCAGATTGGTCAATCAGAGCCGCTGAAATGCCTGTAGAAGAATTTGCAGTGCCGCGATAAAACATGAAAGTGTCGCTACTCGAAAGTGGCACGATTTCTGGGCCATAACCAGCTATAGTGGATCTAGCAAGCGTCTCTATAGTGACAGTTGTGCCTTGGATCCAAATTGGTAGATAACCTATTGCGCGTGTATTACTGAGAGAATAAAACCCGAGCAAATACTCTTCCGTAATCCGGGATAGTCCCCAAAGCTGATTACCTTGGTTGCTTGAATCATCATACGGTTGGCTTGCTAATAAAACCGAAGTTCCAGCAGTAATCACCGCTGAGGCGCTAACAGATATAATAGATCCATATGATTCGTAGCCTCTGGTAGAAGAAAAGCCAAAAAAGATGTCTTCTTGGTTCATGACAATTGTCGTGGCACTTTGGACACTATCGACTGTTGAAATTTGATATGCTGAGTTTTTAGTTATAGTTGAGCCAATTATCAATGTCATACAATATGGGTGTGTATCTCTCACATAAAAAATCACAATTCTACCATCTGGTAATAAGACAGGCTTACATCTGCTAATCCCCTTACCGGTATTAGTATAATTAGTATCTATAGCTGTATTTGGAGCGGCTATAGTTATTGTATTGCCGCTGATTGAAACTGACATTCCATAGAGATAAGTGCTAGTCGAATCATATGCGTGTTGGATAAACACGTTTCCATTCGTTAACATGGCAGTTCTAACATAGAGCCCCTGTGGGGCACCAGCTAGAACAGTCTCTGTACCAGTCGTGATTGTTGTCCCAGAAATACTTAACACTGCACACGAGAGGGCATTGTCCGTGACTCCGCGGAAAGAAAATAGAACTGAACTAGCCGACAAAGCCTCGAGGTCGAACATGGGCTGGGACATAATACTAGCAATTAGTGTTTGTGGACCTGGATTGATCTCATTATTGGATTGGTCAATTTCGATTACCCGACCGTAAACGTCATTTGTGCTACCGCTGGTGTTCGTAACGTACGCGACAAAAACATGCTCGTCATCTAATTTAACAACAGTCGGGTAATAATCATTACCCGACTGCACCGTCGCGGTGCTATCAATTTGTTCGGATGCACTAACATTTAAAGCACCGTCTGCCACAAACTCCACAAAAGTGTTGGCACTGATGACTCCAGCTGAAGCTTTGTATTGTTTAATGAGCCCATTCACAATTTCGATACTGCCACCACCGCTACCACCTCCACACATAGGGTTCTTAATCAACGCCATTATGCAACCTCCTTGAAGTTGATTGACAATGTTAGTGCCGATGTTGGCTGCTCGAGGGAATACAATGTTATGGATTGACCAGAGACCGAACCTATTGCAAGTCCGTATTTTGCGAATTGAACCGCCTGGTCATTTATGAGCTCGACCAACGTACTATTACCGATGATATACGCTGCGCTAACTGTGGTTTTATATTTAAACGGATCTATTGCCGACTGTGTCAGCCAACTTGTATATGGAATTGTGTACGTTTCAGTCGTCCCCACCGCCTTACTGTTAAGATTCGCCTGAGTCGCCAGGACGCTCGTATCAGCTACAAACTGCGTCCCGTTTAAGTTCAAACCGGTCCCAGCCGTGTATGTAGTATCCGTCGCAGAAATAGTCGTTCCGTTAATCTGGATATTGCTACCAGCTTGCCACCCACCGGTTGCCGCAACGGCATCTCCAGCTTGGATCTCGCCAGCCGTGATATCTGTTACCCCAGCCTCGACCGTGATATATGCCAAAACGGCATAATAAGCAGTTGCACCGCTAGCCTCATCAGCCGTGATGGCAGCACGAATTGCGGTATCGTCTGGTGCTACTGGCGAAGCCGAAGCCTCGCCTTCGACGACGAGCATAGCACAAACGGTCGGGTTGTCGGCCGTAGGAATGCTCTCCAATACTTCCGGTGGATTATTTGTATAAATAACGACAGCATCTATTCTGGAGCCTTCTTCTGGCGCTGCAGATAACTCTTGCTCGATAGGAACTGTGGAGCGCGTAGTCATAATGAGCCTGTTGCCAATATCGTCCTGAACGATGGCCGCATCCGGAGTTCCGGCAACCGCGCCGATTGAGACAGTCAAACCACTAACGGGAGTGACGCTGAATCCGGATATAATACCGCGGCCGGATAGAACCTGAAGTCCTAGATTTAGCGTATTGGGCGTAGTACGCCCTTGAAACGCCGCATTAACACCAAGTTTATTATCAGGGTTAATCATTAGTTTTCCTTTCTGACAGATAATCTGCCTTATATTTTACGTGCCTAATCGAAATTCGGTCTTTATGCTTACAACCTTTACAGAATATATGAGCGTCGAGGCTCTGATCCGTCTCACCAAGTATTCTTCCGCAATTTGGGCATTTAATCTTAATCATCTAGTATTACCTCATCAAAATAACATCGGCAATTGACGTGCGCATCTGGAGTTTCACCTGAGTGATTGTACACGGTGTGATCCCACTTCAATACATTTCCATCTTTGTCCTCGATTTCATCCGGAAACGCCTGTTTCAACTCGACCATGCGCCCATCCATCGCTTCGCAAACTTCGCACGTCTCTTTATCATGCTTGCAACGCCAAATCTTTCCTAGCTTCAGTCCGAATCGATTCGCTAGGTATTCGTCATTAGACAAGCGCCCAGCTCGGAACGCGTGCACCGTTTCATTTCTTGCGATCAGAGCGGCTCTTTCGGCCATTTCCTTCGGCAGCACTTCCCGAACCCTTTTCTTAATTTCGCTCGCAGACAGTCCTTCCTCTTGCGAAGATGACAAGATGTTTTGCAATCTTTCTGCTGTAGCTTTGTCATAATTAGAAACCAAATCAGCAACCCGATCATTTAAATCTTTCTGAAAATCTTCCGAAACATGAAACCCGTTCTTGTCTAGTTGCGCTTGAATAAAGTCACTTGCCTCGCCGTCGGTAATTTTACCGATCCGCTCTGCCCCAGCGTTCGCCCCGTCATCCGCTTCCGGTACTAATACTTCCATTATGGCGTCAATCGCATCCTGAACCGAGACCTGGAACTCTTTCGCATACGCCTCAGCAATCTTCATGAGCGAGTCATAAATTGATTTCTCCCTAATCTCAGTTTCGTTGAATACCGGATATCCAATCGCCGCATCCTTTGTTGTGCTCCCTACTATCTCTTTTTTATCTTCAGTTTTTGTCTCAGAGTGTTGAGATTGATTTGGTGTGAGAAGGCTACTATTTTTGTTTAAAATTGGAGTAGGGTTAATAGTTGTATCAGTAGGGAGCACACTTTTGAAAATACCATTCGCTACCGGAAGCCAGGCTTGAGATAATCCAAGCGCTTCTACTGCCGCCGATGGCCTAGCGCCCGCCTTAATCAGATTAATCAAGGTATCCGCATTTTTTTGGGAAGTCTCCGCCTTAGTCTTAAGCCGGTCCGTTAATTCTGGAACATCGAGGTCAAACTGGATGGCATATCCCAACCCACCGACAATCCGGTCTAGTTCGTGCTGAAATTGGCCCCAAAAGCTCACCAGAGCCGGATAGACGCGTCTTTTCGTAAATTGTAAGTCGGATAGCTCAGCGTTGTCGTATTTGGCACTAGAATCGTCGCCGAGGATGAAATTAGAGACCCCGACAGCCTTATTTAAGCGGTCGTTAACCACCGAGATAAGTTCTTTAATCGCCAGTGTCGAGTTATTACCTTGAATTGTCTTGATTTCTACTTGATCTTTTTCCGTCCCATCATCGTTGTCAAATTGGCGCCAAATGTAAAGCGTCTTGTTGCGGTTCTCAGCCCCCCGGTACTGCTTTTCCATCTCTTTACGTGCTTGTTCAAACTTGTCTTTTGATGAAGCTCTGATGATGGTAAGCGAAGCTGGAACCGCCCCGTTCTCAAGGAATGCTTTTTGATACTGCGCCATCAAATCGTCAATTTGCGACCACGTGAATACAGATGATGCCGGCGACACTCCTTTGTCAATATTGCGCGGCGAACGACTAAACCGGAGCGTGGCCACCTCGTCTCGAGTAAGCGTGACCATCCCGCCTTTTTCGTCATAAAACTCAAATATAACCTCGCCACCAGCTCTAGTGGTTCGACATCCCGGAGGCAAAACAGAATAACCATACACTTTGCCACGCGGGGTCTTGTGGACGTGGATATTTAGCTCTGTTTCGGTTAGCCAGGTTGCAAACATCGCATCTGCGAACTCGCCCCATCCCATATCTTCGTTTGGATCCTGTAGTGCTGCCAGTTCAGGGGTCCTAGCAACTCCAAGTGAACCGCCGTTGCGGCCGACCCCGTAAGGGATTACCGTTTTCATCTCGTCGATAAGCGGGCGGACTTGCGCAAAAAGATTCTCGTACGCCGAGCATAACGCATTAACGGAAATAACGTTGTTCGTTTCTTGTGTGGCTCGGGTTCTGCGCCGATTTCCAGAGATAGCGTCGCTAATTCTTTGCCTTATTCCCATCCGCTACCTCGGTTTTATTCTTGCGAGTGCTTTTCTTGCTTTGTGCAGCCTTTTTTGTGGATTTTTTCACACTTTTTGCAGGTTTCTGCGGAGCCGAAGGTTTTTCTTCGATAAAATCAGCAAGCGAACGACTAAACTTAACACCATCCGTGAAGAACGGGTAACTCCGGATTCCTTTTTTGACTGCGTTCTGCATATAACGAGCTTTGATAGCTTCAGGCGTAATAAATGAAACTTCTCTAAATACAAGCTTATTTTTTTTAGCGATTTCCATCTGTTTTGCTCCCCAAGCAGCATGAACACCGCACATCGGGCAGTCTTGGTATAATAATAAGATTTCTCGAGACATAATGTTCCTTTTCTTTACCTCCCAATGATAATTTCCTACGGGTGCTTGCAACAACAAAAAAGACCACGAAGTGGTCTTTTAAGATTTATTATTGGACTTCTGACAGCTTTTTAGTCTCCGCTTGAACTTGCTCGTTCATATCTTCTATGCCATAGGCTAAATAAGCCTGGATTTGATACAGCGCCATCAAAGTAGCGTTGTCCGTCAAAAAATTCTTGACTCTCTCCCTGTCGTCTTCAGCAAAACAGCGGCTGATAACGTCAATCCCATTGGCGACAGCATCCTCATCATCGAATTTGATTTCCTTGAGCCGAAGCTTCAACTCAGTGGTGACTTTTGGCGTCAAAGTGAACTCATCGTCGAATTCGATCGGTTTCAATTTATTGAGCTTTAAACCCATAATTTCTCCTTTATTATATGGAGAAATTATAATTTCCTACGGGTGCTTATTAAAAATAGAAGTATGCCTGAAAACCCGCTTCTGCATCCCAGTACTTGAGGCGCAGATCGTTTATTTTTTGTGTCTTATCTATCTTGAACACTACCAGGCCTGATACCGCTTTAGGCCCCATTATTACTCCCTTGTCAAGGTATTTTTCATCATCGCCCATATATACTGAGCCGGAGATTAAGTTATCATCCTTATCGACTAAATAAAAATGCGAGACGTCATACGACTCTTCATGCGTTTCTAAAATACCACCTGATCCTATTAACACATTCAGCGCTAGATACTCCTCATCATGTGAAGGGCTACTCCAATACGAATATTCGGTGTATGGTCTAATATATGGTTCTGCGGCTATGATATATAAAACTCCTTTTTTGACTATTGCCTCTTCTGTTCCAATCTTCCCTTGTGCAATGATAGTTTCTATTTTGGGCACTTGAGAAGTATCTGGCCTTTTCCACGGCTGAGTAATTACTAGAAACGCAGTCAGTCCAATCAGCCCAACTCCTAAAACCGATCCAAGCGTAATCCAAAACCACACCCGCTTAAAAATTGATTTTTCGCCGGCTTTTTCTTCTGCCATAGTATACTCCTTTAATATAAGCTAATTATAGCGTACTATCGCGCAGTTTTCAACGCTAAAAGTTCATTTTTGATATCGACAAGCTCTTGTGCAAAAGTCTGGTTCCCGGAAGCATCTCCTCGAGCTAGCGTCGGGGTAACTGTTTCGGCATTAGAAGCGCTAACTTTGACCACCAAGGCGTTCACTCTGAATTGGCCGTTCGTCATGCCGGTCAAATCTTCAGAGTTCTGGACCGTCACGGTATCTCCAACCCAGATCTTAATATCACCATCGGGTGTCGGCTCAATTTCCGATCCAATTAGCGTAACTTGCGGCTGCCAGATGCCAGAAGAAGTAATCGCAAGCTTAGAAGCAGTATTTTGATCCAACGTATCTTGAACCGATACACTCGACGCTTGATAAATTGTCTCAAAATACCCAAACTCAGCTACCGCATCTTCGTTCACTTGAAAACTAGTCGGGGCCTCCGACTGCGACGAACCATCTTCTGAAATCTGACCGGCCCCCACCCCAAGAACTGCCGAAGCGAACCCAGTTACCTCTGGAGCCGATATACTCGACGCCGAGGTATTATTCAGGCGTCCAGGGTAGTAGATGATATAGCTGTCGATAATATCGCCAAACTCTTCGTCTTTTAGCACGTCATAGGTCTTATCCGGATGAAAATAAACATCAAACGGCCCTGCGCCAGTGATATTGTCACAACGGTTGACAAGGACGTGCTTGACCGAGGAATAATTCTCGAACGTCTGGTCGACGCTTGCCATGTCGGAAACAGTGCCAGCCACGAGCCCAAACCCTTTTCCATAGCTCTCAGAACGCGTATTTGCTTCGTTAATCCAGTCAACTACCAGTTGGCCCATCTTGCCACTCTGAGTTTCTCCAGGCGCAAGATAGACGCCATCCAGAAGGTTTAAAAAGCCATCAAACTTTAGTGATAAATTGGCGGATGCCTGATTTGGTGAATAGCTCGGCAATGTCGCTAGAAATCCACCAACGACCGGAATATCGTTTCGTATAAGCCGGCACTCAAGTGCGATCGGCTTCAGTATCTCAGCCAAACTAGTGCCTCGACCTTCGCACCACTGTGCCAGCATTACGTCGTTGACGATAAAGTCAATAGTGTCAACCCCCACCCTTGTTCTTTTCTTAGACCAAGTTAGGTTCTGAGCCAATTTCCGAACATCGCCAATAATCTGTCCGTTTAGATAAAGCATCACTTCATATTCTGGAGTTTTAATCATTAAGCAACCACCTCCTGCCATTCAATGGAGCTGTGTGGCGCGTAGTCGTTATTGGCGTCGTAGCGGATCCGGTTATAACCCGGCGCGAACGAAACCCACTCACCTGAAATGCGAGATAATACGTTCGTGCCATTAAGCGTTGCTGTGCGACGCGACATATCGACCACCAAGGTTTGTGTGGAAGTCACAATTCCGTCATATTTAATTGTAGTGTTAGTAGTAGCGTTGTAGAGTTGCGGGTATTCAGATCTGCCTCTGACCGTCCAAACTGGATAAATAGTACTGATAGTAGCGATATTAAGCGTCGAAACGCCATTCGGGCCACCATCAAAAGTGGCACCAGTGCTATCAAAGACAGCACCAGTATTATCCCAAATAAGACCACCACCAACTGAACCATAAAGCGGGATAATAGCGGATTGGGAATAAATCTCATTCCCATCCTCATCCTCAGCGTAGGAATAGTAGTTGACGTCCTCAAAGTTCAGCGCAACGCTGTACTCGGGCGCTACCTGATAGAGCTCTTTAACTTCAGGTGCGGATGTGATATAGCCTCTTTGTCGCCGAATTGCCGTACCGTCAGGGAATATATAGATCGCTTCAAAAACGTGGTTCTTTTGGAAAAAGGCGATAAAAGTTCGGCGTTTCTCTTCAACTTGTTGCTTAGAATAGCTACCATCACCGACATAGCCTTCGAAAACTTGTGGCTGTGCCCGGCGAACTTGACCGATGATATAAGTTCCATCGCCACCCTGAACGTCGACCGTATCGTTCACAATTAAGTTCGCTGAGAAGTGTTGCTGATCTGAGCGGAACGCATAATCCCCAGACCCAAGCAAGAGCCTCTGCCCATCTTCCCTGACAAACAAAGTCAGGATCCAGCATTCACTAACTACATCTTTTACGCTCATACCGTTGCTCTCCTTTCATCTTGCAAAATTACTCTTTGTATTTGTTGGCCGTCCAACTCAAGGTTGACGACTAGCGGTTGTCCAGCATCACCTGACGCGGCTTTGTCTTCGCTTTCCACGCGATAGACTTGCTCTAGTACGCTAGAGTGATCTGGGATATTCGCTGCGATATCAATCCCGCCAACTTCGCCGCTCGCCGAAGCGGCCTTATGGACCATACTCTCGGCAGCCGCCGCAACTCCGCCAGCATTATTACGGATACCAAGTTCGAGCCCCTTATCGATATAGTAACCAATCTCGGCGAATACACGCGAAGGCGATTTAATCTGCGCGACAGCGCGAGCAGCGTCTGCCGTTTTGATTATGGCATCTACCATACCGTCAACAAGTCCGTTTTTGCCTTCCCGAACCCCTTTTATGACTCCTGCCATGAGATTTTTCCCAACCGAGTAAAACTCTCCTTCACGAAGCTGGATTTGGCCCAAAGCTTGGTCGATGGCGCCATTAAAGGCCGCCGCAGATTCCCAACTTTGCGATTTAACCCCTTTGACATACTGGCTGATAGAGCCGTCTCCTTCCTTTCTAAACTCTACTTGCTTGCCACTAATAGTAGACAAAATATTACCAAGCCCTTCGTTCCAGATTGCCAGGGTAGCCGCCTGATTATTTTGCGTCGCTTTTTCATATTTCTTATGCGACTCTACTAGCTTATCATATTTCTTTTGGTTCGACTCATACTGGATGCGGTAAGTCTCGTCCCCTGTCTGTTTATAAAGCTCTTCGAGCGTAGTCATCGCTCCACGCGTGGTTGAAATCTGGTCTTCCAGCATTGCTTTTTCCGCTTGTTCCGCTTCGGAGAACTTTTGAATATACCCCCACGTCGCAGTGTTCATTGCATCGTACTCGCCGGCGTGGAACTTAGCCATATTGTCTTCATATACGCCGATTTGGAAGGTATACTGGCCATATTGTGTTTTCTGTGCATTTAAAGTATCCGTAAGCGCCTGCTCCTCGTTTTTCAGAGCAAATATTCTGTTTTGGGCATCTATAATTTGTTGCTGAGACATAGTAGAACGCTGCTGTTCTAACTGATATTCGGCGTTCATCCATTCGGCGTGTTTTCGCGTAATTTCTTCCTGTGTGCTGCCCATTTGTTCTAAGGCTACCTGCTGCTGTTTGATTGCTTCGGTGTATCCAGCCTCTTGGGCGTCAAGGATAATTTTAGCTTTCTTCTGGGCGATGACTTGATTTATGCTATCTTTTATGCCCTGGTATCCTTTTATGACACCGTCTTGCAGGCTGATTTCTACGCCCAGAGCGTCCTTTAGCCTGCTCGCAATAAACTCGGCACGCTGTTCGTATCCAGACTGAACACGGCCGTTTTCGTCTACGATACGGTCTAACTCGGATGCCAGCGACTGATAGTATGCCATTTCCGACATACCCGCGCTTAGTTGTTTTTCTTGTGCGGCCTGTAGTTCTTCCCACGAGCGTTTATTTTCCGCCAAAGAGTCGCCCATATCTCTTAGGAATTTGCTAGTTTCCGACATTCTAGACTCGACATCATCGGTCGCATTTACTACCGAAATTAGACCGACTACTAGACCAGCAGCTGCCGCTATTAGTCCGGTAGGGCTGACGAACGCAGAGGTCAGCGATTGGATCGCAGTTGTGAACGCTTTGACCTTATCTACGACAAATGCCGTAGCCATAGCTGTTCCAATTCCGGCTAATACGCTGACTATCACTCCTCCGTTGTCTATAATAAAGTTGACTACTCCAGAAATTGTATTCCCTAACTGATTTATGAACCCGATGATTCCTTGGATCGCCCTGTTTATCCGCTCAGACCCAATCGAGTTAATCACATTTGCAATCGCCCTCGAAATTGCCGTATTCAGATTAGTCATAGACGTCTCGATACCGCCAGTAGCGCTTCTTGCCTGTTTCTCAAAGCTCGCAAACCCTTTAGTCCCGGTTTTGTTCATTTCGATCATCGTATCGGTGAACTCATCCATTGATATTACCCCAGATCTCAAGGCTGTTCCAAGTGCCGTAGTCATATCACCAGTGCCATCTGCCACCGCCTCAAGCTGTTCTACTAGCTCTTTTGCCGCTGAATTGAGCGGATTCTCTTTAGCGAACGTCCGGGCCTTGTTTAGGTAGCTCTGAAGTGCGTCCACATTTCCGAGCATCTGCGTTGCCACCTGTTTGAGCTGAGCCGGCATTGCCGTCTGAATTGTTCGCCATTCCATCATGTCAGGCTTACCTTTAGAGTAGGCCTGTGATAGTTGCTCCATCGCCGAGGCTTGGATTTCTGCGCTCGCCCCGCCAGCCAAGATGGCGTTGTTAACCGCTAGGAATATACGCTCAGACTTTTCCACGTCCCCATTCTTAGACGTGAACCGCTGAACCGCCAGCGTGGCACTATCGAGCGTCGTTGGTAAGCCCATCAGCTTTTCAGATAAATCCTTAATCACGCGCGAAGAAGCGTCAGCTGAAATGCCGAGGTTTTGCATCACCTTTGGAAAGTTGTTCATGACATCGACGCGCTTAATCGCGTTCCCGAGATTATTCTGGATCGCTGAAGCAACCTTTTCCACACCCTTGGCGATAAGGTTGCCAGCCGCAACCGTCCATGCATTGCCCCAAGCGCTGCCAGATGATGTCCCGGCATTGGTGATTTTGCGCTCTGCCTCCGCTTGACTCTTATCGAGTGATTTAGTATCAAACGATAATTTTACGACTGCTTGTCCGACTTCTGTTGCCATTATATCTCACCTTTCGATATTTTCACTTCTTCTTTATAGATTTTCTGTGCCTGAGCCGGTCCTTTCGGCTTTGGCGATCCTTTTTGATAACGTACACAGGATGAAACCAACGATATGATTATTGCTTCAAGATTTAAGATGTTGACCTTATCTCTTGCTCGTTCGGCCATGATCCATTTAGCCATCTGCGCCTCGTCAATTTCGCCATCATTCCATTCTAGGTACGCTCGGTACCCAAAACGAGCGATTATTTCCGCAGAATACGCGTCGATCGTATCAAAACGTGCTTTTTTAGCAGCTTTCCGTTTCTTCTCGGCTGCTTTTGCCTTTTTTCGAAGCTCCGCCAACCTTTCTGTGTCAATCAGGTCGGAAGCCTGAAGACTACCTTTCTTCGGCAGAAGATGTTTCTTCGCCTCTGCAAGGGTAATCTCAGGCTTCGCCATTTGCTAGCTACTCGCTTTCGCCGCTGGCGACGTATTCACCAGTAGTTGGGTTAAGGCGCATATTTTGCGTCGTAGAGTAACCACCGAAGCGGTAGCTAGACTGCGGGTAACCATCAGCCGAGTGGTTGGACGGGTTGTAGATGATCGGATTAAGTGCGATCGTCTGGGTTGCCGTTTCACTCGAGCCAATCTCGATATCGTCAGTAATGGTCGGCTGGCAACGAGTAAGTTCGATGTCAGTTTCGGAGCCGTCTTCGCAGATACCTTGGCAGATTACAGACCAATACTCAGAAGCTCCACAAAGATTGTTGCCTCCATCCGTGATCTGGCCCGCATTGATATCCGCGCCTTCGTAAGTTGCGGCCTTCCAGTTGCCGATAAGCTCGCCAACGATATGCCAGTTGTCCAGCATGATGCTGATAGTGCCAGAGAACGCATCAAGCGTACCTGGAATTGGGGTCTCAGTCGTGCCAGCAGACGAAGCGCGAGTTCTCGTCATCGGTGCGATGTTGACCGACATCTGAGTGTCCTGACCTAGGTCGTCCGGGTTCAGAGTGAGAGTCTGCCACTCAGCATCCGCACTCGCTTTCTTGCGAAGAACGATGCGGTGTGGCTGGGTGATGTTAATGGATTGTGCCATACATATTCCTTTCTTATTAATTAATTATTCGTCGTAGATAAGCAAAACGCTTGCTACCTTTATAATCAGTCCATTTTCGGTTATACCGGCGTTCTGCGGGCTCTGTGTAGGCCTGACGCGCACATTTGAGTAGTCGTAACTGTACACAGTGCCGGTGACGGCCCCAGACAGCTCACAAATACTCTTATTTTCGCGCAGCCACTTTTGAATCTCCGCGTACACCGCCTCTGTTTGTGCCTTGTTTGAAAAGGCGACATAGAAGTCAACCGTGGTTCGAAGATTGAGCCCCTTGCGAGACGAAGTGATATCTCCGCCCCTAGTCACCAGCCAAACGCCCTTCGCCGGTTTGCCATCGTGCTGAAGCGGCGCCTCTTCCCAGAAGAAGTTTTGGTTCTTCGAGAGGCCGGCTACCCCCTCTTCTGCCATCTTGCGAAATAGCCCAAGGGTGATCATGCGACCCCCTTGAAGTATTTCGTCCAGTCGGTGCGGAGGATATTATCTAGCGAATTTGCTAGATAATGCTTCGGCGCGATATAGACGGAATGGTTCCGTCCGGCATAGCCACCAAGCTCGTGAATCCTAGCATATGGAACGGATTTGCCGCCGACTGTGCCACCGGCCGCGACGTAAACATCGTCTTGCGAACCGAGAGTAGTCACTCGAATCGAGTTCCTAAGCGCTCCGGTCTTATAAGGCGCAGAGTTGCGTGCTTGATTGGCGACCGCATACCCCATTTCGACCAGACCCTTGCGAAACCTGTCCTTGATTCCGGCAATTCTGTCTTCATACCAGATTATCTGCGTTTGGTTAGCATTAGAGCTCATTATCGACCTCCGTTTGGTGCAATTCGAACTCGACGTGCTCAATTTGCCCAGTCTCTTGGTTCTTGCCGATAGAACATTTGCGAATTTCAAAGTATTCGCAAGTCTCCGTGTTCCGCAAAAGATAGCCGCCTTGAAGTTTGCTCGTATTGAGCGTCGGCAGTTGCTCTGGTTTAGCGAAGACGAGCGTATAGCTATCTCGATATTCCGCCTGAGGCGAAGTGTCGAGAAAAGCTTGCTCTTCATCGTCGATAATGACATCGAGTGGCGCCGGATCGGCAAAAGACTTACCTATCTCGGTGTCTCGAGTCATCTCGCCGATTTCCCAAACATTAGACACCAGAGCGTTTGGGAATGCGCTAAAAACGTCCACAGCAACACCTCTTCGACTTCTCGGCCGCAAACCCTAGCCCGCACTGGCTGTATTTTTCCAACACGTCGCCAAAGCGTTCTCGGATCGAGACAAAGGCATTTCTCGCCGCCGTTGACCTGAAACTGATTGTAAAGTTTCGTATATGCTTCGAGGCGACCTCTTGAGTTCCACCTTGAAGCTTTAAAGTGCCACAGATGAACGCGGCTAAGACTTCCTGCAAATCGTCAGGTAGTTCACCGTCCTCATCCATTGGTAATACATCCAGGCAGAGGAATGACGCAAGGCGACCGGCCGCATTGGCGACAATGCGTTCCCAATCTGCTTCGGCGAAGTTGGTGGTTCCGCCTGTCCAGAGTTTGTAATCGTCTTGTGTCATATTTCCTCCGTTAATTTCTAGGTGTATTATTCAGAAGTTGCAAAGGTAACAGCAACCGCAGAGTTGCGCTCACCAAGCGAACCGCCACGTGGAGCCTCAGCCAGAAGGATGTTCTGGTTAGTCATCACGTTAAACTCTGGGCGCATAGTTGCGTTCGCATCGCCGATGAGCTTATAGGCGTTGCGTGCGACAACGATTACGTCAACATCAGCATAGTCCATCCACTTAGGGGTAACGACTTCAGCCGCCCCGAGTGAAGCTTCGATGGAAGCGCCCGGAGCCACGACATAATCGCCGTTAAGTTTAGTGGCTTGGCGGTAAGAAGTGACAACCGACTTCTTGGCGATGTACATCAGAGCGCCAGGAGCGTCAATCGCACCAGTTACCTCGATGGATGCATCGTAAAGATTTTTACCAGCCGCAACCGTAATGGAGGTGGCAAGTTCGGTGCCGATGCCTTCAGCGGCCGTAGCGTCGCCGAGGATCGAGTAAAAGCCGCGAGTGCCATCAAAGGTGCGGTAGTCTGGCTGACCTTCAGCTGGAGCGGAACGACCGTCGCCGATAACGATGGAACGTGCATATTCAGCAAGAAGCATGCGGATTAATTCGCGGGAGCGGAACTCGATAAGCTCTGGGTTTTCGTAAACTTCGAGAGCATCGAGGTCAAGCATTTTGTAGATCATCTTGTTGTAGATGGTACGATTCGAAGCTGCTAGCTCTTGGAAAATCTTAGTGTCGCCCTTCTTGTGACCATGAGCGCGGGAACCTTCAGCGTTCGCTTCGCCAGCAGTTTCAATTAGTTTGACAGCAAGGCTCTTGCCGCCGACTTGCTGACACCAGTTGAGAATGCGCACAGAGTCGTCTTCGCCAGCTTTGACCGCGTCAATAAGGATTTGGCGTGTATCGACAGGAAGCGCAAGGCCAGTGATGCCATCATTGGTGGTAGCACGGTGGGCTTTGAGTTCGTTCTGCCAGGCAGCAGTGAAATTGCCGTCAAACTTCTTGAACTGACCGGCAAGTCTTGAGAAGGTCTGGCGAGCGTCGTTGGTAAGGCGCCAGTCAGCTTTGACCGCGTCAGCGGTTTTCTCTTGCTTAGCTACTTTGTCTTTGATAATGACAACCGGCATATGTAGGCTGTCTTTTTTCTCTTCAGCTGGAGCCTCTTCTTTGGCTGGCTCTTCAGCTGGAGCTTCCTCGACCTCATCTTTAGATTCGCGGCGAGTTGGCTCAGTTTCGGATTCAGGAGCGTCAGTGGTGAACTCTTCAACGACGTTGAGAATTCGCTCAGCCATAGCGCGTCCCTCATCCTGGGTGAGTTCGTCTAATTTCTTAGTCATCTCATTTCCTTTCGAATTAAATTGTTTTGTTCCTCCATCATCAGACTTAGCGGCCATATCAACGCCATCTGCCTCGTCTTTTTGTTTGGAGTCAATAGTCTTAGCGCGCGGATCGTTGCCAGTACTGACCATCGAAATCTCGCGCAGGATTCCGACAGGTTCTTCGATTTCTAGTCCAGCCCCGAAGTAGCCCTCTGGATACCATTCAGAACCAATTGAATAACTAGCGTTATCTGAAACCGCATACGCGTGGTCTGCCTTCGGGTCATCGTCAGCAAAGTAGATGTAGGCGTGCAATTCGCCGTCCTGAATCCACACTTGCGCATCACCGATGATGTCCTCTACATCGAGGGTCAATTCTCCTGTCGCTTCGTCAACATGTCCATGGTTTGTTGCCAACTGAACGGTGTAGCGTATGTCTTGCTTTTCCGGTTTCGGCAGGTCATTAACGTTGTAGAGTTTTCCATCTGTTCCCATGACATTCAGAATATTTAGATCACGAACTTCGCCAGACTCCATCTCAAGCCCGGAGTTAGCGACGATGTGGCGCATGCGCCTATTCGTCTTGTCGTCCCGGCGGACTTTGTCGTTAGTAATGGTGGTTGCTTTCGAAAATTCTGTAATCATACCGACATGATAATTTCGTACGGGTGCTTGCAACAACAAAAAAAGGTGCCTAACGCACCCACTTATAGACTAAAAAACCGAACAAATGTGCCGAAAATGCGGCTTTTTGCCCGGTTTTGTTCGGTTTTTTAAAAGTCAAACCGCTTTTTGGACAAATCATCGACAGCGTATCGCAGAGCATCCAAAAGGTGGTCGTTTCCGTCCTGAGGCTCGTCTAGCACCTCCCCGGAACGTTTGGTCCGCCAAGGGTAGCTTAGGTACTCACGCTTCAGATTTTTTCCTGAATAAACAATCTGGCGCTGGCTAACTCGATCGATCCCTCGTAGTACTGACCCTGGGTTCTTATCAGCTCCGATGATTCTAAAACCCGCTTCCTTAATTTCAGCGATAATTTCTGGCCGAGCCGAGTCCGCCACGATTAGCACATTTTGGTCAATGCCAATCTCTTGGAATATAAGCGGGTACTCTGAGCCCAAAAGTCCTTTTCGATACAACTTTTCCACGACTCCAAGTTTGCCGTCTTCCATCTCATATATCGCCACTAGGGCTGTTTCGTCGTTCGAGAACCCGAAGTCCAGTCCATAGCGAACCAGTTTCCCAGTTGCCGAGATTTCCTCGGCAGTGGATTCTTCCCAGCCAGAATAGACGTTGCCTTCCAGCGTTCCAATTTGGCCTAGACCATACACTGTCCACCAGTTTGACGGTTCTTCGCCTTTTTTTGGCCGGCGAGATTCGATATTAGCCCTCTCACGCGCTCCCAGAGCCTCGTTGTCGTTGTAGGTTAGCACTAGGAACGTTGTCTGGTCTTTCTGCCGCTCCACAAGCTCCTCATGAGCCCAAAACTTAGCCGATGGGTTGTAGTCGATAATAACGAAATCGCGAGAACGGCTTGCGAGTTGGTCGAATACTTCGAAGCTGATGCCATTGGCCTCATTCACGAATAGAACATCACGGCGTGGACCACGAGCCGACATTTTGTCGACTGAAACGAACTCAAGTGTAGAACCGTTTGGGAACTGATAGATGTGGGTTGTTGAAGACCATCTGGAATCATCCCAGCGGTTTGTTTCTTTCATCACGCGCTGGAAGTCCCTTATGGCGCCGGTTGACAGGTGCGGATAAGATAAGCCCAGCACCGTGACTAGGGAATCAGGGTAGGATTCGCAATAGCCGACGAGAATCGTCAAGGTGGCAAAAGTCTTGCCAGCACTCATACCACCCTGAATCACCTTGTAGAAGGTCGGCTCGCACACTGCCGCTTCAATCTTATTCAGCGCCGTTGTTCTAGCCATCTATTCTATCCAATTCCCTCTGGAGTATTTTAGCCGCCTCTGAATTATCCACGATCCGCCAGAGTTTCGGATCAGGGAATCGTTGGTCGTAAGGCAAAACCTCGCAGTTTAAAATCTTTGCCTCGATAGCGGTTCTGCCGACGGCGTAAATCTTACGATACTTCGCCATCTCAGGCAAAAGTTTAGTCCGCGGCAATCCGCCGATCATATCAACGCCAGATAACCCGCGTGCCTTATCAAGGCGTCCAGCGAATGCAATCTCTTTAGTTTTCTCGCATCGATATTTTGCGACATCCTCTACATCCACTGACAGCGGCAAATATATCGTCTTGCCGAGATGAGCCACCTTCTCGCACGTTTCTGGTACCCCACAAACGAGAATCAAATCTTCATAGTTTTCCAGCCAGTTGTAGTTCCATGGATGTTTGTTATTATGGATAAAAACGATGGAGTGATCCGGAGCGAAACCTGGGATATTAATTGTGACCCAATTCCGGTCCGTCCGAACGTTCGGGATGATATTTTTGACGATTTCTTTTGAGTAAAAGAACGCCCCATTAAACTTGCCAGCGCCGGCATTATTCCATCGCGCACGATAAGCGGGGTGATTGTGGTCAATTATCATACGACACCCTTGCGTGGCAATGTCCGCAGTATCGGACGCCGTCATCATCCAGCAGTTCGTGAACAATACTGCGACATTTTGGGCAGTCAATAAGCCCACCAGTCATTACCAGCTTAGTTTGTTTCGCCATTTTTACTCCTTTTCGTTAGATCCACCAACGGCTTGACCTCAGACACCTCAGTGCTAATCTGCTCTTTGAACTGACCGCGCAGCTTCGACAACAGCTCTATGGCGCGCGTATCGCCACTCTGAGCCTTGAGATTCAGTCTAAACATCATCCCAACGTCATTAATCATATCCTCATCAGTAATACCAGCCTTGCGCAAGATTTCCCGGTTCTTATCTGATTTGATATCTAGTCCGCCAATCATATCGCCGATTTGAGCGAGAGTCTTGCGCTGACGGCGAGCGTTTCCACTTGCCTTCCCGCCTTTCCTCGCTTCATCCACGGTTAAATCATGTTTGGGATTGCCATTTTTAAGCGGAGATTGCTTTCGTTCCATCTTGCCATCCTTCCTCGCTACCGGTCTTGAACTTCCAATAGCGTTTACGTATTACATCGCAGTATTTGGGGTCAATCTCGCACCCATAGCACTTGCGCCCGGTCTGTTCGCAAGCAATAAGAGTGGAGCCTGAACCAGAGAACGGGTCAAAAACTATATCACCAACTTCCGACATAGCCAATACGCCTTTTGCGCATAGACCAACAGGCTTCATCGTGGGATGGTCTTTGCTGGACAATGGCTTCTCAAAGAACCAAGTATTCGAGAATTTGCGGTTATTCTGAAATTTGCCATTACCTCTAGCATATAGAGCTACCTGACCATCACCTTCGTCATCTACGCTGTCCTTATCATATTTTCCTTCAGAAACACCATATATTGCTGGTTCAGTAGCATATTGAAAATCTGCGTGACCTAAAGTGAATCTGTCTTTTACCCACACGATAAGTTGCCTAAACTGTAACCCGGATACTTTAAACGCGCCCCATAGGGTAAATAGTTCTCTATCACTCATCCAACTAATCACACCCCCCCGGTACCGTATTTTTAGATACGGTATCGAATGCCCTACTAAGAAAATCCATAAATTCTTCCCTAGCCATTGAATCATTTTTGATAGACTTGCCATCGGCAGACTTGTAGGCAACGTTGTACGGCGGGTCTGTAAATGTGCAAGTGGCCTTCTTGTCTCCGAACAGTTCCATAACTTTCTCATCATCTTCGAAAGAGCCACAGAATATGCGGTGATCTCCAAGCTGATAAATATCCCCCACTACGGAATAGGTATTATCTTGGTCGACAGGAGCTGGCTCATCTTCCTCAATTTCTTTATAGGGCTTTAACTCTACTCCCCAATTCTTGAGTTCATCATCATCGAACTCGTCCCGAAGCGCTTCTTCATCCCACTCGATATCCGCCTTTGCCGTAGCATTATCGGCCAGCGCCATCTCGCGGCCCTTTTTAGAGTTCAAGCTGATGTCAGTGCGCTTTACGGCGATAATCTCGTCACCTTTGGCTTCGACAATCTTGACCTTATCCAGGCCAATCTGTCCGGCGGCTTCTACTACTCCATTACCGGCGATAATGTTATTGTCTCTGTCTAGGAGGATAGATCTACCGGCACCATTCTCGCGCAGGCTCTTTTCCAAGAGTGACATACCAAACTCAGTATGCTTATTGAAGTTCTTATTGTCGAACTTTAAGTCTTTAATGCTCCCCATTTTCCTCCATTCTTATCGCTTTCTTAAATTTACGCTTCCAGACTACGCCTCGTATAATCTCGGCCAGCGTTCTTCTTGGACAATCGCATTTTCTACTCACGATATATTATTTTCCTTCCACTCAATGATAATTTCCTACGGGTGCTGACTACACTAATATCGTACGTAGCCGCGATTTCGCAACACTGCACTACGGATAAATTTTTGTATCGTAACATCTTTCTGCGGAAGTCCCGCCAATACTCATATGACCGCCGCTGCGTGAACCATCTATTGAAGATCACTCCAGCATCCGCGCCGTTCTCATAAACATAGATCGACTCTTTGCTCCAAAATATGATCGTAATTCGATCTAGCCTGCGAACGATTGTCCCCTCCGCTTTAAACTTGCCCATCTTGACTTTTTACCTCCGTTGTGATATTATTTATATACGACATCTCCCAACTACCTCAAGACCCCAATCAGGGGTCTTTTCAGAACTCCACCCTTTCCGGTTGCGGACCATCAAGATATTCGTCAATAATTCTCTTCGCCTCGTCAAAGCCGACGGCGAATTTGGCAAGATAGCCTCGTTTTTCAAGTTCTGCCATCATCTTCGCCTGTTCTGCTATATGGCCTGAAGCCCAAGTTCCATCTTTTTTTTTTAGCCTTGTTCCATCCTTTTTCAGCTCGATAAATAGACCGTGCCACTCTTTGAACGGCTCGGCGATGAACATATCAGGCCAGCCCTTCAATCCGCCATTTTGACGCTTCTGAATCGCCGCTTGGCGAGCCGTGAGTTTTACTCCGGAGCCATAGTCGGAGTGAAATAGCACTTTAGGGTATTGCAATCTGATATAATCTGCGACCTTGGTTTGTAATTCTGATTCTGTCATCTCTTTCATTCTCTACCTCCGAAAAGCAAATTTAGATCTCGCGCTATTAGCGCATTAACAGCACAGTCTTCTTCTCTCATATCTCCTATGGTCGAATCTATTGCGATAGAATTATCATCACAATCGCAACCGAGAAACCTAAATCCTTTATCTTTTAGCCTTTTCCAAGCCTTTAATTTCTCAACTGCTCGCTCTGCTTCTTCTTCGGTTTCAAACCAGTTGCCAATAGCTTTCATTGCCTCAGTGTCATTATCGAATGGAGTAGTCCCATCCTTTACGATTTCGCCATCATAATCAATCCAATAAAATTTGTTCTCTTTCGGTTCTTCGTAATCTTCCCATTCCTCGGTAAGTTCGGCGAGAGAATTATAATTCGTCTGGCTCGGTTCTGGCAGGATTAAGCCGTCCATTTGGAGTATATCCCCAGTTTTCTTATTTCTTAATTTCATTTTCCTCCTCATCTTTAATCTCATCTTGCTCCTTTTTGCGCTACGCGCCTGATTTCTTTACTTTGTGGTCCTTCGGGTTGTCCTCTCTGGTGTCCCATCTTTAGGGTTCGCGCGAGACACAAACCTAAATAAGGTAGACTACCGGTAGCACACTACGTAGTACGAATTCGTCTTGTAGTAGTCGTAGACGTTGGCGCCGGAGCTATTGACGAACAGGGTGTAGGCGTCGTTGCTATTGTACTCGGTAGACGACCAGTAGTAGCCAGACCAGCCGGTAGCGGAGGATAACCTGCTGTTAATATCGCCATCTGCATCCTGCCCTCGCTGCTCAATAATCTCGACAAGTTCATGCCGAGTCGGAAGTCTCCAGCCGTCCGGCATTTTGCTTTGGGCCTCCATTGCCTCGTCCCAAGTGAACTCGGTTTTCTTGTCTCCGTCCTCGTCATACTCAAAGTATGGGTTCATAGCGACCTCGTGTTCCTCGCCGTCCACCATCACCAATAATGTCAGCCCCGGCTCCCAAGTCTGAGTCTTTATCTTTGGTACCACGGCAGTCATATCCGCTCCGCACTCTCGGATTATTTCTCTAATTCTTTCTTCGTCTTTTTTAGTTAATGCCATACTATCCTCCTATCGTTAATTTGGTTAATTCTTCAAAATCGCGCTGGTCAATCGCCTTGTCAATTTTGCGCTTCCTCTGCTCATCATAAGTGAGCAGATTCTCCGTGAAACTCATTTTTTCCTCCTTCAAATTGTGGTAAATTGTTAATAAAATTTTCAATCTCGTTTGGTCTAAATAAGGTGCGCCCCAGAACTTTGACCGCTGGGAGTTCTTGCCTCTCTACCAGAACATATAGTGTAGACCTGCCAATATTGAGTAGGCTACAGACTTGCGAAATGTTTAACAGATACGGCATACTCCTATTCTGTCGTGTAAGTTCCTCTACGTCCATGCCTTTTTTTGACTTTTTGTTAAAATCTCCGCGAATTTCAGTTTGTTCGTCGTCTGCATTTTTGCTTTGGCTTGGCAACCTTTTAATAGCGGTAGTGGTTTTTGCGGCCTTCTTACCGCCTTCAGTCGTTCCGCTCATCACAATCCTTTCCTAATTTCGCTTAGCCAATAGTTAATCAACATCGTTGCAGTCACCAGAGCCATTGGCCCTGGTGCTTCCATCCACGCTAAAATCATCGCAGCGATAAACGCTACCACCGCCAAAGTTAGTGCTATTCTAAAAGCTGGTCTTGGGTTCATTTCCTAACTCCTTTCTCAGTTTCAAGAAGCCCTATTTCTGCTTCGTCAATATCTCCGGTTTCCTTTTCACTCCGAGTTGGAGCGCGCAGTGCTTTGTCGTAGCCGGACCAAGCCAGCTCAATTGCCCCCATGAATTTCTTAAAATTAGCCTTGTCAAAGTCTTTAACGATGTCTAGGACGGTTTGAAACCGCCACTCGGCATCCGGCACGAAATCTTGCTTTCTTCTAAACATTTTAACCTCCAATTAGTTTAGCTATTCCCAGCCCAATCAGTGCTACGATGATGACGTCCTTGACTATTCCGCCGATCATAAGCATCCGAATTTGCCGTTCTAGTTTCTTGTTTGAAATTGCCTCAAATGGGATTCGTCTCCGAGATGGCGCTTTGCTTGGCTCGTTGCCTAGCGCTCGCAGCCCCTTGTGACTTCGATATTCCCACCAGTCCGGGCTGAGGTCGATTCTGCGAACGGTCGTAAAAGACCGCTTGTATCTTTTCATCGCCCCCGGGTAGTCGTCTCCGTGTTTCTTAAGATAATCTTTTATTTCGCGGAACTCTTTTGTCCCGACTCTGTCATAACTGCTCATTTTAACTCCTTATATGCACCTAAATTGTTATTGGTGGGTCCGGCCGCCCTCAACAGAGCCGGACCCGTCTTGGCGATGGCAAATTACCACCGCCGGCGACTTTAGGAGTTAGTGGCAGCAGCATTCTTGGGTGCCCTTCTTAGTAGCGCCTCTTCGCCACACCACTAACTCCTATTCTGCCGCCGTTATTTCATGGTCGCACATCCAACGTGCGGCCGCGTTCAGTTCCCGGACTTGCTCAACAGTAAGCCCACCGAACCGGTCTCTGAAACTGCTCATTGACCTAAAACCTCCTTTTTCTCGTCTTCAGTTAACACTCTTCTGGCACCGCGCATTGCGATTCCAATTCGCGCATCTTCTTGTGCCTCATTCATTTTTGCCCGAAGTTCCGCTTGCCATCTTTGCCGAATTTCGTTTAGCTTCGAAATGGCCCTGGAAAAATCTGATTTAGTTTTGAGCTTAGAAAGTTCTTCATCTAAGACTTCGCAGCGTGTCATTCTAAACCAATTTTGCTTGAAGAATGAAATTTGGGCTATCGTTGGCTTATCCATCAAACCCCTCCACTTCTTCTTCTGTTGGAACCTCATCTTGAGCCGCCTTTTTTTGTTCTAGCCTAGCCTTAGCATTCTTAATCGTCTGGCCGACTTCTATAGCGGTTTTGGTCTTCGCAACATCCGTGTATTTCTTAATATCTTCTTCGCTCATGCCGCCCTCGCGGTAAAGTTTCGCTAGGAAACCTAGTTGCTTTTCCGTAGGACCGCTTGAGAAGCCACCAGAGCGCTTCTGAGCGCCGTTTGCTGGCTTGGATGATTCAACGCCCTTGTCGTCGTCGCAGGCCACTTGCTCGGCCATCTGGACGGTGTAACGTCTGGCGTAGGTTAGGGCCGAACCATACATTTGCGCTCGGTTCATTCCTTTGGCCTCAAATTCTACGATTTTGGCTCCAGTTTGCCAGTTTCCATCTTTGTCTAGATATTCGATGAATTCGCCAAACTCGGTCGGCTTGACTCTCATTTTTGGAATATCCACCCCCGCTTCTGCTAGATCTGCCAAACTGGAGTACTTGTACCCGTACCCTTGGCTGGCATTCTTAATCACTTTAGCGTCTGCCATATCTAACCTCCACCTTCTGCGCCTTACTTTCTAGCATCCGGACATAGATGCTTCGATGCTCATCGTATTTAAGCATCCCCTCTTCTTCAAGTCTTAAAACTTCTTGACCAATCCTACTCATTTTCTACTCCTTTATATCTCACGCAGATGTATGACACCGCATATATTGCGCTTACGAATTGGATTAGCACGCCTAATCCAGTGTTGGCTTTACAAAAAATCAAAGTTATTGCAGGAACCACCAAAAATCCTGCTATTTTCTTAAAAATTGCCTTCATAATTTTTGCTCCTTTAGTCGCCCGCAGGGCTCCGTGCACTAATCTAATGAATTTAGGCGTTTGTGCGATAAAAAGGGTTCGCACGTTGAATAATTAGGAGGGTAATGAATAAATCATTACACCAAGTTTTGTAGTCTTGAATCACAAAAAAGTTATAAGGTCATATAACGTTCTAAATTTTTGCACTTCGAAAATTAAATTGCCAGTCAAGGTGCCATTAGCGCTCGGAGCTCTGCGGACGAAATTAGTTAATAATCGGGCTGCCGGAGGCGCACGGTTGAGTCCTAAAATTATGATTGCTGACTCCCTGGCTCCGGCAACCGCTCGTTTGTTGGTCGCAGAATTATCAAATTGTTAATCATCGAATTTTCGTTGAGAGCACGATTGCGAAGCCGTCCGAGTGTTTAGACAGTCGCTTAAACACTCCGATTAGCTTCACAATGTCTCTTTCTAGACCAAACCCTTGCCAAGGAAGAGGTCGAGAGTTTGAGTCTCTTCGCCCGCACCACGCTAAAACCGGGGCAAACGCCTCGTTTTTTGCACCCCTAAATCCCGTTTGTGCTATAATGTGCTATAATATATATAATATGAGTTTAAAGGAGACCGCGTTCTATAAGGTCCGGCATTACTACATCCAGCCGGAGGCAAAAATCAAAGACAGGGTTAATGTCGCGATTTTAGGCGATTTCCATATCAGTCCGATTGTTACAGGTCGCCAGAATTACGAAGCCTATAAAAGATTGATCAAATTAGAGCCCGAGCTGATCGTTCTTCAGGGCGATCTGATCGACAGCCCGACCGAGTTTTTTGACGAAGAGTCCGTAAAGAAGTTGAAAGATACGCTAAAAATGTGCGCCCGCATTGCCCCGACGGTCATGGTGCTCGGCGGCCATGATTATATCATTCCGATCGAGCCGGCAGCGCTGATGGATGTGATTCCGCTCTGGAAAGAAATCTGCGAAGAATGCAAAGTCCATCTTCTGATGGACGAGTGGTACGAAACCGACACCTTGCGCGTCTTTGGTTTTTTCCAAGATAAAGATTTCACAATTCAGGAAGACGGCGAGCTTCGCGATAATCCTGAGGTTATGGAAAAAAGATTAGCCGATTTAAAGCTGGAGCCGGAGCCAGATAAAATTAACTGGTTCGTTTCACATTCTCCGTCGATGACCAGGCGAACGAAGCGCTATCTGAAGAATTTTGACGTTCTAAGTTTCGGCCATACTCATGGCGGTTGCGTGCCGATTGGGCTTGATTTCATCATGGACAAACTGAATCTTCATGGCGGCCTAGTTTCGCCAGATAAAAAACCGTTTCCGAAAGTCGCCCGCGGCGCAAAACAGATCTCAGACGACACGAGCATGGTTATTAACTCCGGCATGATCGCTACGCATTACAGCGCAAAAAAGCCGCTTCAGTATCTGAATATGCTGAAAAAAGGCGAAATTACCGAAATCGTTTTTGAACCGCCCGAAACCGCTTAGATATGCTATAATAGATATATAATATAAGGAGAAAATATGATTATTGGAATCATCATTCTAGCCGTCGTAGTTATTATCGCTCTGTTTATCTGGGCCAGCTACAACAGCTTAGTCAAATTAAACGAGCGCGTAAACGAGGCTTGGTCGGACATTACGGTCCAGTTGAAACGCCGCGCCGACCTGATCCCGAATCTCGTCGAAACGGTTAAGGGTTATGCGAAGCATGAAAGCGCCGCGATTAAGGAAGTTTCCGAAGCTCGCGCGAAGATGATGGGCGCTCGCTCGGTTAAGGCTACCGCCGAAGCGGACAACAGCTTTACTGGCGCGCTTTCGCGCTTGATGGCCGTTTCCGAGGCTTACCCAGAATTGAAAGCTGACGCGAATTTCCAACAGCTATCTTCCGAGCTTTCCGACACGGAAGACAAAATTCAAGCTGCTCGCCGTTTCTATAACGCCGGCGCAAAAGAGCTGAACACGAAAATCAAGATGTTCCCAGTGAACCTCTTCAAAGGTTTTGGGTTTAAGGCTCGCGAATACTACGAGGTAGAAGAAGCCGAAAAAGCTAAAATCAAAGACGCTCCAGAAGTCAAATTCTAAAAAACACAAAGGAATAGCCGCCTATGATGCAGAAGCAAATCGCAGCAAACAAGCGCCATACCGTCGTGATTATGTCCGGTTTCGTGCTTTTGATTGCTGCGATTGGCGCGGCTTTTGCTTTTTGGCTAAATAACTGGTCTACATTGTTTTATTTTGGCGGGATTGCGCTCGCTTATACGCTTTTTCAGTATTTTGCTGCTAGCTCGATTGCGCTGACTATGACCGGCGCGAAGGAAATCGAGAAAAAAGACAATCCGAAATTATATAATACGGTCGAAAATCTGACGATTACCGCCGGTTTACCGATGCCGAAAGTTTATATTATCGACGATCCGGCTCCGAACGCTTTTGCGACTGGCCGCGACCCAGAACACGCTGCCGTTGCCGCGACGACGGGACTACTCGACATCATGGACAACAAGGAACTGACCGCCGTCATGGCGCACGAACTTTCCCATGTTAAAAATTACGATATTCGCGTTTCGACGATTACCTTCGGTCTAGTTTGTTTAATCGGTTTTATTTCCGACCTAGGTCTTCGCATGCTTTGGCTCGGCGACGATGACGACCGCAGTCCAGTCGGGCTGATTATCATGATTGTTACGGCGATTTTTGCGCCGCTCGCCGCTTCTATCGCCCAGCTCGCGATTTCTCGCCAGCGCGAATTTCTTGCCGATGCCGGCGCAGTAAATTTGACGCGTTACCCGGAGGGAATGGTCGCCGCGCTGAAAAAGCTCGATACCCACGCTCGTCCGATGCGTCGCCAAAATTCCGCGACCGAGGCGCTCTATATTAACAATCCGCTAAAAAAGAACAAAATTTCGAAGTTGTTTTCTACTCATCCGCCGATTGAAGAGCGTATAAAGAGGATCGAAGATGCCAAATACTCGTTCTAATTTCAAAGAAAGTTTTAAAAATAAACGCGACAAAATCTGGGCGAAGAGATCTAAACGTGTCCGCTTACATCGTTCGTTCAAGCGCTCATATCGCGAAGATTATGAGCGTCCGCTCGAAGTTCCGGGCCTTCTTCATCACGCCATGACGACTTTTCGCATCATTTTTAAAAATTGGAAAATTTTCCTGCCGTTAATTTTATCAATCGTCGGTGCGAATATTCTCCTTGTTGGACTGATGAACGAAGATGCTTACGTCCAGCTCCAGGATACCATCGAAGAAAGTTCCGAAGATCTTCAGACTGGCAATGTCGGCAATGTCGCGAAGGCTGGACTACTCCTCGTTTCTACGGTGACGACCGGCGGCCTGACCCAAGGTATGACCGAAGTCCAGCAAGTTTTTGCGATTATACTGTTTTTGGTTACCTGGCTCGTGACGATTTACATTGTACGCCATCGCCTCGCCGGGCATAAAATCAAAATGCGAGACGGCCTGTATAATGCGCTAACTCCGCTAGTTTCTACGCTCGCGGTCCTATTCATCGTCCTGGTCCAGCTCATCCCGATTTTCATCGTCATTATTACTTATTCCGTCGCGGTCGCGACCGAATTTTTGAATACGCCGTTTTACGCATTCCTGTTCTTTATTTTCGCTGCGCTGCTCGTTTTACTCTCGGCATATCTTTTATCGAACACCTTCCTCGCGTTAGTCGCAGTTACCGCCCCGGGGCTTTATCCGATGGCCGCGGTCCATACCGCCTCGGATTTAATCGCTGGCCGTCGAATTAAACTAATTATTCGGATGGTTTATCTTCTGCTCCTTTTGGCGGTGGTTTGGGTTATCGTGATGTTGCCACTAATCTTGCTTGACCTCTGGCTGAAATCGATGTGGGATTGGCTCGAAGGAATTCCGTTCGTCTCGCTCGAGCTTTTGATTATGACGGTCTTCTCTACAGTTTACTTCGCAACGTATAGCTACCTGTTCTATCGGAGAATGCTTGACTATGACGACTAAGCTAGGCCACGATGAAGCCGAGCAGCGGATTTTGAAACTTCGCGAGCTGATTAACGATTATCGCTACCATTATCATGTTCTAGATGAATCGACCATGAGCGAGGCGGCGGCAGACAGCTTAAAACACGAGCTCACGCAGCTCGAAGAAGCTTACCCAGATTTAATCACGCCAGATTCGCCGACCCAGCGCGTCGCCGGAAAACCGCTCGACAAGTTCGAAAAAGTCACGCACGAAACTCGGATGATTTCGCTTGCCGATGTTTTTTCAGAGGAGGAAATTAAGGACTGGGTTTCTCGCGATCAGAAACTCGTCCCCGCGGCAAAGTTCCAGTATTTTACCGACATCAAAATGGACGGGCTGGCCTGTAGTCTTCACTACGAAAACGGTATTTTATCTCGCGCGGTCACTCGCGGCGACGGCCTCGTCGGCGAAGACGTCACGATGAACGTGAAGACGATTTCAAATGTACCACTGCGGCTAAGGACGGGTGGCGCGTCGAGGGGCCCCGCCGCCCCCGAGCCGCAGGCGAGTGGGGTGGATGGGCGATACGACGCGACAGGACCCGTCCTTGATCGAGTGGAGGTCCGGGGTGAAATCGTCATCTTCAAAAAAGACTTTGACGAATTGAACGAAAAGCAAGCGCGCATGGGCGAAAAGCCTTTCGCGAACCCGAGAAACCTCGCCGCCGGCTCGATTCGCCAGCTCGATCCGAAAATCGCCGCCGGAAGGCCTCTGAAGTTCATGGCCTACGATTTAGTCACGCCAGACTTAGAAACCCACCACGCCGCTTACGAGGCTCTGCGCAAATTTGGCTTCCAGACTTCGAAACAGGACAAAGTTTTCGGAAGCCTAGAGGAAGTTTTTCAGGAAATTCAGCATCTTGGCGAAACTCGCGGGAACTTGCCGTTTAATACTGACGGCATGGTCATCAAAATCAACGACCGCAAAATTTACGCGAAACTCGGCATCGTGGGGAAGACCCCACGCGGCGCCGTCGCGTTCAAATTCCCAGCCGAAGAGGCGACGACAAAGGTGAAAGATATAGTTATCTCGATCGGCCGAACCGGCGCCGCTACTCCTGTCGCGATATTCGACCCGGTCCAAATCGCCGGCTCGACGGTAAAACACGCTTCGCTCCATAATGCCGACGAGATCGCTCGCCTCGATGTTCGCATCGGCGACACGGTGATTATTTATAAAGCCGGAGACATCATCCCCCAGGTTAAGGAAGTTTTGAAAACTCTGCGCCCGGAAGATGCGAAACCGTTTAGCTACGAGGAGGCTCTGAAGGCTCAATACCCAGAGCTTGAATTTGAGCGCCCGGCCGGCGAGGTAGTTTATCGCGTAAAGGGCGAAACTCCAGACTTAGTTTTAAAGCGCGCGATAGAATATTACGCCAGTAAGCCGGCCTTAAATATCGAAGGTCTTGGCGAAAAAAATGTCGCCGCGCTGGTTGACGCGAAGCTCGTAGGCTCCATCGCCGATTTGTACCGCTTAAAACCTGAAAAAATCGCAAGCCTCGAGCGTTTTGCTGAACTTTCTGCGAAAAATCTGACCGATGCCCTAGAAGCCTCAAAAACCGCGCCGCTAAATAAGTTTATCACCGCGCTTGGTATTCGCCACGTCGGCGCTCAGACCGCAACGACGCTTGCGAACGAATTTAAATCTATAGAGAATTTAAAAAATGCAACTGAGGAAGAATTACTAGAAATTCCCGACATTGGCAAAATCGTCGCGGAATCCATTCTTGCCTATTTCGCTGACGAAGATAATCTGAAACTTCTAGAAGAATTAGACGAACTCGGGGTAAAACCGACCTTTGAGGACCTAAAAGACGCCCCGCTCGCCGGAAAAAGTTATATTATCTCTGGGACCTTGGCCAGCGCGGGCAGGGAAGAAGCCGAAGATAAGCTAAGGCAACTCGGCGCCACGATCACGAAATCTGTAACGAAAACTACGACCGCCCTGATCGTCGGCGAAAAACCTGGAAAATCTAAGACTGACAAAGCCGCAAAGCTGAACATTCCGGTAATTGACGAAAAAGAGTATCTGAAATTGCTCGAAAACGCTTGAGCTAGAACTTCGCCTATGTTAAAATAGAATTGTGAAAAGAGTGTTATTGGGAGTTATAACCGCGCTCGGCTTTAGTCTTGGAATTTATTTTGACGCCCAGCTTCCCGTCCATGCTGACGACGATCTCCCCGCGATTTCTGGCAATGTTTATATTGAGGTCGAAATTATTTCTTCGCTTGCTCTAAGGATTCATTCTAACGCAGACTTAGATGAACAAACTCTTGAAGATGAATACGGTTTTATCGGTTACCAGCCGGCTTCCGCTAAAGGGTCGACTGACCCTGAGGCAGTAAACGGCCCTTCGCTGGCGACCGGTCTCCAGCTCAATGCGAACCAAGTCGATACTTCGACGCTCTATTCGAACGTCGAAGTCCGCTCGAATTCCGGCAGATTTAAGCTCGAGGTCCAGGACGCCGATGACGACACCGCGCTAAGAGACGGCAACGGCAGCACCACCGCCAACGAATACATCCCCGCCGGCGTAACTTTAAGCCAGGACGGCTCGATTTCGCCCCTGACCGCTGGCTGGGCCATAAAAGGTGGCGAAATTACCGCTTGGACAGCCATAACCTCGAGCAACGACTCCCCGCTGACGGTCCGCTCGGCCGCTTCGAACGAACTCTCCCCGCTGTCATACAGCAGCGAAATCACGGTAAATTATGCGATCGCCTCCGGCGTTTCCCAGTTCAGCACTTACCGCGATACCGTCGTCTATACCGCGACAGCCTTAGACCAAAACACAACCGTAGTAGAACCAGTACTTTCGCGCGAAGCCCCAGAGGTCGGAGACACTAAAACCCTCGGCGAAGCAGAATTTACATACTTTGCGGACGGAAATTGGTGGACGAAGACTAGCCTCGGCACTATGACCTGGACAAACGCCAAATCCGCTTGTCCATCCGGCTCGCGTCTCCCGACTAAAGACGAGTTCGAGGCGATCCTCGCCGCCTATAATAACAGCGGCTCGAGCCTAAGCGAAGCAACGACATGGTCCGGCAGCTACTGGTCCTCGACGCCGTACGAAGACACGAACGCCTGGGGCATATTCGTCAACGGCTCCCAAACTTACATGTTCCATGATTACACAGGCAACGAATACGCCTCTGGCAGCTCTCTCGGCGTCGTCTGCCTCGCCGAATAGTCTGTGGAATCGCGATTTACTCTAAAAATTTTCGTGAAACATCGTACAACTTCTGAATATGATTCTCCAAAAAGTAATAATGCCGGACATAAAATCCCGTCAGAACGGCCAGAATCAAAGCCAGCGCGAAAATCGGCGAGAAAATCAGCCACTCGGAAAGAGGAAAGCTCCCCATGATTAGCCCCGAAACAGATAAAGCCGCGATCGCGAGTAGCGCGAAAAACAGCGTAATAATCAGATGGACCAGCCGCTCGTGCTGAAAATTCGCGACCATCTCGCGATGATATTCGACGAGCTCCGACGAGCGATTGCCGTCCTCTAGCTCCTCTGAAATAAATTTTTCATATTCCTTAAGTCTATTTTCCATACCTCTATTATACAATAGATTTAGCAAAATATGTTATAATATGTCCATGATTTATCTTGACCACGCTTCGGCGACGCCACTGTCTAAGAAGGCTAAAGCCGCTATGGAACCATTTTTTGCGGATGACTTTTTCAACCCTTCGGCGCCTTATCTTCCGGCCAAGCGGGTCAGGGAAGCTTACGAAAACGCGAAGTCTGAAATTGCCCATACTATCGGCGCTAAGGCCAACGATCTTGTCATGACTTCCGGCGCAACCGAGGCCACGAACTTGGCGTTCTCGGTCTTAAACGCTAGCACTCGGGGTCCTGACGCGTTGTATCGCCCATCCACCCCCGCTCGCCTGTCGGCTCGGGGGGCGGCGGGGCCCCTCAACGCGCCACCCCTCGTACTCGTCTTAGAGACTGAGCACGCCTCAGTCCTCAGGACCGCCGAAAATTATGGCGCCGGAAAGATCAAAGTCAAGCCCGGCTCCGGTCTGATCGATCTAGACAATCTAAAAAGCAAAATCACAAAAGACACGGTTCTAATTTCCGTCGCCGCGGCAAACAACGAGCTCGGCACGATCCAACCGCTCGCCGAAATCGCTGAAATTATCAAGAGCGAGCGCCAAGCCCGCCTCAAAAATAAAAACCCTCGCCCGCTCTATCTTCATTCCGACGCTTCCGCCGCGCTGGGCCTTCTGAATATTAACGTCGCCCGCATGAAGACCGACCTTCTGACTTTAAGTTCCGCAAAAATCTATGGCCCGAAAGGTGTCGGCGCACTTTACGTTGCTCACGGCGTAAAACTAAAGCCACTAATTTCTGGCGGTGGCCAGGAAAGAAACCTGCGCTCCGGGACCGAAAACGTACCAGGCGCGATCGGTTTCGCCGCGGCGATGAAAGAAACTAAGGACCATCTTAACTCCGCCGCGAAGACTTTCGAAAATTTAAAAACAATTTTCAAAAACTCCCTGACCGACGAACTAAATGGCGAAATCGAGCCAGTTTTCCTTGGGCCAAAAAAACGCCAACTCGCGAATTTTTGCCCGGTCAGTTTTCCAGGTCTAGACGCTGAGCGCCTAGTTTATAAACTCGAAGAAAAAGAAGTTTATCTTAGTACTGGCGCCGCCTGCGCCGCCTCAAAGGGCGAAAAATCTCATGTTTTGAAGGCGGCAGGTTTAACCGACAAAGAAATCGCCGGCAGCCTTCGCATCTCTTTCGGCCGCTTAAACGATGAGGCGAAGGTAAAAACCGCCGCAAACCTAATCGCTGATGCTGTCAAAGAAGAGCTAGAAAGGCTAAAAAATGCCTAGTCCCGCCGCTGTGCCTAAGACCGTTTTTCTCGGCATGTCTGGTGGCGTCGACTCTTCGCTTTCCGCTGTGCTTTTAAAAGAGCAGGGCTATAACGTTGTTGGCGTTTATATGAAGAATTGGTCAAAGGATCTCCCCGGGATGAAATGCCCCTGGGCGGAAGATTTGGCCGACGCGAAGCGTGTCGCCGTAAAGCTCGGCATAGATTTTCGAGTTTTTGATTTCGAAACTGAGTATAAACAGAAAGTCGTCGACTACATGCTCTCCGAGTTCAAAGCCGGCCGCACCCCGAACCCAGACATCATGTGTAATCAGGAAATCAAATTCAAACTTTTCTACGAAACCGCCCGCGAACAGGGTGCGGACTTAATCGCAACCGGCCACTACGCCAGGATCTCGCCCCACCCGTGTCTGAGAAAAGCAGCCGACGAGAACAAAGACCAGACCTACTTCCTCTACCGCATCAGCGAAGACGCCCTTGCCCACACTCTTTTCCCAATCGGCGATATGCTAAAAAAAGACGTCAAAAAACTCGCCGAAGAAAAAGGCCTTGATAATGCTTACAAAAAAGAGTCGATGGGCGTCTGTTTCGTCGGTGAAGTCGGCATGGAGGATTTTTTGAAAGAATATTTTGAGCCTAATCCCGGCCCGATTATCGAAATTGAAACCGGCCACGAACTAGGTACTCATGAAGGCGCGATTTTCTACACCATCGGCCAGCGCCACGGCCTTGATCTTGGCTCTGCCAATAAAGGTGCCGACGCCGGCTTACCGTATTACGTTGTCAAAAAAGATATTACAAAAAACATTGTCTACGTCTCCCGCAACTTGAACGCGGAAGACCTCTGGACAACCGAGCTCGATTTGGAAGATATCATCAAGCGAACGGGTGACGCGTTGAGGGGTCCCGCCGGCTCCGAGCCGAAGGCGAGCGAGTCGGATGGGCGATACAACGCGACCGCCCCTTGGGACGCGGAAGGCCGAAGGCCTACAGGCCCCGTTCGCATCGACGTGCGCCTTCGGCATCGCGCTCCGCTAATCCCAGCGACCCTAGAAGGGAACAAACTGATTTTTAAAAAGGAAATCAAGCGTCCCGCCGCCGGCCAATCTGCAGTTTTCTACCAGGGCGACGCCTGCATCGGCGGCGGAATTATCAAATTTTAAGCATGAAAAATGGGGCGTCAGGGACGCCCCAAAGTCTGAGGATTTTTCTATATGACACTAAGAAGATGGTACTTAATTTTCTTCCTAATGCCTTTTACCCATTTTCCGTCCTGCCAAAAGCGGATGGCATACTTCTTGCCGCCGTATCTTTGGCAGACGTGGGTGAACCACAATTTGCCGTAGTAATCTTTGCCGTCCTTGAACCCGGCATACCCTTCCAGATATACCTTCGTCTTAACGACCCGCTTATTTGACGCCCTTCGCGTATATTCACGCAGGGTCCACCCGTGGCTCTTTGCCAGCCTGTTTAACTTCTTCAGGCTCTTGTACGCCCTTTTCTCAATTTTTGTCGAACGTTTTAAATTCGACAAAGATTTTGAAGGCGTTGCTGGAGCTAAGGTTGGCTCAACCACTACCGGCGGTTCCTGTGTCGGCGGCGTTGTTGCTACCGGGACCTGCGTCTGTACCGGCGGTTGTGTTGCTACTGGAGCCTGCGTCGGCTGCATGGTCGGTGGCGTAAACGGCGGAGCCGTCTGATACGGGTTGTACGGGTTATATGGTGTCGCTGACGGAGTTGCTGTTGGCCAGAACGGCTGCGGCGAACTCGACGGCGTCGTCGGCTGTGTTTCCGACATGGTTGTCGTTGACACGAACGCCGAAGCGTTATAACCGTCGCGTACGAGTACTTTCACAACAGACTTCGTAACTTGTCCATTATAATTGTACTCTTCCATCTGCCAAGATTCTGGAGAGATGTAATGTCTCTCCGTGATCCAGCCGTAGTTATCCACATAGACAACGCCGTCGGCAGCCTTACCTTCGATGTACGCAGATTGGTTGCGGACAACCCCTTTGATACGTGAGGTAATCGTAACTACATTATTCAACGTGTTCGTTCGGTAGGAATAATAGTCTTCGCCATCGGTGAAGTCAAAGTTTATGCCTTCTGCCGTTGGATAGGACACAAACTTGATCTCCTTTCCCGCAGAAGTCTTAACTCCAACCGTGCTGGACGTCTGCGTAGCCGACGTGAATAACGTCCCGTACTCGTCATACGAGTAGGTCCAAAGTCCATTGGTGGCAGCCTTAACTTCTGTCTCAGCGGCCTGAGCCTCTGAGGTGCCGGTCGTAACCGGAATAATAAGTGACATGATTAATGCTACCACCAGGGTAGCCACGATGATTGACTTTTTCGTATCCATAGCGAATACCTCCTTTGTAAACGTACAATGGGGCCAGGGCCCCAGTTAATCAACTAGTTACCCAAACCTCAGACTTACTTACATTATAGCACACTTATGCTAAAAAGTCAATGCCTATAACACAATATCAATGTGTTATAATAGAGAGTATGAACGCAAACGAAATTAGAGAAAAATATCTAGAATTCCAAAAGTCGAAGGGCCATAAGGAGATTCCGCCGTCCCCCCTAGTTCTCGAGAATGACCCGACGACCCTGTTTACTGGCTCCGGGATGCAGCCTCTGCTCCCTTATCTTCTCGGCAAAAAACATCCCGAGGGCACCCGTCTGACCGACTCCCAGCCCTGTTTAAGGCTCCAGGACATCGACGACGTCGGCGATCCGCGCCATACCACGGTCTTCGAGATGCTTGGAAACTGGTCGCTCGGCGATTATTTCAAAGAGGAACAAATCAGCAACTATTTTGAATTCTTAACAGAGGTCATCGGCCTCGATCCTGCGAAGATTTACGTCACTTGCTTCATCGGCTCCGAAAAATACGGCATCCCGAAAGACGAAGAAGCCGCAAAAATCTGGCAAAAAGTTTTTAAAAAAGCCGGCATTGAGGCGAAAATCGCCGAAATCGGCAGCGCCGAGAACGGGGACAAACGGGGAATTAAGCCCGGCGAACGCATTTTCTTCTACGACGACAAGGAAAACTGGTGGAGTCGTGGCGGCGGCATCGAAACGACCCCGAAAGGCGACCCCTGTGGTCCAGATTCTGAGGTTTTTTACGATTTTGGCGAAGATAAGCAGGACATCGAGAAATACGGCCAGTCCCATCCCGCCTCTGATGGCGCGCGCTTTATGGAGATCGGCAACCAGGTTTTCATGCAGTACCGAAGAAACGACGACGGGACTTTCTCTGAGCTTGAGCATAAAAACGTCGATTTTGGCGGCGGTCTCGAGCGCCTGGCGGCGGCGAAAATCGGCAGCTTCGATGTTTTTAAGATCTCCCTCATGCGCCCGATTATTGACAAACTAGAAGAATTATCCGGTAAAGATTACAACAATAATACCGACGAGATGCGCATCATCGCGGACCATTTGCGCGGCGCCTACCTCTTGGCTGCGCAGGGTTTGAGTCCGTCGAACAAAGCTCAGGGTTACGCTCTACGCCGGTTCATCCGCCGCGCAATCTTAAAGGCCCTAGATCTCGGTATTGCCCAAGATTTCCTGAAAGAAACCATCGCGCCTATCGCTGAGGAATACAACTCTCTCCCTGATAACATCCTGACGAACCGCGCCGGCGCCCTGGAAATCCTTGAAAAAGAGGAGCGCGCCTTCCGCCAAACCTTAAACCGCGGCCTAAAGGAAATGCGAAAGTTAAGCCGGAGGGGTGGCGCGGTGGAGCCGAAGGCGCCCCAAAGGGGTTGCCTTCGGAATGCACCGCGTCAGGACCCCGACCTGACAGGCTACGATCTGTTTAAGCTCCAGGACACCTATGGCTTTCCAGTCGAGGTCTCGGTCGAGCAGGCCTACCACGACGAGATTAAACTCTCTGAAAACTGGCGCAAAGAATTCGACGAAGCGCTCGAGGAGCAGAGAAACCGCAGTAAAACTGCCAGTAAAGGCATGTTTAAAGGCGGTCTCGAAGACCATAGCGATATGTCGACGAAATATCATACCGCGACCCACCTCCTTCTCGCCGCGCTCCAGAAGCACGTCGATAAGGACATCGCCCAAAAAGGCAGCAATATCACCCCTGAACGCATGCGTCTAGATTTTAATGTCGACCATAAGCTGACCGACGAGGAAAAGCAGAAGGTCGAGGACCAGGTCAACGAGTGGATAAAACAGGATCTAAAAGTAGAATTTGCCGAATACGACAAAGATTACGCTAAAAACGAATTGAAGGCCCACGGTTCCTTCTGGGATCGCTACCCTGAAAAAGTCACGGTTTATACAATCGGCGGCCCAGAAAATCCAGCTTCTCGCGAAGTCTGCGGCGGTCCGCACGTCGAAAGTACTGGAAAACTCGGCGGGAAATTTAAGATCAAAAAAGAAGAGTCTTCCTCCGCCGGCGTTCGCCGCATTAAAGCCGTCCTAGTCGCGCCAGACGAGAATTAAATATTGACAACAAACCATAAGTATGATATAATAGAAGCAATCGCATAGCGCGAGAGGTTTTTGCTGTTTAACCATCAGCGTAGTACTTTAGGAGGTGGTAGGATGAAAACGAGGTTTTTCGAGAGGTTCGACCTGGCTCGTTATATCTGTGGGGATGGAGAAGGCAATGCCCGGCTAAGACCCTCAAGAGATGTTATAAAATATCTCGAGGCGCTAAATAACACGATTCTCGAGCGCTCCAATGAATCTCTGACCGACAAGGAAATAATGAGTCTGGAAGAGCTATTTTCTCGAACTTGGGGCCGCTACGTAGCCCCCTGCGTCGATTGGGCGGCGGGGAGGCTCATCGAGATGGTCAAGCAGGTTAAGCCCGAAGGCTCAAACCTGCCGAAGAGGCCAAACCGCAACATTATTGCGGTCATGGACTATCCCGCGGAACAGCCCATGAAAAACCGCGACATTAACGCGGTAATGATGGCGTTGGTTAAGCGCGAACCGACCTGCCCGATGATCGGGACGAACGCCGAGGTTCATTACTTGGAGAGCTACACAGCAGAGCCGAAGCTGGTTCTCTCGTATGATCGCACATCTTCAAGCGCGTATCGTGCGCCCGAAGATTCGGCAAAGATTTGGCAGGAGGCTGTCGACGTGATTTACCCAGCGATTCTCCGGGACGCCGAACCGAGCATGCTCGGAGATAAGGCGGGAGAACTTAGCATCTCCATCTGTGGCACGAGCGAAAGCGCAGATGTGATCATCAAGGCGTTCGAAAACGCCAAGAACAAGTTCACCCACCCGGAGTACCGGGAGAAAGTCAGAATCTTCCGGAGAGATTAAAAACCAACCCCGTCCACCAAGCCCGCTACTATAGCGGGCTTTTTCCTTGTAAATCGTTTTCACTTATGCTACAATAGACATAAGTATTTTTTAGGAGGCAAAAATGGTAAGAATAGCAATCAATGGCTTCGGCCGCATCGGTAGAAACGCATTCAAAATCGCTTTTTCGCGTGACGATGTAGAAATTATCGCGATCAACGATTTGACCGATACGAAGACCTTGGCACATCTGTTAAAACACGATTCGTCCTACGGGACTTATACCCCGACCGTCGATTATGACGACGAAAACATCATCGTCGAAGGTGAAAAAATCCGCGTATTGTCGGAGAAAGATCCGGCCGCGCTCCCTTGGAAAGACCTGGAGATCGACGTCGTGATCGAATCTACTGGCTTCTTCACTGACCCAGAGAAGGCTCGCGCCCATATCGAAGCTGGCGCGAAAAAGGTCGTCCTTTCTGCCCCGGCGAAGGGCGAGGGCGCGAAGACGATCGTTCTCGGTGTGAACGAAGACGACATTACCGAAGATGATGTCATTCTCTCGAACGCTTCCTGTACGACGAACTGTATCGCCCCGGTCATGAAAGTCCTCGAGGATAATTTCGGCATCGAAAAAGCCATGATGACTACGGTCCATAGTTATACCGCTTCCCAGAAGCTCCAGGACGCCCCGGCGAAAGATCTCCGCGAGGCTCGCGCCGCCGCCGAGAATATCGTTCCGACGACGACCGGCGCTTCGAAGGCCGCCGCGCTGACGATCTCGAGCCTAAAAGACAAGTTTAACGGCCTCTCTGTCCGCGTCCCGACCCCTGTTGTTTCGCTCGCGGACATTACCGCCGTCTTAAAGCGCGACGTTACGAAAGAGGAGATTAACGAGGTCTTCGAAAAGGCCGCGAAAGAGCCGTATTACGAGGGCATCCTCGGGGTTACCCACGACGAGCTTGTTTCGATCGATTTCCGTGGCGACTCCCATTCTTCGATCGTCGACTTGCCGCTTACCGATGTTGTCGACGGCAATCTGATTAAAGTCGTCGCTTGGTACGACAACGAATGGGGCTATTCGAACCGCCTCGTCGAGTTAACCGCCGACTTCGGCAAGGACGCCTAAGGAGGAAAGGGTGGTAGTCTTCATCGCTTCGGACCATCGCGGATTTGCCCAGAAAGAAAACCTCTTCTTGGGGCTTAAATCCGCTGGCGTCGAAGTTGAAGACTTAGGTCCAGATCATTACAATAAAGACGATGATTTTAACGACGCCGCGATCAAAATCAGCAAAAAAGTCCTCGAAAACCCAGAAGAAAACCGCGGCATTTTAATCTGTGGGACTGCCCACGGCGTCGCGATGCAAGCGAACCGCTTTAAGGGCATCCGCGCGATCGTCGCCTTTAACCCTGAGCTGGCCGCTCTCGGTCGCCAGCATGAAGATGCGAACGTGCTTTGCCTCTCCGCTGATTTCACCTCTGAGGAAGATAATGCTGAGATTATCAAGACCTTCCTAAAAACCGCTAAATTAACCGATGAGCGCTACGCCCGTCGCAATCGTCGCCTCGACGAAGATAAGGAGCTAAATTAATGGCTAGCAGCATAGAAATTGTACCAACTATCTTGACGACCTCGTCGGAACAATACCAACAGTTCGTCGCCGCTTATCAGGGATTCGCGAAGCGTGTCCAAATTGACATTTCCGATGGCCAGTTCACCCCGACCGTTACCGTCCCGGCGGTCGGCCTGAGCTGGCCCGAGGGCTGGACGGTCGATATTCATATGATGGTCGTGCGCCCCTCGGAACATATGCAGAATTTGCTCGCGATGAAGCCGTCCATGGTGATTTTTCATGCTGAAACCGGCGAGGATCTTCTGCCCCTGTTCACGCAACTTAAGAGCGCCGGGATTAAATGCGGCGTAGCCCTCGCGAAGCCGACTTACCCGCCGCGGGTCAAGCCGTTTATCGAAGCCGCGGACCATGTTTTGATTTTTGCCGGCGCTCTGGGTCGACAGGGTTCGACCGCCGACATCCTCCAGACTGAAAAAGTTCCCCTAATCAAACAGATTAAGCCGGATGTCGAAATCGGTTGGGATGGCGGCGCGAATATGAGTAACGTCCGCGCGATTGCTCATGCCGGCGTAGACGTCATTAACGTCGGCGCGGCGCTGGTGACTTCCCAGAATCCAGCCGCGGCGTTCGAAGAGCTCGAAAAAGAGGCCGAAAGGAAAGGAGTTCTGCTTTAATGGCCAGAATCGCGGCGCTCGGCTCTTCGCTTCAGGACATTTATCTCGTCGATCATGACGACCTCGTTTCTGATTCTGGCAAATACGAGAGGATCCATATCGGAACGAAAGTCGATATCGATAAGGTTTCCTACGAAGTTGGCGGCGGCGCGACGAACGCTGCGACGACTTTCGTGCGTCACGGCCACGAAGCGATCCTGCTTTCGAACATCGGCCGCGACATCGCCGGTGAAGCGATCTTAAAGTGCCTAGACGAAGAAGGCATCGACAATAGCTACCTCTGTTATTCCAAAGACAGCACCGGCTGTTCGGTTATTTTGCTCGATAGCAAATCCGGCGAACGCACGATTTTAACCCATCGCGGCGCCTCCGCTCGATTTGACAATATCTCGGAAAAATGTCTTGATATGATTTCGCCAGATTGGCTTTACGTTACGACTCTGCGCGGCGATATGGCGACTTTGGAGCGGTTTTTTAAGAAGGCGAAGAAGCTCGACATTAAAATCATGTTTAACCCTGGCGAACTGGAGCTGAAACATAAGCGTAACTTGACAAAACTGCTAGAATATGTCGATGTATTATTAGTCAACAAGCGCGAGGCGGCAGAAATCGTCCCTGGGAAAACTTTAACAGAACTACTTTCTCGCCTGAAAAATTATTTGCGCATGGTGATTATTACCGACGGCCAGATGGGCGCGATCGCGACCGACGGCGCGAAGACTTTCCGCTTCGGGCTTTACGAAGACCTGAAAGTTGTCGATACGACCGGGGCGGGCGACGCTTTCGGCTCCGGTTTTTTGGCCGCTCTTGCCGCCGGAAAATCGTTTGGGGACAGTTTAACTTTCGCTTCGGCGAATTCGACCTCAGTCGTTTCTAAACTTGGCGCAAAAACTGGGATTTTGACTGGTCGTGAAAGATTACATCAAATGCCGATTCAGGAGGTTTAAATGGAAGAAGAAGCCAAAAAATGGTTAAAAAGTCTCGAAAAACTCGGCGTTTTAGAGCCGGACATTGAGCGCTCGCTAAATTACGCGAAGGATCTCGAGTACGGTCTTCGCATGATCCGCACCTATCCCCAGGGTGTAACGGTTTTTGGCTCGGCGCGTATCTCGGAGAACGATAAGTATTATAAGGCCGCGCGCGAGCTCGGCGGGCTTTTAGCTCAGCATGGCCACGCGGTCATTACCGGTGGCGGCCCAGGGATTATGGAGGCGGCAAACCGCGGGGCTTACGAATACGGCGGCCGCTCGATCGGCCTAAACATCCAGCTTGACCATGAGCAATTCCCGAATCCCTATCTTACTGATACCATGGAATTCCATTACTTTTTCGCGCGCAAGGTTATGCTTTCGATGTCCGGGAAGGTCTACGTCTTTTTCCCGGGCGGCTTCGGAACTTTAGACGAACTTTCGGAGATCATCATTCTGATGCAAGAGAACAAAATGCCGAAAATGCCAGTTTTCTTCTTCGGCAAGTCTTTCTGGAAGCCGCTCGAGAGGTTCTATCGCAGTAAGATGCTAGCGAAAGGTTTAATTAGCGCGAAGGATCTTCACCTCTTTAAACTGACCGATGATGTCCACGAAATCGTCGCCGCTGCCGAACACATGGGCCATCCAAAAGTTGCCGAGAATTATTACGACCATTACAAGTTAGGCGTTGACCATAAGCGGGATCATCGGACATAACTTGACTTTTTAGCATAAACGTGATATAATGTAATATTATGCCAAAATCGTTCAAACTCCACTCGAAATACGCTCCGACCGGCGACCAGCCGGAGGCGATTAAGCGTCTCTGCGATGGTCTAGATAATCATTTGCGTGAGCAGACTTTGCTCGGCGTGACCGGCTCCGGTAAAACTTTTACTATGGCGAACGTAATTCGGCATTATAACCGCCCGACCCTAGTTCTGGCGCATAATAAAACCCTCGCCGCCCAGCTTTATTCTGAATTTCGCGAGTTTTTTCCCGAAAACGAGGTCCATTATTTCGTTTCGTATTTCGATTATTACCAGCCCGAGGCTTATATCGCTTCGTCCGATACCTATATCGAAAAAGATAGCGCCATTAACGACGAAATCGACCGTTTAAGACACGGCGCAACCGAGGCGCTTTTAACTCGCGATGATGTCATCATCGTCGCCTCAGTCTCCTGCATCTACGGCATCGGCTCTCCCGAGCATTACACCGCAATGTCTCTGCCGCTATGGAAAGTCGGTGAGAAATGGGGAGCGGGGGCTTTTAGGTCTGACTTTGCGAGCGAAAGCGAGCAAGTCGAGCCCAAGAGCTCGCGGGCTGTGGGTGTGGGGTGCCCACCCCCGTCGAGCTCCTGGCGCGAGACGGAAGACCTAAAAGCCCCCGCTCCCATTTCTCAACAAGATTTTATCTACAATTTAGTGGCGATGCAATATCACCGAAACGATCTCGCCTTCGAGCGCGGCAACTTCCGCGTGATGGGCGACACTGTCGACCTCTTTCCCGCCTCCGGCGAATACGCCTACCGTTTCGAATTTGCCTTCGACACGCTAGAAGAAGTCAAAATCATCGACCCTTTAACCGCCGAAGTGCGCGAAAAGCCAGATAGAATTCATATTTTCCCAAACACGCATTACGCGACCCCGAAGGACCAGCTCGATCGTGCGCTCGTGACCATTCGCGCCGAATTCGACGAGCGCCTACGATTTTTCGAGAAAAATCAAAAATTCCTCGAAGCCCAGCGCTTGTCCCAGCGCACAAAATATGACCTGGAAATGCTGGAAAATACCGGTTTTGTCAAGGGGATTGAAAATTACTCTCGCCATCTCGACGGCCGCCGTCCAGGCCAGCCGCCAGCCACGCTTCTCGACTTTTTCCCGGACGATTTTCTACTTCTCGTTGATGAGTCGCACATGACCCTGCCGCAAGTCCGCGGGATGTACAACGGCGACCACGCCAGGAAAGAAACGCTAGTCGAGTATGGCTTCCGCCTGCCATCTGCTTTAGATAACCGACCCCTGACTTTTGGCGAATTTGAAAAGCACATCAATCAGGCGATTTACGTTTCGGCGACGCCGGGCGAGTACGAGCTGGAACACTCTCCGGAACCGGTCCAGCAGGTCATCCGCCCGACCGGACTGCTCGACCCGGAAATCGAAGTCAGAGGCTCCGAGGGCCAAATTGATGACCTGATGGAAGAGATCGACCGGCGCATCGCGAAGGGTCAACGCACCCTAATTACGACCTTGACAAAACGTATGGCCGAGGATCTAACAGACCATCTAAAAGAGCGTGGTGTCAAGACTGCTTATGTTCACTCCGATATTGATACTCTAGAGCGCGGCGACATTTTGCGCGACCTTCGCTCGGGGGTTTATGATGTACTGGTTGGGATTAACCTGCTGCGCGAGGGATTGGATTTGCCGGAAGTAAGCCTGGTCGCCATCTTGGATGCCGATAAGGAAGGATTTTTGCGCTCCGAGTCAGCCTTGATCCAGACGATCGGTCGCGCCGCTCGCCATGTCGAGGGTAAAGTGATTATGTATGCCGATAATGTTACTGAGAGTATGGCTCACGCGATCGAAGAAACCAGCCGCCGCCGTGAAATTCAGAAGAAGTACAATGAGGAGCACGGTATTACCCCGAAGGGAATTGAAAAAGAAGTCAGTGCCGGCCTGCGCGCGATTATCCCCGAAAAAGAGCAAAAAAACCAGCTCGACCTAAAGAAAGTCCCGCCGGAGGAAATCCCGAAACTAGTAAAACAGCTAGAAAGCGAGATGAAACTCGCCGCCGCGAACCTAGAGTTCGAGCGCGCCGCCTCTTTGCGCGACCTGATCGACGACATCAACCACAAAATCGTGTAAAATTTACAACGTTTTCTGGATTTTTTCGCATTTTTCAAAATGTATGTGCTATAATAAAAATATTACCACATCCTTTAACAACCAAAACCCCAGCAATTTTTAAAGTTTTCGATGCGTTAGCGGATATTGGTGGCGTTGCGAGCGCCAATCGCTAATGCGTTAAGCTGGTGGTAGGTGAAAAAGGATGTGGTAATCTCTCGTAGCGCCACCTGTACCAAGTACGGACATGGTGCTATCTATAAAACTAAGGAGGTATCATGTCAAAAAGATCCAATAAAATTCGTCTAATTCCGCTTACGCCTATCGGCTCCGCGGGCTTTTTAATTTTCAGCGGGATTTCCGTCTCAGCGCTTGTCGCTTTAGCCCCCGCCCCAGTTTTTGGCTCAGTTGTTTCCGCAACCTCCGCCTCCGGTTCAGTCCGCCTGAATGCTGAAGTCGCCACGGCGATTGCGATGAAGATCGCTTCTCCGAACGATACGAACCCAGACTGTACTTCCTCGGTTGGCGTAACGTATGGTACCGCTAACCGCTACGCAACCTCTAACGGCGCCGAAGGCAGTAAACAAGTTGATACTTTCGATGGCACAACCGGCGGAGCAGATGAAGTGAACTCTAATACCTCCTGCACTACTTTGTCTATGGAACCGAATACTTATTCTAGTACCTATAGCGACGTTACCGTCTATACAAACAGCCCTAACGGCTATGCTCTTTCTGTCCGTTCCGCAGACAATGTAAGCTCTAACTTAGTAAATATAGTAGATAATACTCTATCTATCCCAGCCGGAACTCTAACTGAAGTAGATGGTACCGGATCTCAATCCGGAACCAGGGTAGTTCCTGGCGCCCAGAACCTTTGGTCTATTAAAGGCGATAGCAACTCTAACCTAGATACCTGGACCGCAGTAACCGCAGAAGACCAAACCGTTAGAGCCTACGATATGGAAACTTCTGGCGGCAGTACCACAAGAGTAACCTATGGCATCTCCTCCGGCGACAACCCCGCCGGCAAATATGCCACCACCTTAACCTATACCGCTACGATGTTCGATGGGCTAAACCCATACTTCCCGTCTACCGTTAGCATCCCGGCAGTAGACAACCTAACTGTTTCTACTTCCACTCTCTCCGTACCATATGGCGATTTTGCCACAATAACAGTAACCCCAGCGAAAGGCTACTATCTAAGTAACGTGTCCTGCCCAACCGGCTTCACCTGTACTGGCTATAATACCGGTACAAACTGGGTAGGTACTCAAACCATCACAGTAGCCAACAATAATACCAACAAAACCGGTACCCTAGACTTCAGTGTCACAGCTCTAGGCGTAGCCGATCTAAATTCAGCTACTTATATGCAAGACTTTGGTCCAGAAACCTGTAAGAACACTCCATCCGGAGCAAGTAAAGTTCTAACTGATAGCCGAGACAGCTCCCAGTATAGAGTAACTAAACTCGCAGATAATAACTGTTGGATGACCCAGGACCTTAAGTTCGGAGGAAGTACGGCTATGGCCCTAACTGGCGATACCGTCTCCGCCGCAGGCGAATTAACTCAAAAAGGTAATTCAGATCTGGAAAACAACAAAACCTATACTCTGCCAACTGAGAATACCGGGACGTGGTGTACCGAACAGACTGCCGCCTGCTACAACCAGAGCTTAATGCTCAAGACTGGCGTCCCTAACGGTTACCTCTACAACTGGTACGCCGCGACAGCTGGAACTGGCGTCTATGGCACCAGTGCAGGCGTAAACGCAACGGCGAGTATCTGTCCGAAGGGTTGGAAACTGCCAACC
>JAFRBS010000026.1 GCA_017404725.1 Candidatus Saccharimonadota bacterium | reverse complement strand
GCGCGAGGAGCACGTCAAGAATATTATTGAGTACAACAAAAAGATGGCGCGCAATGCGGCGAAAGGCACAGGTGAGGATACCGCGGAGGAGGGCGGCGAGAAGATGCCGTACATCGTCGTGATCGTGGATGAGATGAGTGATATTATGATGGCGGCAGGGAAGGAACTTGAACCGCCGATTGTGCGAATTGCGCAAAAAGGGCGCGCGGCGGGTATTCACCTGGTTCTCGCAACGCAGAACCCGGTCGTTAAGGTCGTGACTGGCTTGATTAAGGCGAATGTTCCGGCGAGGATCGCGTTTGCGGTCCAGAACTTTACGGAGTCGAATGTGATGCTCGGTATGGCGGGGGCAGAAAAACTGCTTGGCCAAGGTGATATGCTGATGTTGACGACCGATATGATGGGCAAGCCGCGACGGGTTCAGGGCGCGATGGTCGAGGATAAAGAGGAAGAGGACGTGGTTGAGTTCCTGAAGGAACAACGCGCGCCGGAGTATAACGACGAGGTGATTTCGCAGGCGGTGGCGCTGGGCGATGGTGCGGCCGGCGGGATGCTCGGTGGTGGACTGGGCCGGAAGTTTGATCCGAATGATCCATATGTTCGAAAGGCGGTCGAGATTTCGATCGCGAACGGCGCGTTTTCGACGTCTTCTCTCCAGGTTCAGCTGTCTAAGGGTCACGGATTTGTTGGCGGACTCGCGATGTGGCTGTTCGAGATCGGGGTGATTGGCCCGAAGAATGGGAACAAGCCACGCGAAGTCCTGATTTCGTCGATGGAAGAGTTCGACGAACATGCGCAAGGGGCTATGTAGCAGGGGATTGTGCCCTGCCCAGACACCTCTTTTAGCGACGGTCAGGGAATTATGATTTTTTAGGTTTGGCCAACTTCGCTCGGGTTTTGCGCTCGACTAAGACGCAAATTCTGTCCGATGGTTAGTGGTCCAGTCGCTTAAAGAGGCAGAATTATGGCGAGTTACTTTAGTCCAAGGCTAATCTGCTTGCGACGTAAAAGGTAACTTTGCCATACGGTTGCTATATACAAAACGCTAGAGTTTTGGTATAATAGCTTTGGTGAGAGCAAATCTCTAGAAAATTTACTCTCGTGTTGGTGATCTAACCGTCGTTATCGGCGGTTAGATTTTTTAGTTTTAACTCTTTTCAGGGTTAGAACACTAAAGGTGCCAACACGCGCCTAGTATATAACACATTTGAAAAAAATTACAAGAGGCTTTTTGCCAAATGTTGTAAAAAATAAGTAAGCATGGCGGTTTGAAGCGGATTTTCCGGCTAATTCCTAAGGTGTTACCTCTGTTGGCAAAAAGCCACTTGTATAAAAATCTCAAATGTGCTTGTCTTGTAAAAAATCTCGTATCTGTTAGACTGGGGTACGTGGGGTTGTGGTGGCTATGATTAATTGAGATATGAACTGCGAAAGCAGTACTAGGCAACGGCTTGGACATATCTCAGAAAGGGATCCACGTGAAAGTAAACCTGAAGCTGAGTGTGGCTAGGCTTGAAATCCGGGGGGAAACTGGTCATAAGAAAGACTCGCTAGGCGAGCCTTTCCGTAAACCCTTTCAGAGGTTATCTCGCTTCCTAGTGGCGAGATGGCCTCGATATTTTTATATTACCACAAGCGAGAATAAAATTCAAGACAAAACGCCTAAAGAGGCGGATTTTTATTGGTCGCTTTTTCGTCCCTGTTAGTCTAGGTCGAGGCAAAATCTTTAATTATAGCACAAATCGCCCAAAATTTACAAGAGAATCATAAAACAAAATTTTGTCGCATAAACCTCTTGTAAAAAAATCGAAATATGATATATACTCGGCGATGGTGGGGCACTCGGCATAGATAAATAGAGTATAAATAAGGTCGAGTTCGCGTGGGGTAATATCAACATAATCGGTTAAAGTGGGCGTAAAACCTGAAACTTTGGCGCAATCTTCGAAGTAGGCGACTTAGGGGTTGCAAAAAAGAGAAAACTGAGATATAATATAGGGGATATTATGAGCTCAGTAGACGGGTTTAGCCGCGTCTGCTTTAACCAAAGGAGTTACTACAATGAAACAGTACGAACTTACTGTCGTGGTTCATCCCGATCTCGAGATGAACGTGCAGCCAGCTCTTGATAAGGTCGACGACCTGATCAAATCGGTTGGCGGGAAAATTATCAAAGATGCCAATGACGGCAAAAAGCACATGACTTATAAGATCAAAGATCAGGAATTTGGTCTTTATTACAGTTATGATCTAGAGTTGCCGACAGACGCGCCGAATAAAATCGAGCGTGGTCTGACCATCATGGACGAGGTTATTCGCCATCTCCTCGTCACTAAAGATGAGCGCAAAGAAAAAATGGAAGCACGCCGCAAAGCTTTAGAAGAAGCTGAGGGCGACAAAGCGACCGAAGAAGAACCTAACAGTGAGGAGGAAGAATAATGAGAGGATTTTCGAAAGCTACCGTCGCGGGCAACTTGGTCCGTGACCCAGAAATGCGCACTACCACTAGTGGTACAAATGTCACTTCGCTTGCTATTGCAGTCAACCGCGTCTATAAAGTTGATGGCGAACAGAGAGAGGAAGTTTCCTACATCGATTGTACCGCTTGGGGTAAATTAGCAGAGATGTTTAACCAGTACCTCAAAAAAGGCGATCCGATTCTAGTTTCTGGCCGCCTCAACCAGCGCCGCTGGGAAGATAAGGAAACTGGGAAAAACCGCTCGGCGGTAGAAATCGTCGTAGAAGACTTTACTTTTCTCGGCAAAGGCGATGGCGGTTCTGCTAACGCTAGGCCAGCCAGCTCTTCGAGCGCCGCTTCTGCTGACGTTGTCCCAGAAGACATCCCTGAGGACGACTCGATTGATTTATCGGAAGTACCATTTTAATTAAGGAATAAGGAGGAAATGAACATGCGCAAGACTAAATATGATCCAAATTTATATTTCGACTACAAAGATGTAAAAACCCTGCAACGCTATCTTGACTCGTACGGGCGGATTGACCCGGCGACGAAGACTGGTTTGACTGCGAAACAGCAGCGTCAACTCGCGGTTGCGGTCAAGAGGGCGCGTCATCTAGCATTACTACCATTCGTGGCGGAGAACTAAGATGTACCAGCCGACAGATTTGAAGAAAAATGTGCTGATTACACTGGACGGACAGCCGTACAAGGTTGTTGAATATTCGCAGAAGGTAATGGGGCGGGGCGGCTCGATCGTAAACGTCAAAGTTAAAAACCTGATCACGGGGGCGCTACTCCCGAAGACTTTCAAAGGCCAAGATAAGATTGAGCCGGCGGAAGTGACGACGCGGAAGGTCCAGTATTCGTACAACGACGATTCGACCTACTATTTCATGGATCCGGAAACGTTTGAACAATATGAGTTATCGGCGGATATGGTCGGCGATGCCAAGGATTTCATGCGCGATGGCGATGAGATGGAGATCCAGTTCTATAACGGGACGGCGATTAACCTGGTTCTGCCGAAGAATATTTGGCTTAAGGTAACCTATACCGAGAACGCAGTCAAAGGCGACACTTCGACTTCGATTACGAAGGATGCGACCTTGGAAACAGGGGTCGTCGTAAAGGTGCCGGCGTTTATTAAAGAGGGCGATGTTGTTTCTGTCGACACGGAGACTGGGGCATATCGTGAACGCAGAAAATAAAACTCGCGGATTTAAGAAGATCGCGGGTTTTCCGTATGACTTTCGGGGGAAGACGGTCCTAGACATCGGGTCTTCGACAGGGGGATTTACGGAGTATGCCTTGGCGGAGGGGGCCGCGAAGGTTATCGCCGTCGAGAAGGGAACTGGGCAGATGAAAGCGCCGCTTCGGTTCGATCCTCGGGTTGAGCTCCACGAGAAGACAGATATTTTTGAGTTTCCAATTCCTTCGGAGGTCAAGGTTATTTTGGCGGACGTGTCGTTTGTAAGCTTGACAAAAGTTTTAAAGTATGCTATAATGGAAGGATATAGGGGTGATTTTCTTGTGATGTTAAAGCCGCAATTTGAGGCTCGTCCGGACCAACTTAACAGGGGTGTGGTTAAAAATGAGAAGATGCGGCGGGAAATTATTCGGGGGTTTGAGGAGTTTTTGCGCCGGAACGGATTAGCGGTGATTAAAAAGCGCGACAATACGCTTGCGGGCAAAAACGGCAATTTAGAACGATTTTATTTGCTGAAAAAATCTTGACACCGAAAAATCTTATGTATATAATAGAGGCATGAGCTTATTGCATGGAGTGGGCGAATTCTTCGCAATGGATATTGGTACGAACGCATTGCGTTTAATACAGCTGACCGGTGATGCTAAACACGGTTGGGCGCTTTCTAAGTACGCTTTTGTGCCGGTTGATCCAAAAGTCATGCAAGATAACAGCGCCGCGGGGAAGCGGAAAATGGGGGAGACGATTCTCGGGGCGGTGCGCCAGGCCGGCATCACGACGAAAAATATCGCGATTGGTCTGCCGGCGGGGAAGACTTTTACGGCGATTATTGAGGTCCCAAATGCCTCGAAGAAGCAGCTCGAGAATACGATTAAATACGAAGTTGACCGCTATATTCCGATGTCGGTTGATGAGGCGGAGTTTGATTATACGATCCTCGGGGTTTCGCCAAATGATCCATCGAAAGCGGAGGTTTTGCTTTCTTCTACCTCTAAAGATTATGCCGAGAGTATGATGGAGCTGATCGAAGGGCTAGGGCTTAATGTGATTGCGCAGGAGCCGGAGCCGATTGCGATGGCGAGGGCGTTAATTCCTGTCGGGAGCAAAGACGCGCGGATGATGATTGATCTTGGCGAAAAATCGACAGATATTGTCGTAATGTACGAGGGTGTTCCGCGGTTGGTGCGTTCTGTTCCGGGCGGGCTTTCTAAGCTGGTTAAATCTGTTGCTCAGACACTTTCGGTCCGCGAGGACCAGGCGAGACGGTTCATTTTGAAGTTTGGTTTAGCCCAGGATAAATTAGAGGGCCAGGTTTTCCGGGCGATGGAGACCGATCTGGAGATGTTTGCGCAGGAGCTTTCGAATTCGGTGCGCTTTTTCCAGTCTAAATATGCGAATGTGCCGGTTATTGGGATTGTTCTTTCTGGTTTTGCGGGCGTAATTCCGTTTATTGCGGAATATATGGAAGCGAAAACTGGTATTCAGACGGTTCAGGGAAATCCGTGGCAGCTGGTCCAGGTCACGCCGGAACAGCAGCAAGCTTTAATGGATGTAGCAAGCGAGTTTTCAGTAGCAATTGGGCTTGCGGAAAGGGATAACGACTAATGGACGAAAACGGAGTAACAACACCACAGATGCCGGAATTTGGCGCGCAGCCATCGATGCCGCCAGAGATGCCGATGCCGCCGGTGACGGAGGCGGCGATGCCGGAGATGGGTGCGGCGAATGTAACGCCGGCGCCGGAGCCGGTAGTCACGACTTCAGACATGCCAGAGGCTCCTGCCGCGATGGGGCCAGAAATGGCGGGCCCTGCCGCCGCATCTTCCCCCACGGAACTCGCGTTAGGCGAGTCCGCGGGGGCCCCCCAAGCGGCGTCACCCGCCATTTCTGAACCGGCAGCTCCGGCGCCGACGAAGCCGGCGGCGAAGAAAAAGAAGTCTAGGGGTTTCTTTGATAAATTGAAGAAAGTCGATTGGAAACATCTTGATGTTAAAACCTTATTCTCGGGAGGGAAGAAGGAAGAGGAGCTAGTTACAGGAACAGCGACGACTTTCGAAATTAACCTGGTGCCAAGCGTCAAAGCTGAGGCGATCAAAGCCCTGAAGATGCGGAATTTGGTTCTTTTTATCTGCATCATCGTGATTTCGATTGCGGCGGGGATTACGGCGGTTCTTGGCAGCGTGGTTACCGGCCAGAACGTTGCGATGGCGGGGCAGGATGGGAAGCTTGAGACTATGTCGAAGAAAATTAATAGCTTTGAGGGGCTTTCGGAGTATCTGACGATCCAGGATCAGCTCGGAAATATCGCAAGCATCCAAGACAACCGCATGGTTTTGTCTAGAGTTTTCTCGTTTTTTAACGTGATTTTGCCGACGGGAGCTGATAAAATTACGCTTTCGGAACTTTCGATTAATCTTCAAGACAGCACGATGACCTTTACTGGTCAGGCGGATGCGGGGGTCTCGCCGTTTATTGATTATCGCGTGCTTGAATCGTTTAAGAAGTCGGCGGCGCTGGTCAAATATGATTATGGTAATTATGTTGATGCGAATGGCGAAGATATTCAGACGCGCTGTATGGTTGAGGCGAATACCGACGGGGTAACCTTTAAGGATGGCAATTCGGTTTATGCGTATTGGCTGAAGGGTAAAACTGGTTGTGAGAAAGCGATTACTGAGCGCGATTTGGAGATTGCGGCGGTAGTTGAAGAAAACGAACAGTTAGATGAAGAAGACCAGAAATCCGAGGAAGAGCTCGAGGAGGACATCCAGAAGATTTATGAAGATTATAGCGACCGGGTTTCGAAAAACTGGTATGATGATTGGCTAGAGGAGAACGGTTTGGCGCGATATAATGATAGCACGCTTTCGGATGCGAATGTGAAATCGATGGACAAGGCGTATAACGAATGGTATGATGCGCTTTCCGACGAAGAAAAACAGATCGTTGACAGCGAGCTTGATAGCGGGACGAGCCGGAAGGATGTGAATTTTGAGAAAGTTTATCGGACGCCGCAGTTCTCGAAATGGTACAAGGAAAATTACATGGATACCAGCGGGACGATCGACGGCGTAGCGCACTTTAATAGCCAGTGTATTACCTATACCGGAACTGAGCTTGATGATACGATTCGTTGGACTTCGAGTAACGAATGTATGCTGCTTGATGGCGACATCGAGATTTCGAACTCCTCTAACGGACGCGACTCGAACGATAATTTGGTCCTGAGATTTGAGGCAAGCGCGAAGTTTAATGAGGAGGCCTTAAAATTTGTGAACAAGAACGTGATGGCGATTGGGCCGAACGGCAAAGACGTGACCGACTCGTATGTCCAGATCGAAGGAATGTTCCAGGAAGAAGCGCAGGATTGTAAATCGGACGATGTAGTCTGTACGTCGAACAGGACAAATGAAACCGGGGAAGGAGATAAAGATGCCGAGTAAGAAAGACGAAAAACGACCGGCGATTTCGAAACGGCTTAAGATTTCGAAGGCGCAGCGAACGATTTTGATGATTGTCCTGGGCGCGTCGCTTGGACTAGGGATTTGTCTGGTGCTTTCGATTCACTTTATTAAATATATTTCGTTTAATAGTAAAGTGATTTCGGCGAAAGAGAAAGCGATTTCGAATTATGAAGAGACGATCGAGAACGTCGGGATTTGTGCGAAGCCGAAGGGTAAACACTATACTGATGAAGAGTTGAAGAAATGCAATCCAAACACGCTTTCGAGCGAAAATCTTCCGGGAACTTTAAGATACAAGATCATGGAAGAAATGGCGAAGAATTCGGATCTCGAATCGGTCGCGCGGGAAAGTCAGAGCGATTGTTTGACGAGTTCGGGTGCGAAAGTTGATTATCGGAAAAAGTATAATGAGGAAACCGACGAAGACAGAAAGGCATATTATCTCGATATGGTAAAGATGTGTTCTTCGCTGCGGGTAATTCCGGATGCTTTGCCGGCGAAACAGAACGTCGAGGCACTCCTAGCATCTTTGAACCAGATTTTCATTATTTCGGATTGGGACCCAGAATCTCTCGCGCCGAGCGAGAACGATCAAGAATCGTTGGTCGAGGGTGTGGTGTCGATTCCAGTAACGCTTTCGGTTGAGTCGAATTCGAAGAAGACTTTGACGGTTCTGAATAACATCGAACGTTCGATCAGAACTTTCGATATTACTTCGGCGACGGTAGAATGGAGCGGCCAGGATAAGCTTTCGCTTCAGGCGAATGCGATTGCGTATTACCTAGAACAGGCAGGAATTAAAGAGACGACTGAGACGGTTTACGCTTCGAAAGGCGCGAAGAAAACTAGCAGCGGAGGGAGTAAGTAATGAAAAAATCTGATATTATTTCGGTAGTTTTAGTCGCGATGATCGGTACTTTTGCGGCAGCGTTTATTGTGAATTTGATCATGGGAAATCCGGACGATGCGAAGGCGTCGTTTAAGGACATCGAGGTCGTCGATTCGAGTTTGTCTGATCCGGATCCGGAGGTCTTTAACTCGGACGCGATCAACCCGACGATTGAGGTTTATGTCGGTAGTTGTGTTGATGTTGATCAGGACGGTTCGCTGTCGCAAGCGGAGCTGATGGCTTGTGGGCGGATTGATGGGATTGATGAGGAAGATGAAGAGGATGATGATTCGAGTTCTTCAAGCTCTTCAGGCTTTTCGAGCCCTTCAAGCTCGGAAGATGGCGAGACTATCGTAGAGGAAACCATAATCGACGAGGACGAGGGAAATGGCACTTCTAACTCGCGAAACACAAGATAAGGTCGTAAAACTGCTGGTATCGGAAGGACTGGCGGATGCTGGCGCGGTTCAGGCGGCGCTGACTGAGGCGGAGAAGACCAAGCAGCCGATTATTGCGGCGCTGGTTGCGAAGAAATTGATTTCGAACGAGATGGTCGCGCATGCGACGGCGGTAGTGATGGGAGTACAGTATGTTGACCTTAAGAATGTGATGATGGACCAGGAAACGCTGCTTCTGCTTCCGCAAGACGTAGCGGAGCGGTCTATGGTAGTGGCGTTGGGCGAAAAAGACGGGTCATTAGTCGTCGCGATGATGGACGTTGCGAACATCCAGGCGATAGATTATCTCGCGACTTTGACCGGGCGGCCGATTAAGACGGTGATGTCCTCGGAAGAGGGGATTCGCTTTGTACTTTCGCAATACCGCGGCGATTTTTCGGATGTTTCTAAGGCGGCGGAGGCTTCGGAGACGGAAGCGGCGAAGAAAACTTCGGCGAACGTAAAGACGATTACGCAGGATTCGCCGATTTCTAAGGCTCTCACTACGATTTTGGAATATGCGGTTAAGTCGAAAGCGTCGGATATTCATATTGAGCCGCTGGAAAATTCGCTGATTATTCGCTGCCGGATTGATGGTGTTTTGCGCCAGGTGATGGAACTGCCAAAGTCGATTGAACCGGCATTAGTTTCGCGTATAAAAATTTTAGCCAACCTGAAAATCGATGAACACCGTGTGCCGCAGGACGGTCAATTTGCGGTTTTGGTCGGGGATACAGAGGTCGATCTGCGTATTGCGACTTCGCCGGTGGTTTGGGGCGAGCAGGTGGTCATTCGTCTTCTCGATAAGACTGGTACGACTTTGGACATCGAGCAGATGGGCATGACTGGGCACGCGCTGAAGATGGTCGAGGAGGGGATTGCTAAGCCGAACGGCATGGTTTTGACTTCTGGTCCGACTGGTTCTGGTAAATCTACGACTTTGTACGCATTAGTTAAACGAATTAAAGATGAGAAGATTAATATTGTGACTTTGGAAGACCCGGTTGAGTATAAGATGGACGGGGTTAATCAGATTCAGGTAAATGTCGACGCGGGTTTGACCTTTGCGAGCGGGCTTCGTTCGATTCTGCGTCAGGACCCGGATGTGGTAATGGTCGGGGAGATTCGTGATGGCGAAACGGCGCAGCTTGCGGTTCAGGCGGCGCTGACTGGCCACTTGGTGTTTTCTACTTTGCACACCAACTCGGCGGCGGGTATTTTGCCGCGTCTTCTTGATATGGGGATTGAGCCGTTCTTGCTTTCTTCAACTTTGAATACAGTTATTGGCCAGAGGCTGGTCCGACGCGTGGCGGAAAAACGCGAAACTTATACTTCTTCCGAGGCGGAAACAGCAGAGATGAACGCGGTCGTTTCGGAGATTTTGCCGAAAACGGCGGCGGAAGTGCCGAGCGTTTCGGAAGATTTGGGCTACCCTGGGCTGCCGGCGGTTTCGCAGAAGGGGTACACGCTGGTTCGGGGGATTGACGATAAAGACACGCCGGGCGGGTATAAGGGGCGCGCCGGGCTTTATGAGACGATTTCGGTTGATGATGACATCCAAAAGCTGATCAATTCGCGGGCGACTTCGTCGGAGATTATGAAGGTCGCGAAGATGAAGGGAACGATTACGATGCGCCAGGACGGTATGCTTAAGGCGCTCTCAGGGATAACGACGATGAAAGAAGTCGATCGGGTCGCGTCGGACCTTGCGTAGAGATTGCTGGGCTTTTTGCTATTTTTATAATACCTATGGTATAATGGAGATTAAGCACAAGCAAAGTAATTTTTTGGAGGCAAAACAATGAAACATCAAATTCGGTCCGGGGGGGGGGCAATTAGTTGATTTAGTAACCCGTAAGGGTCTAAAACTGCTTCCATTTCTCGTACTGGCATCAGCTCTAGTTATCACGCCAAGTGTTTTTAGCACCTCTACCTCCGGCAACGTCCAGCTCAACGCCGAAGTTGCAACCTCGATCGCGATGAAGATCGCTTCTCCTAACGATGCGAATCCAAACTGTACTCCATCAGACCTAAACGGAGATGGCGTTATAGACGAGAACGACACCTATGGCGTAGTAAACCGCTACGCAACTTCTAATGGCGCCGAAGGCTCGAAGATGGTCGATACT
>JAFRBS010000025.1 GCA_017404725.1 Candidatus Saccharimonadota bacterium | reverse complement strand
GCGTAGCGGTTGGCTACGCCATAGGTTACGCCGGACTGCTCCATGCAGTCTGGGTTAGTGTCGTTTGGGGAGGCGATTTTCATCGCAATCGCCGTGGCGACTTCAGCGTTCAGCTGGACTGCGCCCGAGGCGGACGTCGCGGAAACAGAGGAGAAAAAAACCAGAGATGAAAACACTAGAGATAGGATCAGGGTACCCCCGACGACGAAAGCAAGCACCGGGAGGTAAAATGAACTACCGCTTTTCAGAGGTATCTGCCTGTGAGCCAACACGGCAGACTTTTTGTTAATATTATTAACGTTTTGATAGTTCATTTTACCTCCTAGTGCTTGCGAAGTCGCCGGAGACCCGAACAGGCGATCCCATACGCGCAACTTCCGCCTAGCAAGCAAAGAAGCACCCTACACCGCGCATCAAGCACGATTAAGGAACGGCACGATGAGACCGCCTGTACGACGCTTGATACGCGAAATCCAACAAATAAAGTACTTCTTGCTTGCTAGGCATTATTAGTTATTAACACTCTAAGTATAAGCCAAATCGGACGCAATGTCAACACGAAATTCTGAAAAAATAAACATTTTATGCTAAAATAAAGGTATGTACCTAACAATCGATATCGGTGGGACAAAAACTTTGATTGCGCTCTTCTCCGCGCATGGCCGAATTTTGCGCGAAAAAAAGTTCTCTACCCCTGAAAAAATGTCACATTTTTTGAACAAATTATTTGTACAACTCGAGCCTTTTGCCGACGAAAAGCCACGAAGCGTCACGGTCGCGATTCCCGGCCTAGTCGAGAGCAATCGCCCGACCTGGTTCGGGAACCGTAACTGGAAAAACCCCCCAATTTACGAAGAAATCCGCAAATTATTCAAATGTCCGGTCTATTTCAAAAACGATTCTGACCTCGCCGCCCTCTACGAAACCGGCTTTTACCCGAAAAACTACTCTATCTTCCTGACTTTCGGCACTGGCATCGGCGGCAGCATCGCCAAAAAAGGCGCTCTAACCAAAGATTCCGCCTCTTTCGAGCCTGGCCATAACATCGTCATCTGGGACAAACGCCCGATGGAATGGGAGGACGTCGCCTCAGCAAAGGCCGTTCGCCGCGCAAACCATAACCTCGACGTCCTCGAAATCAGAGAAAAACACGCCTGTGACATCATCGCCGCCCGCATCGCCATCGGCCTCGTCCCGATCATCCTCGAAAAACACCCCGAAGTCGTCATCCTCGGCGGGCCCCTTGGCGAAACCTTTAAATACTACCGCTCAACCTTAAATCGCCTGGTAAAAATCGGCTTAAACGGCACTTCCGCCCCTGTTCCGAAGATCGTGAAGGCGAAAAGACCGCGCAAATCCGTCAGCTACGGCGCCTATTATTACGCCAAAAGATTCGACAAAACCATCCGCGGAGGTCGCTCGTGACCCCTGATACGGGCACGCAACTCAACCTAAAACAACTCCTAGACTACCTCCAAACCGCTTACCCTAATTTCCATTTTTTATATGGCAATCGTTTCAAATTCCGCTACCCCGACCAAATTTCCCTCGAAAACCCCGAAAATTCGGCTATACCCCTCGAGTTTTTTGCCCTCCAGACGCTTCACGAGCTCGGTCATGCGCTTTGTAAGCACAAAGACTATACCATAGACATTTCTAGGTTGAAGATTGAATGTGAGGCCTGGGAGACGGCAAAAACGGCATACGAAAAACTGCCCGAGAACCTAAAAAATACCCTAAAATGGGACGAAAATTACGTCGAAGACAGTCTAGACACCTACCGCGACTGGCTCCATACTCGCTCAAAATGCAAAAAATGTGGGCTCACTCGCTTCCAAACCGAGGACGGCGAGTGGCACTGCCCTCGTTGTGAAAACTTTACCTAGCGATTACCGCCCCTTGGGACGCGGAAACCGCGTCAGCGGTTATCGCCCTTGCCGTGGATCGTTCCCCGCTCGAGCCTGCCTGATAATTTCTCAATATTCCCCTCCGCAACCTCTGAAAACGGCACATCCATATACCGCGCAATCGTCGCAAGATACCAGAGCACATCTCCCATCTCCTTGACGATTTCCTTCTTCGAATCATCAGTCAGCTTCCCGTTTCCGTCCCGAATCACCTTCTTAAACTTCTCTGTCACCTCGCCAGCTTCCCCCGAAAGCCCCAAAATTTTCACCACAAACGCCGGATCGACCGGATCATCAGATTGTTTAAAAGCATCAAATTTCTTTATTTCTCTCTGATATTCGTCAAAATTCATATTATTATTATAGCACGCTAGACATCAAAAAAGCTCAGAAGGTGCTCAGATTGACATTTTCTCCGGACGAAGCGCGTCTTATTGACGAGCAAGTCCGGAAAAATGCCAAGATGAGTATCTACTGAGCTTTTTTAGCTGGGCCACGGCGAGAGATGCGACCACCCTTCGCCCCGGCGATGCGAGCAAGAGCTTTGTTCGCGGCAAACCCACCAGTGTGACCATTCTGGCCACCTTTTCTACCGATGCGAGCGTAGAACTCTTTGCCGTATTTTGCGCGGTTGGTTTCGGCGGCTTTGATGCCACCAGCTTTAGTACCTGCCATTATTATTTCGTCCATTTCTGCCCACCAATTAACTAATAAAATTCCCTCTCCTTGAAGAGGTTATAATTACATTATAGCACAAACACCTTAAAAAGTCAATAGCTTTTTCGTATTTTAAAAACCGAACACCAGGGTCCAAAAATGTTGTATAACTATAATAAAAAATCCGAACACTTTTTTGAAAAAAGTGCTTGACTTTATTCATTTGGTGATATATACTAGTATTAAGTTTGAGTAAGTGTGGAAACACAGTTTACTGCGAGATTACTCAAACCCATATATGACCTTAGTTGCCGCCCAAAATAGACGGCAACTCTTTTTTCGCCCAAAAACTTTACATCATTTAGCTTTTTTGCTATAATTAAATAACTGGGGCAATAGCTCAGCTGATTAGAGCGCTGCCTTTGCAAGGCAGAGGTCCAGGGTTTGAATCCCTGTTGCTCCACCACGAACATTAAGGGGATATAGCTCAGCTGGTTAGAGCGCTAAACTGATAATTTAGAGGTCTGTGGTTCAAGTCCACATATC
>JAFRBS010000002.1 GCA_017404725.1 Candidatus Saccharimonadota bacterium | reverse complement strand
GAACTGGCGTCTATGGCACCAGTGCAGGCGTAAACGCAACGGCGAGTATCTGTCCGAAGGGTTGGAAACTGCCAACCGGCGGTTCTGGCGGGAACTTCGCTAACCTCGACATCACCTACGGCGGCTCAGGTTCTAACCGTACCGGCGATACGTCGCAAGTCACAAAATTCCTAGCCTCGCCCCTTAACTTCAATTATACCGGCTACCGCTACGGCGGCTCGGTCTACGACCCGTCAGACCACGCGTACTACTGGTCGTCTACGGCGAATTCCGAGGTGTACGCGTACTACTTGAGCTTCAACTCCGATGGCGTCTTCTTCCCTCAGGACAACTACTACAGGTACCACGGATTTGCCGTACGCTGCGTAGCCGCCTCCTAGCACCCCGCCCACTTAGCAATCCGCTAACTCAAGGCGCTAGCAAAACCGCCCTCCTCGGGCGGTTTTTATGACAAAAACGTTTCGTTTTTGAAGAAAGTATGATATAATGATGTAGTCTGGGTCGGTAGCTCAGCTGGTTAGAGCACGGGCCTTTTAAGCCCGGTGTCGAGGGTTCGAGCCCCTCCCGACTCACCATTATTAGCATTGTGCATATTTGGTGATGAAATAAGCCCATCGAATTCTGGTTTCCAGAGGACGGTGAGCCTTTTGGTATTAGTCCTTATCTTTTAGTGTCAGTATCTTCATTCAGTAGCCAGTCGGCAATATCTACAACTCTGATGCCCTCGTAAAGATATTCTGGATGCTCTGTGCCAGCAATCAGAATACGAGGATAGCCACCTGGTAAATTCATCAATGGTGCAATCTCACGTTTCATCGTCTTTTCGTCTTTAACAGAGTAAGAAACCTGAATATAGACTTTTTCGTTGCCTTGCTTGGCAATAAAATCAACCTCGCCGTTGCGGAGTGCACCGACATAAACTTCATAGCCTCGCCGCATCAACTCAATCGCCACAATGTTTTCGTAAACATCGCCGTGATCTGGGGTCTTCGTTCCAAGTTTAGCGTATTTGAAAGCGTGGTCGGAAAGGTAATATTTGTCGGTCGAGGCTAGGTAGCGTTTGCCCTTAATATCATAACGCCGCACTCGGTAAAAAGCGTAAGCTTCACAAAGGTATTTGATGTAAGCACCAATAGTTTTATCTGTCGCCTCAAGGTGGTTAGAAGTAAGCGTATTAGCAACGTTGCGAACAGAAGTAGGTTTTGAGATGTTATCCATCAAAAAATCCGAAAGTCCGTTCATTACGGCAGTATTTTTCACACCGTGTTTTTCTTCAATATCTCGTACGATAAGCGTATCGTAAACGCTAGAAATGTAATCATATTTCTTTTTCAGAGTGTCGTAGTCGTAAGAGCCAGATAGTCCGCCCTCTTCGACATAATGCCGTAGCCCCTCGAACTTATCTTTGTAGCCGTAATATTCCATAAACTCGGAGAAAGAAAACGGATAGACCTCGACGTTATAGGTTCGCCCGACAAAGAGCGTGGCAAGGTCGCTCCCAGCGAGAAAGGCATTAGAGCCCGTGATGTAAATATCGTATTTATGCGAGGCGTGAAAACTATTAAGGACGGTTTCGTAGCCGTCGCACATCTGCACTTCGTCAATTAATACAAAGTTTTTCTTACCCTCGACGTATTTACTCTCGACATAATCATTCAAAGCATGATACTCTCGCAGTTTCTCGAATTTCACCAGGGAATAATTAACGTCAATCACATTTCCGTCTGGAACGTTTTTCTTAATGTATTTTTTGAAATCGTCAAGCAATACAGACTTGCCACTACGCCGCACCCCCAGTAATGACTTTAATGTCTTCCGTACCCATCACCCCAATAATTTCGTCTAGATATTTTCTCCTAATTCTTGCCATATTTCTTCCTTTAGTCCATTATATTACTCATTACGCAAAAATGCAATTTTGCGATAATGCGTAATAGGCTCAGTGAGCTAGCGTGCGAAGCACGCGTCCTCACCAGTTTTATTTCTTCTTCGCCCCCAACTTCTGTAGCCTAACAATATTCAAAATCGCCACCACCATCGCGATAATCACGAAAAGATAGAAGTTCGAGCCGCGAGTTAAAAGTAGCGCACTGTCGACATGTTCCGCGCCGTAAACCGCGCTGTAAAGCCCGAGGAAAACCGCCTCGCTCGCGCCGATTGCACCAGGAATCGGCAGCCCAGAAGTCGCGATGAACAAAACCGACTGCATCGCCACGATCCCGAGCGCGTTCATCTCGCTCAGCCCAAACGACAGGTAAACAAAATACGGCACAAGATAATAAAGCGTCATCTGTAAAACAGAGCGAAGCAGCGCGTTTCGAAACTCTGCCTTGTGCCCCTTAATATAAACCGACGCCTCGCCGTATTGCGCCAGCGACTCGTTAATGCTCTGGCGACTTTTCTCGAACCGCTTAATATGAATTTTCTTCAGCAGGTTCAAAATCCAGTTAATCATTTTCTTCGCGAGTTTCGGCGAAAGAATCGCGGTCAGAAGCCCGACCAGCGCCACGCCATTAATCAGGACCCCGAGCATAAACAGACTCATGACCGGCCCCGCGGCGATCTGTGGCGAGAAAATCAGGAAGATGACCCCAAGCCCCATGACCGCGACCTGAATCCCACAAGTCTGAATCAGAATCGCCATCGTCGCGTTCGCCGAAGAAATCCCGTCTTTCGACATATAATATATCTCTAGCGGCTGGCCGCCACTCGCACCCGGCGTAACTGAGCAGAAAAAGAACCCGATGAAAGTATAGCGAAGCGCCTGTCTCATCGAAATTTTTTCGCCAAACGAGGACAAAAGCGTACGAACGTTCCACGCCTCGACCAAAAAATACCCGAACATCACGAGCAGCCCGAGCAGAATAAAAATCAGATTCGTCTCGCCGATAGTGCCGATAATTTTCCCAAGATCCTGGTCTTTAAACACGAACCAAAAAGTCAGGCCAATTAAAACCGCAAAAATCACTATATTCCCGGCCAACCGCTTAAAAGTCTTGACCATATCTTTGTCCATAGCCTTATTTTAGCATAAACGCCCCAAAAATCCCAGCCACTGGCCAAAATGGCCACTTTCCTTTTCCCTATAAATATGTTATAATGACAAAGTTATGCAAAAAGACAGAATCAGAAATGTTGCGATTATCGCCCACGTTGACCACGGTAAAACTACGCTAGTTGACGGACTTCTTAAACAGTCTCATACTTTCCGCGAAAATCAGGCGGAGATGTCCCAGACTCTGATTATGGATTCCATGGACCAGGAGCACGAGCGGGGAATTACTATTACTGCGAAACAGACCGCCGTCTTTTACAATGGATATAAAATTAATATTATTGATACTCCAGGCCACGCTGATTTTTCCGGCGAGGTCGAGCGCACTTTGAACATGGCGGATGGCGTTTTGCTCATCGTCGATGCGCAGGAAGGCCCAATGCCACAAACGAAATTTGTCTTACAAAAAGCCCTAGATTTGAAGTTGAAACCGGTCGTTATTATTAACAAAATCGACAAACCAGCCGCACGTATAGAAGAGGTCAAATCGGAAATTGAAAGCCTATTTCTAGAGCTTGCGACCGACGAGAGTCAGCTCAACTACCCGATTTATTATGCCATCGCTCGCGAAGGCAAAGCCGGAAAAACGACCGACCTAGACGATGATCTTCACGTAATTTTTGAAAGTATTATTAACGATATTCCAGCGCCGAAAATTGACGAAAACGAAGGCAAAGGCGCGCAGCTTCTCGTTGCCGCTCTCGCTGCCGACAATTATCTCGGCAAATATGCCATCGGCAAAATCGTCCGTGGAAAGCTAAAACACGGCGAAACTGTCTCGATTTTGCGCGCGGCAACGGGTGACGCGTTGAGGGGCCCCGCCGGCTCCGAGCCGAAGGCGAGCGAGTCGGATGGGCGATACAACGCGGCAGGACCCGTTGCCAAGGGTAAAATCGAGAAAATTTTCACCTACCGCGGCCTTGGCAAAGAAGAATCCCCCGAAGCTATCGCCGGCGACATCGTCGCCCTAACTGGCCTCCAGGACGCGAGCATCGGCGACACCATCGCGACCGGCGACAATCCTGAAGCTCTCCCGACGATTGAACTTGAGCCGCCAACTCTTAGTATTTACATCGGCCCGAATACTAGCCCACTAAAAGGTAAAGAAGGTGAATTTACAACTTCTCGCCAAATCGCCGAGCGCTTAGAAAAAGAGCTCGAAACGAATATTGCTCTAAAGATTCAGCCCGACGGTCTCGGCTACAAAGTTTCTGGCCGCGGCGAGCTACATCTATCGGTCTTAATTGAAACTATGCGTCGCGAAGGTTACGAGCTTGAGGCTGGCCGCCCGGAAGTGGTTTATAAAGAAGAGAATGGTCAGAAGTTAGAACCAGTCGAAGATTTGACGATCGAAGTCGATTCCGAATTTGTCGGCGCGGTTTCCCAGGAAATGGGCGTTAGAAAAGCCGAACTAAAGTCTCAGGAACTGACCACGACCGGCTCGACTCGTTTTGAATATGAAATTACTACCGCCGCTTTAATCGGGCTTAGAAATAATCTTTTAACCGCCACGAAGGGAACGGTCATTATGTCGTCCATTCCGCACGGTTACAAACCGGCAGACTCTAAATATAAGCCAGAGCGAAACGGCGCGCTTGTCAGTTTCGAAACCGGGACCAGTACTGCCTATGCTCTCGATGCCGCCCAGGCTCGCGGTATATTATATATTCCGCCACAGGTGCCGGTTTATCAGGGTATGATCGTTGGTTTGTCGAACAAAAAAGACGACCTCGATATTAACATCTGCAAAGAAAAACAGCTGACTAACATGCGCACTCACGCTTCAGATGGCGCAATCCAGCTCACGCCATATACCCAGCTTAGCCTGGAACAATGTCTAGATTTCCTCCTAGACGATGAACTCCTCGAAGTTACCCCGAAATCGCTAAGACTTCGAAAGCGCCAACTTGACCCGATTAAGCGCAAACGCGAAAACCGCGCAAACTAAAATGTTGTAATTTTTACAACAAAAGCTTGAAAAACGCTTGACAATTCCATGAATTCAAGTTACCATAAGAGTAATTAGCAAGGGTTAAAGCTAAGGTCATATAATATATAATAACAATAAACATAGAAAGGACTCCACACTCCTATGGGAAACTATGTACAGGCTTATCGTAGCCAGCAAGCAAATATTAACGTAAGAATTCTCGCCGCTTTAGGCGTGGTAGCAGGTTTAGGCGCGGCCAGCATTCCGGTTGCTTCTTATGCGGCCGACGTCTCTGGCAATGTCGAGATCGAAACGGAGATCGAGCCGTCTCTCGCGATGCGAATTCATTCCAACGCCGACCAGACTTGTTCTGGGGATCCAGAAGTTTGTACCGACACTTACGGCTTCGTCGGTTATAATCCGGCCTCTGCGCAAGGTTCAGGGGATACCGCCGCTACCGCATCTGGCGTCGCTTCCCAAGCCACTGGCCTGACGCTTTCCTCTAACCAAGCAGATTCGACGACGCTCTATTCCAACATCAGCGTGCGCTCTAACACCGGCAGGTTCAAAGTCGAAGTCCAAGATTCAGACGACGATACCGCCATGCGCAACGAATCCGGCTCTACTACCGCTGGCCAGTTCATTCCGGCTGGCGTGACCACGACCACCGAAAACGGCGACACCGTCATTACTCCGTCGGTAGCCGGCTGGGCGCTCAAGGGCGGCGACGTCGCTAACTGGACCGCAATCACCGCTTCTACCGGAACCCCGATTACCATCAAAGCTTCTGGTACGAACGCTACTGCCGCGCTGGCATACAGCGACAACATTACCGTCAACTACGGCGTAGCTTCTGGCTTAACTAAGACCGACACTTATTTCGACACGATTACTTATACCGCTACGGCCCTAGATAGCGCTACCCCAGGCGCATAAATATGCTAATCGACACCCATTGTCATATTCATGACCGAGAAACTTATGATTTTGTGATCTCGCATCAACATAACCCGCTTAAAGAGAACTATGACCCAGAAAAAATTCTCAAGCGCGCGCATGAAAACGGCATCGAGAAGATGATCACGATCGGCACGTCGCACAAGGACTCGCTCGCGGCGCGCGCCTTCGCCGAAGCCCACCCCAGCGTCTCCTGGTCCTACGGCATCCACCCCGACGAAGCTACCAGCCCGGGGGCGGGTGGCGCGTTGAGGGGCCCCGCCGCCCCCCGAGCCGAAGGCGAGCGGGGGTGGATGGGCGATACAACGCGACCGCCCCTTGGGACGCGGAAGGCCGAAGGCCTACAGGACCCGCCGGGTAAACTAGCCGCGATCGGGGAGGTCGGCCTGGACTACCATCAAGGCGAAGGCGCGCGCGCCGCGCAGATTAAGCTTCTTGAGCGAATGCTCGAACTTGCCATAAAAAATGACCTTCCGCTTATCTTCCACGTTCGCGATGCGTTCGACGACTTTTGGCCAATCGTCGATAACGCCGGAATTAAACGCGCCGTCGTCCATTCGTTCTCAGACAACGAAGAAAACTTAAAACGTGCCCTAGATCACGATTTCTACATCGGTGTAAACGGCCTGGCGACTTTCGCCGATTTGCCGACGCCGCCGCTCGAGAGAACCCTGCTCGAAACCGACGCGCCGTTTCTCGCGCCCGTCCCTGTGCGTGGCCACGTTAACGAGCCGGCGTATATAAAGAACATCGCCGAATTTCTTGTTGAAAAACATGGCAGAACACTAGAGGAAATCGCCGAGATTACGACCAAAAACGCTGAAAAGCTGTTTAAGATTTAGTGCCGCGGCGGATAATCGCCAAAGTCTCGCGGGCTTCCAGCCGAAATTCCGGATGTACCCTTAAAAACTCATCAACCGCCCGCGCGGAGCCAGGAAGCTGTGGATTATTATAATCGTGAACGACCATAATTCCGCCAGAAACCAGTCGCGGAAAAACCAGGGAAAGGCTAGTTTTAATCGAACCGTATAAATCCCCGTCTAAAAACGCAAACGAAATCAAGCCCGGCAAATCGGCATCTCCCAGGTCTTCGAAAAACCCTTTCTTAATTATCGGAAGCTTAACCCCGGCCTTCTTAAACTTTTCCACGACTTCGCGCTTCGTGACAAAAAGCTTGCCGGCTGAAAACGCCTCGCCCGCTGCTGATGAATCCTCAGAAGACCGTTCCGGCAAGCCCGCGAACGAATCGTAGATAAAAAGCCGCCGCGAAGAATTACCGCTAGAGATTAGTAGCTTCTGCAATAAAAGCGAAGTGTCCCCGCGATAACACCCGAGTTCTACGAAATCCCCGGAAACGTTAGTCGAAAGCACCCCGTTAGCCAGCGCCAACAAAATCTCCGTCTCTTTAGGAGAAACCTGTTCCGGCTCGTCTGCTCGTTTTCGCGTCATATTATATATTATAGCAAATTTGTAAAAATATGTTATAATATAACGGTAACTTGAGGTTAGTTCTTTAGGATTTAGGAGGTGATATAATTGGATTGGCAAATAATTGTCGTTTTAATAGGCATCGGCCTGGTCTTCGGACTATTTGGCGGATTAGTTAAAAACGAAGCTTGGTCGCTCACATTTCGCTGGCCGTCATTTATTGCCGCGATCGGCGCGGCCGCGTTGATTGCCATCGCGATTTTCCCTGAGTGCCGGCTCTATTCGGTCGCAATTGCCCTGTTCATTCCTATCGCTCGCGCTATCATCGTTATTTTATCGCTGCTCATCCCCGATAGCAAAGACGGTGTTCCGGAGCGCCTGCCGAATTGGTTTGACGGCGTAATGTATGAGGCTATCAGCCTCGGCATCGCCATACCGCTGATAGTAATCGTCCAAGGTCTTATCGACCTTGGCAGCAGCATCGCCAACACCTTCGTTTAACCCCGCGGCACGAGTTTCTAGCTCGTGCCTTTTTCTGCGAAATTACCCTAAAAAACCTGTTGACAACCCCCAAAAAATTGTATAAAATAGATTTAAGTGTCTGGAGCTGGTTTTTATTAGTGCTACCAGACCATTAATAACAAAGGAGAAAATAAGAATGGCAGATTTTGACCGTTCCAAGCCGCACATCAACGTAGGTACGATGGGCCACGTTGACCACGGTAAAACTACCCTTACTGCTGCGATTACCGCAGTTCTAGCAAAAAAACTCCCATCGGATGTCAACAAACCGATCGCTTACGATCAGATCGATAACGCTCCTGAGGAAAAAGCTCGTGGTATTACCATCGCTACTTCCCACCAAGAGTACGAATCTGAAAAACGTCACTACGCCCACGTCGATATGCCGGGCCACGCTGACTACATTAAGAACATGATTACCGGTGCTGCCCAGATTGATGGTGCGATCCTCGTCGTTGCTGCGAACGATGGTCCGCTTCCACAGACTCGCGAGCACGTCCTTCTCGCCCACCAGGTGAACGTTCCGAAGATTATCGTCTTCTTGAACAAGATGGACCTCGCTGACCCAGAACTCGTTGAGCTCGTCGAGATGGATGTCCGCGAACTTTTGAACAAATACGGCTTCGACGGCGACAACGCTCCGATCATCAAGGGTTCTGCTACCAAGGCTTTGGAAGGCGATCCTGAGAACGAACAGGCTGTCATGGATCTCGTCAAGGCTATGGATGAATACTTCGATGTCCCTGAGCACGATCTTGACAAACCATTCCTGATGCCTATCGAGGACGTCTTCTCGATTAAAGGCCGTGGTACCGTTGCTACCGGTCGTATCGAGCAGGGTAAAGTTCTCGTTAACGACGAAGTTGAAATCGTTGGTCTTAAAGAGACTCAGAAATCGGTTGTTACCGGTATCGAGGCCTTCCACAAGACTCTCGACCAGGGTCAAGCTGGCGATAACGCCGGTCTTCTCCTCCGTGGTATCGAGCGTGATCAGATTGAGCGTGGTCAGGTTATTGCTGCTCCTGGTTCTATCACCCCGCACACCGAGTTCGAAGGCGAAGTTTACATCTTGAAGAAAGAGGAAGGCGGCCGCCACACTCCATTCTCCAAGGGCTACAAGCCACAGTTCTACTTCCGCACGACCGATGTTACCGGTGAAGTTGAGCTTCCAGCCGACAAGGAAATCGTCATGCCAGGCGACACTGTAACCTTCAAGGTTAAGCTTCTCGCCCCAATCGCGATGAACAACAATGATCGTTTCGCTATCCGTGAAGGTGGCAAAACCGTCGGCTCCGGTGTTATCACTAAGATTATCAAATAATCTAGCGGTATCAGCTGTAAAAATCTCCCCGCAAGGGGAGATTTTTGTTGACAATTTCGGTTTTTTGGTGTATATTAGTTTACACAAGCAACATTAATAATCAAGCCTGAAAAACTCATCGACGGCCCATCTAAGCGGCGATCTGAGGTTATCAGGCAAGAAAGGAAAATATGGCAGAAGCCAAGAAAAACGAAGGTCTAAAAATCCGCATCCGCCTCAAGGCGTATGATCACCGCGTGATTGACCAAAGCGCGAAACAAATTGTCGATACTGCGATTCGCACCGGCGCGAACGTTTCCGGTCCGGTCCCTCTACCGACTAAACGCAGTACGTTTACCGTCGTAAAAAGCCCGCACGTCTACAAGACTGGCGGGGAAGCGTTTGAGATGAAAGTCCATAAGCGCTTAATCGATATCACCAATGCTACTCCAAAGACGATCGACAGCTTGCAAAATCTTTCTCTCCCGGCTGGTGTTGACGCCGAAATTCGGATGTAGTACAATAGAGGTACACTTGTTGTTCGTGTTCTGAGGGTTGACCAAAGAACAGACCAAAAAATCCGCTTGTAAAAGGGCGGGTTTTTTGTTATAATAAGATAGACGCTGGAATCGCGTAGTGGCAATCGCAGGAGACTGTAAATCTCCCGGCTTCGGCCTTCGTAGGTTCGAGTCCTACTTCCAGCACCATTGTTTTGAAATCGACCCTTCGGGGTCATTTTTTCTCTGTTGTGGACAGGTTCTAACCAAATCGTTATCAGCGTTAAGATTTTTGACCGCTTTTTCGATTGGAATTAAGTACTTAACAGGGGAAAAGATAATGGTTCTACCCGAAAGTTTGAGTTCCGCTCCAAGAGCCTTCAAAACGTATTGTTTGCGTTCTAAATCGTCACTGTCGAAATCTTCT
>JAFRBS010000024.1 GCA_017404725.1 Candidatus Saccharimonadota bacterium | reverse complement strand
TTTAGGCGTATATAGCGATCATTCGGTATCTGGTGCTCACCCGAAGAGCAATGCGGCGAAAGTCATATGCTATAGGTGATGATTTTTGTAAGAGGGGGATAATTGTGCTACAATATAAGGGATGGAAGAAATTCGGGAACATATTACGAAAATTATTTTGCGAGTTTTTGATGTTTCGGATTTTTCAGCAGAGGTTACGCCGGCGCCGGAGAATTTTAAGGATCTAGCGGATTTTTCGTCTAATGTGGCAATGCAGTTAGCTTCGCGAGTTAAGCGTTCGCCGAGGGAGATTGCGGAGGGAATTATCTCTGAGCTGCCTTCGGATTTTCCGTTTTTGGCTTCGGTTGCGGGGCCGGGGTTTTTGAATTTTATAGCGTCAGATGAATATTTTACCACGAAATTAGGCGATTTTCGGGCGAATTTCGAGAAAAATATATCACAGGACGAATATTCTGGGAAAACTGTAGTCTGCGAATTTTCTGATCCGAATCCGTTTAAAGTGCTTCACGTCGGGCATCTTTATACCTCGATTGTCGGAGATTCGATTTCGCGGTTAGTGGAATTTGCGGGCGGGAAAGTGGTCAGGGCGAATTTTGGGGGGGATGTCGGGCTACATGTGGCGAAGACCTTATATGCGTTACAAAAGCAAATGAACGATTCTTTCTCGGGCCGCTCCGGGCCGCTTGGCCAAGTCTTAGGCCCTTCGAAAGAACATTCATTTGCTTTTGATATCGAGGATATTGCTAGGGCGTATGTTGAAGGGACGAGGGCGTATGAGGAAGACGAGAGTGCGAAAGCGGAAATTGTGGAGCTGAACAAGAAAATTTATCAGATCGCGGATGCGGGAGTGGACGCGAATTGGGAAGATGAAGATGCGCGAAATTTGGCGGAACTATACTGGAAAGGCCGCGAGCTTTCTTATCAGTATTTTTCCGATTTTTATGAGCGAGTTGGGGTTAAATTTGACAAGTATTATCCAGAATCTACGGTTGCGAAACGGGGACTTTCCGAGGTTTCGGCGCACATCGGTGATGTTTATGAAAAATCGGACGGGGCGGTAGTTTTTCCGGGCGAGAAATACGATCTTCATACGCGCGTGTTTATTAACGCGGAGGGGTTGCCGACTTATGAAGCGAAGGACGTTGGGCTTTTGTTTACGAAGTGGGATGATTATAAATTTGATCAGTCGATTGTGATTACCGGGAATGACATTATTGATTATATGAAAGTAGTTTTAAAATCGGTGTCGCTCTATGCGCCGGAGCTTGTCGAGCGGACAAAACATATTACGCATGGGAATGTCAGGCTACCGGGGAACGAGAAAATGAGCTCTCGGAAAGGGAATTTTATTCGGGCGGTAGATGTTCTGGACGAAGTCGAGGGGATGGTTTCGGAGCCGAAAATTGCGCTGGCGGCGATTAAATATGCGTTTTTGAAGTATAAAATTGGAGGGAATATTGAGTTTGACGCTAAAGAAAGCGTGTCCACTACGGGGAATTCGGGAGTTTATTTACAATACTCCGCCGTCAGAGCTAAGAAGATCCTGAAGAAACAAAACGATTTTTCCTCGGGCCGCTCCGGGCCGCTTGGCCAAGTCTTAGGTCCTTCGGAAAAACATTTTGTTCCTTCAGTCTCATTAAACAAGTACGAGCGGGGGCTGCTTAGGGAGATTTTCCGGTATAAAGATGTTTTGAAGGAAGCGGTAGAAGAGCTTGCGCCGCATAAGCTAGCGAATTATCTGTACGAACTCGCGCAAGAGTTCTCAAGATTTTATGAACATGTGAAAGTTGCGGGGAGCGAGGAAGAAGCGAATAGGCTTGAAATTGTGTCGGCGTATCTTGGTACAATGACGCACGGGTTAAACTTAATGGGGATAGAAGTCCCGGAGGAAATGTAATGGCAAAAACAGCAACCTTACTTTGGATTGACCTGGAAATGACCGGGTTGGTTCCGGGGAAAGATAAGATCATGGAAATTGCGGCGATTGCGACGGACTGGGAACTTGAGCCTTTGGCTGAGTTTACTGCGACGGTAAAAGTTTCGGACGAAGTTATAAAAGAGCGGATGGTTGGGCCGTTTTGGAAAGAGAATAAGGAATCTTACGACGCACTGGTTTCGAAAAATGAAGAAGGGAAATCGGCGGAGGAAGTCGAGAAGGATCTTTTAAACTGGATCTCGAAGAATTTTGCGAGTTCGGCGATTCCAAACGATCCGAAGTACAAGGGAAAGATTATTCTCGCAGGTAATTCGATTCACCAGGATCGAAAATTTATTGATATTGAGTGGCCGGAACTGTCGAAGAAATTGCATTATCGGATGCTCGATGTTTCGGCATGGAAACTGTATTTCGAGGGGGCGAAGCATCTGAAATATACTAAACGCGAGGACCATCGGGCGCTTTCCGATATTAAAGGTTCGATTTCGGAGTTAAAATGGTATTTGACGTTCGTGCATTAGGTGAAGATTACGAAGAAGAGAAAAAGCGCATCGGTGAAGGGGTCGATGCGGAAGAAGTGACGGTTTATAAGGTTCCGAAAGAAGAGGGGAAAGCGTTTTTAGTTGTTCGGAAGAATACGATCGAGGTCAGGACGGATCGGAAATTATCGCAGCTTTTACAAGAGAAGTATGAAAGCGTGATGGAGAGCCGATATTTCGGGAGAGGGGGAATCGAAATCGTAGTTTCGGGACAATTAGACGAAAAAGAGCTTGCGGATTTAGTGCGGTTGAGTTATAATATGAGTGACTAGTAGTTCGCGTTGTCAGACAAAATCCCGCTTAGCGGGATTTTGTCTATCGCTTATTTTGTTTCTTTAGTTCTTTTAAGATGTCTTTTAGAATTTTATCGGTATCGGCGTCCTTTTTGTCTTCTTTTTCTTCTTTCTTCTCCTCTTCTTTGCCGAGTTTTTTCGCGGCGCGCTCTTTCATGCGATTAAGTCCGCGGATGACGATAAAGAGTGTAAGCGCGACGATCAGGAAATCGACGACGTTCTGGAGGAAAACGCCGATATAGATATGCGCGGCGGTATCTCCGCCGAAGAAGTTCGGGATGGTAATAACTAGGTCCGTAAAGTCGATACCGCCGCCGATAAGCCCGACGACTGGCATAATGATATCAGCAACAAGCGAGCTGACGATTTTCGAAAAAGCGGCGCCGATGACCATACCGATGGCGAGGTCCATGACGCTGCCTTTGTTGATAAATTCTTTGAATTCTTTGACAAAACTGCTGTTTCTAATTCCCATAATGAGGTAATTATACCATATATTACAGAGAAAAGCTAGTTTGTTTCGTCGGAATATTCGGAAAATTCAGTATAGAGGCTGTCGAGGTTAGACATTGAGCTGGTTAAGAAATCTTTGACATCGGTTTTTTTCGATTTCGAAGAACATTCGGATTCCATAGAGAGGAGAATGCCGATCTGGTAAGTCATTTCGCGAACGTAAGCACGGTCTAAAAGACCGTTTAAGCGGGCGTTTTCGAGAACGGTGTTCACTTCTTCGATATAAGCGGACTCGTTTTCCTCGAGAGATTTATCGGTTTTTTTCGAATCAAAGTTTTCAGCAAGCAGCGTGGCGGAGCGGCTGCTCGTTTCGCTCAGGACGGTAGAAAGGGAACTGCCCATGGAACGGAGTTTCGAGGATTTGACGTTTTTGTTGTACTGGTCGATGGTTTTTCCGAGGTTTTCAGAACGAAGGCTGATTTGGTCGAGCAGGGTTTTTTCGGTATTTTTATCGCCGCCGAAGATGGAGCCGAAAATCATAATTGCAAAAAGTACGAAAATCACAATACCGATGCCAATTAAAATCTTTGGCGAAATTGAAAAAGGAAGAAGGCTAGTCGTTTTCGCAGGGCGGTTACTTTCTGCGATTTTGTCCAGATACGCCATATTATCCATAAGCATATTATACATGATATAATTGAAATATGGAAGACACCAAGGAGGAAATCAAGGCGCGGCTTCCGGTTGAAGACGTGGTGGGCCAGTATATTGAATTGAAGCGCGCAGGGAGGAATTTGAAGGGGAGGTCGCCTTGGGGTGTCGATAAAACGCCGTCTTTTATGGTTTCGCCGGAGAAGGGAATTTGGCACGATTTTTCGGCGAATAAAGGGGGAGACATTTTTACTTTCATCATGGAAGTCGAGGGGATTTCTTTTCGCGAGGCCCTGGAAAAATTAGCGGCGCAAGCGGGAGTTGAGCTAAAAAAGTACTCGGCGAATGATAAGGAGCAGGCGAAGCGAAAGACGCGCGCAAAAGAAGTGAATGAGCTGGCCTGTAAGTTTTACCAAGTTGCGATGACGAAGAATAAGTCGGTGATCGACTACATATTTTATAAGCGGAATATAAATCGAGCGACAGTTTCTGAATTTCGGATTGGGTATTCGCCGAACACGGGGGTGGCTTTGTTAGAATTTTTGAAGAAAAAGGGTTATTCGGTTCGCGAGATGCGCGACGCGGGGGTCTTAAACCGGTTTGATAAAGATTTATTTCGCGGGCGGATGCAAGTGCCGTTTATTGATACGAACGGACAGGTCATAGGGTTTACGGCGCGGATTTTAGACAAAGGCGAGCCAAAATATTTGAACACGCCAGACACGTTTTTGTTTAATAAGTCGCGGTATATTTTTGGACTTTATCAGGCGAAAGAAGCGATTCGGCGCGAGAACTTCATCGTTATCGTCGAGGGGAATATGGATGTGATTTCGTCGCACCAGGCGGGAGTAAAACAGGCGGTCGCGACGAGCGGGACGGCGATGACGGAGTTCCAGCTTAAGACGCTGAGCCGGCTTACGACAGATATTCGGCTGGCGTATGATGGCGACGAGGCGGGAATTAAGGCGACGGAGCGAGCGATTAATCTCGCGGGAGGACTGGGGATAAATCTTTCGGTAATTTCGGATTATCATGGGGCGAAAGATCCGGATGAACTGATCCAAAAATCGGCGGATTTATGGAAAGAGGCGGTCTTACATTATCGTCCGGCGGTGGACTGGCTGCTCGATAAATATGAGGAGAAATTGGATATTTCATCGGGGCAGGGGAAGAGGGAATATTCGGACGTGGCGATGCGGCTGATTTCGTATCTTAAAGATCCGGTCGAGAAAAAACATTATGCGAAGAAAGTGGCGAAGATTTTGGACGTTTCGGTCGAGGATTTATTAGCGAAAAAGGCGGATTTTTCGAAGCGGCCACGGAGGCTTAAAACGGTGAAAAATGAGGGGGCAGAGTTCGAGGTCTTAAGAGGAATAGAAAACGATCTTTTGGCGATTTTGGTTTATGGCGGCGAGGCGGGAGTGAAGATTAACCTGGAAATTCCAGAGGATGAAACGGCGCTTTCGGAGCTTTCGCTGGTTTTTGAAGCGAGATATGCGGGTTGGACGGAAGAGATGCTGGAAAAGGAAGTCGGGGAACTGATGAGGAGGAGGGAGCAGGAGCTGGCGAAGCGGAAGGTAGCGGAATTGTCTGCCGAGCTTTCAAAATACGAAGATGACGAAGAAAAAAGCAAGGAGATTTTAAGAGAAATTCAAAAGCTTAAAAAGGTTGAAAAAAACGCCTGAATTCGGTATAATTGTAGTCGATGGATGAAATAAAAGATGATGCTTTATTGAAAACTCCGCTTCCGGATGAAGACCCGAGTGCGAATGAACTCGCGGATGAGGAAGAGCTTTCGGATGAAGAGTTAGAGATTACGGTTGATAATGTTGATGCGTTTGCGGACGATTCCGTAAGGATGTATCTTCGGGAAATTGGTAAGATTCCGTTGCTCGAGCCGGAAGAAGAACAGAAGTTAGCGCAGCGAATTTTGAAAGGCGATAAGAAGGCCAAGGATAAGATGGTCGAGGCGAATATGCGCCTAGTCGTTTCGATTGCGAAGCGATATTCGGGGCGGGGGCTGGATCTTCTCGATCTTATTCAGGAAGGGAATACTGGGCTTCTGCGCGCGGTCGAGAAGTTTGACCCGTCGAAGGGCTTTAAGTTTTCGACTTATGCGACGTGGTGGATTCGCCAGGCGATTACGCGCGCGATTGCGGACCAGGCGAGGACGATTCGTATTCCGGTACATATGGTCGAGACGATTAATAAGACTTTGCGGGCGACGCGGAAGCTTACGCAGGAATTGAACCGCGAGCCGACGGTTGAGGAAATTGCGAAAGAGATGGACATGGAACCGGAGAAGGTCGAATACGTGATGCGGATTAAACAGGACATCGCGTCGCTTGATCAGAGCGTGGGGCGAGACGGTGATGATGAGGATTCGGTGCTTGGGGATTTTGTGGAAGATGAGGAACGGGTTACGCCGGAAGATTCGGCGGCGAACCAGCTCTTAAAGGAACAGCTTGCGGAGATTATTTCGACGCTTTCGGAGAGGGAACAGAAGATTATTAAATTGCGTTTTGGGATTGGTGGCGGTCGGCCGCACACGCTCGAGGAAGTTGGTGCGGAATTTGCAGTTACGCGCGAGCGTATTCGCCAGATTGAGGCGAAGGCTTTGTCGAAACTTCGTAAGCATAAGGACACGAAGAGGCTACACGAATATCTAAAGTAAGGAGGTTTTATGCGGATTTCTAGGAGAATGGTTTTCGGTTTGGTGGCAGCGATTATGGCGATGTCTTTTACGGCGGTTTTGCCGATCGGGGAGGCGAGCGCGGCTGCTGGCGATACCTATAAAAGCAGTGCGAAAAATTGGTGTAGCAGCGTAAATGGTAATTGGGTGGAGGAGAGCGATACTAAGGCGTTATGTAAAGGTATAGAAGAAACGGAAGCGCACATAAAGGACTGTAGCGCGACGGCTAAGGGAATAACGAAAAATGTGGGTGGCGATGATAATAAATTCAGGTGTGTTTGGAATGGGAAATTTAAGGACGAGAGTGAGCTAAGCGGTCAAGGCGATGGCACGACATACGGCTCGGGCGTGGGCAAGGTTTACGGAGGCGTAGAGTCGGATCCTGATTGTGGAGACGGAGTTAAGACCTCGATTTTGGGCGACGATGGTTGTTATAATGATGATGGCAAAGGCGGGGGAGTTTATGATATTTTGCTGATTATTTTGAACATTTTGACCGCAGGGGTTGGCGTGCTTGGGGTGCTTGGGCTAATTATCTCGGGCGTAACTTATCTCACGGCGCGCGACAACGAACAGCAGGTCGCGAAGGCGAAAAGCCGAATTCTTCAAATTGTGATTGGCCTGGTAGTTTATGCGGTGCTTTATCTTGGGCTACAATTCATAATTCCGGGCGGGATTTTCGGGAATTAGGAGGGGCCGATGCGCGCTCGAATTTTGCGAGTAACGTTGGCAGCGATAGCGCTTACGGCTTTGGCGGCTTTAGGTTTGGTTTTGCCGGCGAGGGACGTGTCGGCGGCGGCGGCGATTACGAAGGAGGAGGCGCTGGAAAAATGTAAATCTTGGCTTAGCGCGAGTGAGGGGGGGTTTGAAAAAAAGAAAAATTGGGTGGAGTACCAGAATGGCTATAAATGTGTTGGTATAACCTGGGATAATCCATCTAGTTCGCAGAGTTTCGTAGTTCAATGCGATATGGCCAATGGTAAGCGTTCGACGAAAGAAGATGGAAAATTTAACTGTCTATGGCCGGACGGATTTCGGAAAGAGAAGGACGAATCAGGGAATGTGATCGAAGAAGATAAAGAGGATGTCGAGAAAGTTTACGGAGGAGTAAAGGCAGATAAAAAGTGTGTCGGGTCGATGATTATTTGGAACGAGAAAATTGATGGGAAGAAGTATTTTTGTGATACGTCTGGATCGGGAACGTATGAAATAATTTTGATCGTGTTTAATGTTTTTTCGGCGGTTGTTGGCGCGCTGGGGGTGCTTGGTCTGATCATTTCGGGTATAACTTATCTCACGGCGCGCGATAACGAGCAGCAGGTCGCGAAAGCGAAGAAGAGGATCGTACAGATTTTGATCGGGCTGGGTATTTATGCGATGCTTTATCTGTTGTTACAATTTATAATTCCGGGCGGGATTTTTGGAGGATAGAATGAGGATCGTAGTTTGTTATAATAAAAAGTCGTCGCGGTTTTCGGAGATTTCTTCCGAGGTTTTAGAACCGCTTAAAACTGGCGAATTTTCGGGGCAGAAGTTTGAGCTTTATGAATTTGAAGTCAAAAAAGCGAGCGTTTCGGAGAATGCGCGGAGATTGTCGAAAGTGCTTCGACAAAATGACGTCGTGATTTCGGCGGGGGGCGATGGGACGGCGACGGCAGTTTTTAACGGAGTGATTTTATCGGGACTTTCGAATGTGCGCTTTTCGGCGTTGCCATATGGGAATTTTAACGATTTTTCGAGGCTTTTAGGGACGCGGAAACTTGCGGATGTTCTTGGCGGAGGGGATTTGGACATGCGAACGAAAGAACTTTATCCGCTGGAAATGTTGATTAATGGTCGACATTTTCGGTATGCGGCGTGTTATTTTACGATCGGGATGTTTGCGGAGAGTACCGAAGCATTTAATAATGCGCGCGTAAGAAAAAATTTAGTTTCAGGGCGAAGATCGCTGATTTTTTCGATTTTGACACTATTTTCTTGGTGGCGGAAGAATCGGAAAAAGCAGTTTTTCCCAGAGGATTTTCCGGCGACGGACGTTTTGGCGGTAAATGGGCGGAGCGTGGCGAAAATAATGAAGGGCTCGGCGGATTTGGCATTTTCGGACGTAGGATTTTTGGCGAGTCGACAGAAATTATCGGGATTTTTCGCGATTTGTTGGTTTATGATGAAAAGTATGATTCGGCGAGTCCCGGGGAAAGTTGCGGATTCGGTTAAACTTGGTTTTTCAAAGCCGTATGAAATTGAGATCCAGGTGGAGGGGGAATATGAGCGGAAGAAGTGTCGAGAAATTGAGATTTTAAAGTCTTCGGTTCCGGTGGAAGTTATCGCCTTATAGTGGTATAATAGATATAATATGGAAGGTAAAGATATTGAGATTGTCGCTTTTGTTGGGATGAGCGGGAGCGGAAAGTCGGTTGCGGTAGATTTTCTGACAGAGAAAAGCTGGCCGAAGGTTTATTTCGGGGGGATGATTTTGCGCGAGATGGAGCGCAGGGGAATTGAGCGAACGGCGGAGAGCGAGAAAGCGTTTCGTGAGGAGATTCGGGCGACGGAAGGGAATGATTGGGTCGTTTTGCAGGTTATTGATGAGATACATCGGTTGGTTGAGGCAGGACAGAGGAAAATTGTTTTAGACGGAGTTTATTCTTGGACGGAATATAAGATTTTAAAGAAGGAATTTCCGAGGCAGATTACTTTTGTCGCGATTGTGGTGCCGAAAAAATTGCGATATAAAAGAGTTTCTGAGCGGGTCGAGCGGCCGTTTAATTTGCAAGAGATTCGTGAGCGCGATAAGAGCGAGATCGAGAACCTGGAGAAGGGCGGGCCGATCGCGGCGGCGGATTATTATGTCTTAAACGACGGGAGCGTGGCGGAAATGCATGAGCGGCTGGCGGCGGTTTTGGCGGAGATCGAGGAGGCGGCTTGAAAAAGCTGGTAATTATCGACGGCAAAAGCGTATTTTACCGAGGGTATTATGCGATGGGGGCGCTGTCGTTATCAGATGGGACGCCGACGGGGGGAGTTTATGGGTTTGCGGTCATTGCGATGGAGCTGATTTCGCAAATCAAGCCAGATAAGGTTGCTGTCGCGTGGGACAAAGCAAAAACTTCGATTTCTAAGCGCAAAATGATATATAATGAGTATAAGGCAGGGCGGACACGGCCGCCAGAGGATTTTTTTGCGCAGATTCCGCTGCTTCGGGAGTTGGTTTCGGCGCTCGGATGGGATTTCTTGGAGTGCGACGATTATGAGGCGGATGATATTATCGGGACGCTGGCCTTACAGGCGACGCACTCTGCTTCCTCAGAAGATGCGTTGCTCACTCGCACGCCGCCTGAAAACCCAGAATACCAAGTAATAATTATCTCCTCCGACTTAGATATGCTGCAAATAGTTGATAAAAACGTAAAGATGTATCGACTGCTAAAAGGGTTTTCGAAGCTTGAGGAAATCGATGTCGCCGCGGTTGAGGAAAAATATGGGATAAAAAAGTCGCAATTTTTGGATTTAAAGGCGCTTAAAGGCGATGCGTCGGACAATATTCCGGGGGTGCCGGGGATTGGGGAGAAGACGGCGGTGAAACTTCTGAACGAATACGGCTCGGTTACGGGGATTTATGAGCATATAGACGAGATTTCTGGGGCGGTGCATGATAAACTGGTTGCGGGGAAGGAGTCGGCGGAGATGTCGTATCGGCTGGGGAAGATTATGACTGATGCGCCGGTCTCGCTGGCGAAGGTGCCGGAGCTTGAAGTTGATGGTTCGCGAATTTTGGAAGCATTGAAATTCCTGGAATTTAACTCTCTAATTAGAAAATATGGTAAGGTTTTAGAAGCGTCTTCTTCCGAAACGCCGCCCTCGCGCCCGTCTTCACGGGGCTCGGTTGCTTCGGGTGCGGTAGCGACCGCACCAGATTCGGAAGAAGGCGTATCTAAAACCTTGCCTTCTGATCTAATTATACTGCCGGATGTGAAGGCGGCGATGCATGAGGACCCGAGGATAGCGGAGAGGGTGCTTAATGGGGAGAAGTTTTGGGACCTTAATCAGGGGGCATTTCTGCTTAATCCGCTGCGCAGGAAAGACATGCCGCCAGAAGATTATTGGACGCAAAAAGAGAAGTTTGCGGAGAATTCGCGGCTGTTTAAGATTTTTCAGGAGTATGATCTGCCGCTTATACCGGTGCTTTACAAAATGGAGAAAAAGGGAATCGCGATTTCGCGGGAGTATTTCGCGGGGTTGGCGGAGGAATATGGGAAGGAAGTTGCTGAACTTGAGCAAAAAATTTATACGCTTGCGGGGAAGGAGTTCAATGTTAATTCGCCGGTACAGCTGGCGGAGGTTTTGTTTACGGATTTGGGGCTTTCGACGAAGGGTATAAAAAAGACGAGGCGTGGTTATTCGACAGGGGTTAAAGAGCTTTTAAAGCTGAAAAATGAGCATCCGGTTATTTCGAAGATTATGGAATATCGCGAGGCGGCAAAACTTTTGAACACGTATATCTCGCCGTTGCCGGAGCTTGCGGATATGAGAGGGCGAATCCATACGACTTTTACCCAAGACGTGACTTCGACCGGGCGGCTTTCGAGCGTGAACCCGAATTTACAGAATATTCCAGTCAGGACGGAGGAGGGGAAGCGGATCCGTGCTGGTTTTATCGCGGGTGAGGGAAGGAAGTTTGTCTCGGCGGATTATTCGCAGTTTGAATTACGATTGGCGGCGGTTCTTTCAGGGGACAAGGCGCTGATTTCGGACTTTAATTCGGGAGTAGATATTCATACGAAGACGGCGGCGGACGTGTTTAATGTGCCGTTTGATCAGGTGACGAAGGCGCAGCGGCGGGCGGCGAAGGTGATTAATTTTGGCGTCTTATATGGGATGAGCGCAAAGGGGCTGGCGGATGCGGCGGGGATGTCGGTCCCAGAGGCAAAGAAGTTTATTGAGGACTACTTTGAAGTTCGGAAACCGATAAGGGAGTACTTAAACGCTATTTTGAAGCAGGCGCGTGAGGAAGGGTACGTCGAGACCTATTATGGGCGGCGGCGACCGACGCCGGATGTTAAGTCGCCGAATTTCATGATACGGACGGCGGCGGAGCGCGCGGCGCAGAATATGCCAATTCAGGGAACAGAGGCGGATTTGATGAAGAAGGCGATGATAAAGGTTTCGGAGATTTTGCCGGAGGGGGCGTCGCTGGTTTTGCAGATTCATGATTCGTTGATTGTGGAATGCGACGAGGCCCAGGTTTCGGAAGTTTCGGAGATTTTGAAGAAGACGATGGAGGGGATTGCGCCGGAGCTTGCGATTTCTCTCGCCGTCGAAGTAACGAGTGGGGAAAACTGGGGGGAACTCTGATGCCGGAACTTCCAGAGGTCGAGACGATTCGGCGGGGGCTTTTAGAGTTCTGCGTCGGGAAAAAGATTTCTAAAGTTTTGATACTCTGCGACAAGTCGTTTATCGGGCCAAAGGAGGTTTTAGCCGGGGCAGAAGTTGCTGGGCTTAGGCGGAGGGGGAAGGCACTTTTAATTGATCTGTCTGGCGGAATTACGGTTATGGTGCACCTGAGGATGACCGGACAGTTGATTTATCGGGGCTCGGCTGAGTTTGCGGGCGGGCATCCGAGCGATAACTTTTTTGATGAGTTGCCAAATAAGCAGACGCGAGTAGTTTTAGAATTTTCGGACGGGGCGCGGCTATTCTTTAACGACCAGCGGAAGTTTGGGTTCTTTAAGGTTCTTTCGACGGATGAGGTTTTATCGGACAAGTTTATTGCTAGTCTTGGGCCGGAGCCTTGGGAGATTTCGGGTCCTGAGTTATATGAGAAATTACAAAGACGGAAGGGTTCGCCGATAAAAGCGGTAATTTTAGACCAGAAAGTCATCGCGGGGATTGGGAATATTTATGCGGATGAGGCGCTGTATTTCGCGGGGGTTCTGCCGTCTAGAAAAGCTGGGGAAGTTTCGCGGGAGGAGGCCTCGAAAATCGTCGAGGGGGCGAGAAAAGTGATGGACGCATCGATAGATTCGGGCGGTTCGACGATGAAAACTTACGTTAAGGCGGACGGAACGAAGGGCGATTATTTAGAGCTTTTCGCGCAGGTTTTTCGGCGCGAGGGGAAAGAATGCAAGAGGTGCGGTGCGGAGATTTTGAAGACGAAAGTCGCCGGAAGAGGAACGCATTATTGTCGGGAGTGTCAAAAATGATTTACGTTTTATCGGGCTCAGATCGGGTAAAAATTCAGTCGGCGATTACGAAAATTTTGGGCGGCGACTATGAGATTTTTGATGGTGCAGATTTAAAGCCACAAGACATTATGAACATTTTTAAGGGCGCAACGCTGTTTTCGGCGGAGCGGAAGATTCTGATTAAGGACCTGACGCCGGCGGCGAAAGGGAAGGATGACTCGAGCGCAGACGGAAGCGCGGGCGCGGAGGAGAAAGCCGACCTTTATGAGGAGGTAGCGAAATATATCGACACGAAACATACGGTTGTGATTTGGGAAACGACGCTGTCGCGGAAAAAGTCGTTCAAAGATTTTATCAAATCGCCGAAAGTTCAGACGAAAAAATATGAGGCGGCGAAGCCGGCGGACGCGGGCGTAGTTTTCGATATTTTAGACACGGCTTATCGGGATGGAGCGAGGGCGGTGAAGATGGTCGAGAAAATTAAAGACGATAATGACCCGTATATGTTTTTCGGGCTTTTGGTTTCGCAGGCTTTAAAGCGGAGAGAAAAGAGAGTTCTCAAGGAACTCTCTAAACTTGATATTAAGATGAAAACCTCGACGATCGAGCCTTGGGCGCTTATTTCGTCGTTTTTACTGTCGGTTTCTTCGCTGTAGGCTTCTTAGCGGCAGGCTTTTTTGCGGCTGCGGCTTTTTTGGCTGGAGCAGCTTTAGCAGCAGGCTTCTTCGCAACAGGCTTCTTCGCAGGGGCAGCTTTCTTCGCGGCGGCTTTCGCAGGCTTAACGCCAGCGGCCTTCGCGATTTTAACGAGGGCGGCCTTGCGGCGAGAAGCGGTATTCTTCTTAATTAAGCCCTTTTTCGCGGCCTTATCATATTCGGACTGGGCCTTAGACAGGTTCGCGGCGGTCGGTTTCGCTTTGAAATCTTTAAGCGCAGTCTTAATCGACTTCTTAATCTCTTTATTATGCTCGGTATTTTTAACAGCCTTCCGAGCGGCCTTCTTAGCAGATTTAATAATCGGCATAATTTTCCTATACTTAAATATTAATAATAACTTCCGTTTATTATACCGCACTTTCTCTTATTTGTAAAGTTTTTTGAAAAACTTAGAAAAAAGTGTTGACAAACAAAAATTCTTATGGTAAATTAGGGGTATAAAGGTCAAAAAATAAAAATGCCAGAAGAAAAAGTACAAGCAAAAAACAATGACATCTTGACGAAAGTCGTCGGGAAAATTGATAATGCTAGCAACATTCTGATCGCGGTTTCGAAAGATCCGACGGCGGATGAACTGGCGGCGGCGCTTGGGCTGACGATGATGCTGGACAACATTGGAAAGCACGCGACGGCGATTTACTCTGGCGAAACTCCGAATATGCTGAAATTCCTAAATCCGGAAAAGACCTTTGAGTCCAATACTAACAGTTTGCAAGATTTTATCATTGCGCTGAATAAGGACAAGGCTGATCACCTGCGATATAAGGTGGACGGCGAATATGTGAAAGTGTTTATTACTCCATACAAGACGACGCTCGACGAGGGTGATCTCGAATTTTCGCACGGCGATTATAACGTGGATCTCGTGATTGCCCTCGGCGTGCAAACGACGGATGATTTT
>JAFRBS010000023.1 GCA_017404725.1 Candidatus Saccharimonadota bacterium | reverse complement strand
CAACTTCTCTATTCTCGCCGGAGATTTCTCAAAAAATTCCGCCACCACTATCGCGATTATCGACGCCATTAAAAATAGCGCTAGTCCTGTCCTTCTCGCCCGCGATGCGGTCGATTTAGTCGAGTCTAGCATCAGCGAGATTATCGAGGATTCTAAACTTTTCCTCCTTGCCTCCATGCCTCAACTTCAAAAAATCTTCCGCTCCCTCCTTTACCCAAAGATGATTTTACTCTCTGCGCCACTCCTCCAAATCGCTGAGACTCTGCACAAGTTTACCTTAAGTTACGAAAACTGTACCGTTACCACACTCCATCAGGGCCAAATCCTCATCGCCTCCCGCGGCCAAGTTATCTCCACCCCCCTTGAAAAAACTCACTATAATCCTCTTACCTTCTTTACCGGCCCTCTCCCCGCCGATTTCGCCGCCTACAACCTCTGGAATCCGAGCAAGCCCCTCGAGGCCTCCGCGGCAGCATTATTAAAATCTTAGTTATGGTTGCCAAACAATAGGTTCCCGATAGATTCAAAGAATGTGGGGCTGTTGCCGACCATCGGGCCGGAGCTATTAGTTTCTTCGTTTTGAGTGGCGCCAGAAGGCGTTGGAGCGATTTGCTCAGCGGAGACGAGGAGGCGATAGCGAGAAGTGCCGAGCGGGGTGCAAGTGATGAGAGTTAGCATAGGCTTGTCAGTATCATAGACTAGTCTAGAAACCTCCGTCGGCTCGACAGTCTCAAGGCTAGTGACGGAATAAGTATAACGGACGCCACCATAATCGACGTAAATTAAATCATTCGGGACGAGGCGTTCGAGGCCGGAGAAAATAAATTTGTATTGGTTAGAAGTATAAATGTCGCCAGCGGAATGGCCGGTAATAACGAGGTTGCCAATCTCTCCGGGGAGAGCGGAAGCGCCTGGGATAGACCAGTGGACGACGCCGTTATTCATACCCTCCATAATTGTGTCGCTATCGTTTGAGAGGCCGAATAAAATCGGGACGTCAATGTTTAACTTAGGGATAATCAGACGGCTCTCTTCGCCGACACTGACGGCGATGCTGGGGTCGATAGCGGTAATTGAGGTGTCGACATCGTTTCCGGGAGAAACATAGGCGGCGAGAGGGGCAAAGATCAAGCGGTTATATTGTAAGAAAAGCAACAATAAAGCGACCACTGCACCGGCGATGAGCGGGCGATATTTTTTGAGGAGACGACGGTTTGCGGCGGAGTCGGAAGCTTTTGCGGTGATGTTTTTTCTAAGGATGGATTCCGGAGAGTCAGTTGCGGTTTTCTTACGCTCATTTTCGATGTAAGTTTTAGCGGCCTTAGAATAGTATTCAGAGTAGTATTTTTGATAGTATTTTTGCCAAGCGGTATGGTATTCCTTTAAATCGGGAGTGTGGGCACTCTTAACCGGGATATTTTTATAGGCGGCGAGAACTTTTTTGCGCGCGAGCTCGGCGGCAGTCCTTCGCTGGCGCTCTTCGGGGCTTAGATTATTTTGGTCTTCGTTCATTTAATATTTTCCCTGATAAGTTCTAACTTTTCGGTTTTTCGGATGAGATAGAGGTAGTCGTTGTCTTTGCTGATGCTGGCCGGAAAGCCGGGCTCGGCTTTACCTAAGTCGATACGGTTGGTGCCGTCGAAGTCATAGACGGACAGAACCCCATCTGAAACTAGGCCTATTGTATACTCATCCGGCCAAAATGTCAAGTCAACTGGGAGCGAGAAGGCGGATTTTGAATAATTTTCAAGGTCAAAGACGGCAAAATTGACATCGCTTTGGCTGACGATAATCTGATTTTTGGCTTGCATAAAGAAATTCTGAGGAGTGCCAAAGTCAAGAGTGTATTTCCCGATTGGCTCGCCAAGAGGCTTTTCCTTGTTGACAGTTTTCTCTGTAGGAAGGTCGCCTCGATAGACAGTAATGTTATTGTCTTCAGCTAGAGCGACGGTAAAGCGGCCGATATATTCGCTAAGCAACGGCTTGACGACTTCGGCGCTAGAGGTAAAGAGCGGGAGGTTAGATTTACTGCTAGCGTCATAGAGGCTGAGTTGATTTGTCTTTGTAACGAGCAATACCTTATCGCCTAGGTTTGAAAAGGTTTTGACGTCCTCTACGAGAATACCAGAAATCTGTTTATCAGCAATAGAGATAATGCGGAGATGGTCGTTCTCAAGGATGAAAAGGCGGTCGCCATAGTCATTCAGAAAATGAAGATCGGAAATCTGGACGTCGAAGGATGAAGTAAGGTCGAGACTGCGGTCGGGATATTCTAAATCAACGACAGCAAAATGGGGAGTGTCATTTTTGGTGAATTTGAGAATGAGGCGGCTACCGTTTTTATTCCATTCGAGGACGGTTTTTTCACCGGTAGAGTCCATTAGAAGTTTTGTAAGATCGATTTCAGCCGGTCTTATGGAGCTAGAATTGATGTTTAGGAGCTGAAGCTTTGGAGAATTGTTGTTTGCTGTTAAAATTACGTCACGATTAGGGGAGGTTAGGAAGATATCCGGGACGGTTTCGAAAGTATAGACAGCCTCCGCCTTGCGATCAAGTTTATAAAGGCGAGGATAAGAGAGCTTCGTTAAGAAACCGGGATGCGCAGAGACAGTTTTTTGCCAAGAGGTATAGCCGTCTTTTTCAATTTTAACGGTATGCTCTCCCTCTTTTAGAATTTTATTAGTATCAGTCTTATTCGGGAGGACTTCACCATCTATAATGACGGCGGCACCGTCTGGAGTGGACTCAACCTGAACGAGGCCGGATTGCTCGAGCTTACCATCCTCGTTCAGATGATAGCCCATAACCACAAACGTCAAAATCACGACCGTAAGCACGATAATAATAAGCATGAAGATTTCGGTAATGACGAGCTTAGTAGTTTGAATTTTCTTGCGACGTTCTTTATCCATAAGTACTCTTTATATTATAACATATTTTTTATATAAAAATGCTCTTGTTTTTTATTACGCTCTCGTTTATAATAAGAATAATCAAAATAATAAGTTGAGGTTATGAATGCAAAAAACTGCCACTAAAGCTAAATCTTCGAGTTCATATACGCGTCCGGCGCTACAGAAATCGACCACTTTGTCCAGAAAATATGTGCGTCGACCTGGGGCGGTAAAACAAGTTGATGGCGTAAAGAAGGTGGCAAAAAAAGATGCGCCAAAAAAGATTGCAGTGCAGACAAAGAGCGTAGAGAAGCCGGTGGCTCGGGTGGCAGTGAGAGAGCGTTCGGCAAAAATCCAAAGGTTTAATGAGCATAGTACAAAGAAGGTAACCATAAAGGTAAGTGATGAGGTTAAGGTGTCGTCGGCAAAGGTAAAGAAGCCTGCGGTAAAGACGGCTGGGTCTACAGCGAAAACGGTTAAGCCTTCAGCGAAAACTATTAGACCTAAGGTAAAGACAGTTAGACCTTCGGCGCAAACGATTAAGCCTTCGGCTAAGGCTCGAGCAGATAAGGAGGCTGATAAGGCACGAGCGGCGATACAGAATGTTGCGACGATGGGCTCGGTAAAGCCGATGAAGAAGCGTGGTAAGGGTAGAATATTGCTCGCGTTTACTTGCTCAGCTATCGTAGTGGCGGCGCTCGGCGTATTCGTGGCAATTAATATGCCGAACATCTCAGTAAAGGTGGCGGCAATACAGACAGGAATAGATGCTGAATATCCGGATTTTGTACCGCGAAATTACTCGATGGAGACGGTGGCCGCTGATAAAGATGGGAAGATTACGATGAAATTTGTCGGGCCGAATGAGTCCTCGTTTACGCTGATTGAAGAAAAATCGACTTGGGATTCGACGGCAGTACTAAATAATTTTGTAAAGGAAAATTATTCAGCCAATTATTCAACAATGCATGAGCAGGGCATCACTTATTATAGCGATGCCGGCTCGGCAGCCTGGGTAAATGGCGGGGTTCTTTATAAAATCACGAGCTATGGCAAGAATTTGTCGAGAGAACAAATTAGAAACCTCGTCGTTTCGTTATAAATATGATATAATTTAATTGTTGGGCGATTGGCGGAACTGGTAGACGCGCTAGACTCAAAATCTGGTCTCCTTTGGAGGTGTGGGTTCGATTCCCACATTGCCCACCATAAACTTCCTATAAAGATATGAAAGTTGCGATTTTTACAGATGTATTTTTAGAAGTTCCGGGTGGAATTCCATCTTCGATAAATGCCCAGAGAGAGTATCTTGAAAAAGCGGGGATTTCTAGCGTAGTGTTTTGTCCGGCGCAGCCGGGGTCTAAGGTGCCAGACGGAGTATTCGCGGTACCTTCTTTTAAATACTTTCGGCCGGGGGGAGCGCCGTTTGCAAAGCGAATTGCTAAGGTGAAACGGGCGATTTTGGCGGCGTATCCAGAGTTTGATTTTGATGTAGTACACGTGCATTACGAGGGGGCATGCTCACTCGCCGGAATGCAGCTCGCACGAGAGCTTAAAAAGCCACTAGTTCAGACGATGCACGGGCGAGAAGATGTCGCGGCGGAAACGAATATCCCACATCCCTTCAAGACTCTAGGTGGGTGTTTGATTTGTTTTTTGCACCATTTTGGAGTATCGCATACGATTAAAATAAAACGCGATAATTACCTTGCCCCGACAGTAGTGCGGGCAAAGATGTGGACTTTGATGGTTAATCATGCTAATTTTGCAGATGTGGTGATTACGCCGTCGAAACATTTTGAAGAAAAGCTACGGCACTACGGAGTTTGCAAACCGTTTTTGGTGATTTCTAATGCGATTTCGGACGAGGCTCTAAGAGCGAGTTTTCGAGAGGCGGGTCTAGATTTTTCAAAACCAGAGGCACGAGAATATGATGGTTCTGAGCCACTACGATTGTTTTGGAACTCCCGAGTGTCGAAGGAAAAGCGAATAATGCCACTCCTTTCGGCTTTGACTCTAATTAAATTGCCGGTTTCATTGGAGGTTTATGGAGATGGGAATGAGCTAACGAAGGCGGAGCGATATGCAAGAAAGCATGGACTTAAAGTGAAGTTCTACGGGCGAGTGGAGCATGCTGAGATATTGAAAAAGATGAAAAAGGCACAGCTCTCGAGCGTGGTTTCGTATGGGTTTGACAATCAGCCGATGACAATTCTTGAAGCGCGAGCAATGGGCTTGCCAACGCTAGTCTGTGACCCGGACTTATTGGAAGTGACCGGGGACGGCGGAATCTTAACGGCTGGACCGGAGCCGGAAAAGATAGTAGAGACTCTGGAGAATATTCAGCGGAGGCCAGAGACGATTGCTAAGAAAAGCAAAGAGTGCATAAAAGAGCGAGATGAAGTTTTGCAATCGGTACAGATAAAGAAATTAATCAAATTGTACAATGACCTTGCCAGCAAAATGTTGCCTAAGTAGAAAACCAAAATCCCGCTAGTGTTATTTCAACAACGCAAAATTCGTATAGTTTCTAGACTAGTCTTTTCTTCCCCTATCTGTTATAATAAAGAACATGGAAAAAGCAATCACTCGTTTTGCTCCGAGCCCGACGGGCTACATTCACATTGGCAATGTTCGGAGCGCAATTTACCCCTATCTTCTCGCCAAACAAACCGGCGGCACCTTTATTCTTCGCATCGAAGATACTGATCAAGCTCGTTTTGTCGAGGGTGCGACCGACCTCATCAAAGAGACTTTACTCTGGCTTGGCCTCAATTGGGATGAAGGCCCCGACGTCGGTGGCCCGCACGCCCCATATTTTCAGACCGAAAGAAAAGAGCTCTATCTCTCTTGGGCCAAAAAACTTATTGCCGAGGGACGCGCCTACGCCGACCCTACTCCCCCCGAAAAAATCGACGAATACCGCAAAGAAGACGAGGCAAAAAAGCTCCCTTACCTCTATCGCAATCATCGCCCGGCCGACACTCCCGAATGGGAGGAGGGGATGCCTATCCGCTTCAAAACTATCCCTAAAAATTACGAATGGACCGACGCCGTTATGGGCGACCTAAAGTCTGGCGAGGAGGTTCTCGACGATATTATCCTCATTAAAAAAGACGGTCTCCCGACTTACAACTTTGCCCACATCGTCGATGATGCCGAAATGGGCGTAACTCATGTCATCCGCGGCCAGGAATACCTATCTAGCATGCCAAATTACCTCGCCCTCTACGAAGCTTTAGACCTTCCTCGTCCGAAATTCGTCTCGCTCCCTCACATCCTTGCCCCTCAGGGTAACAAAAAACTATCGAAGCGCGACGGCGCCAAATCCGTAACTGATTATCGAAACGAAGGTATTCTACCGGAAGCCATGTTAAACTACCTTGCCTGCCTTGGCTGGAACGACGGTTCCGAACAAGAAATTTATACCATGTCGGAATTGCTCGAAAAGTTCTCCCTAGATCGCATCCAAAATTCCGGCGCTCGTTTTGATGAGACTAAACTCCTCTGGATGAACGGTATGTGGATTCGCAAAATCCATGACGAGGAGGGAAATGATGTCCTTTATGCTAAAATCAGCCCAGATTTCTGGCCAGATTCCGCTAAAAATTATCCGGAAGAATATCGTAAAAAGGTTCTTAGCATCATTTACGACCGTCTAAAGCTCCTCTCTGAGCTTAAAACTTTCACCTCTTATTTCTTTGAAGAGCCGAAAGTAGACACGGAGCTTATCTTAAGAAATAAGATGCTAAAAAAGCTCTCCGAGGATGATTTACAGTCTCTCCTTGCTCTGGCTCATACCCGCCTAAAAGACCTTGAGAATTGGACCGCCGAGAGCATCCAAGCGGCGCTTAACGACCTTCTTGCCGAAACCAACAAAAAGCCTGGCGAACTCTTTAGTCTCATCCGCCTCGCCATTTCCTTCGCACCTTTCTCGCCCAGCCTCGATTTAACTCTCGAAGTACTCGGTAAAGAGCGCACCCTCGCCCGCCTAAACCTTGCCGCCAGGAGTATCAAT
>JAFRBS010000022.1 GCA_017404725.1 Candidatus Saccharimonadota bacterium | reverse complement strand
CGATGGTATCCGTGAACAGATCGAGAAGTATGATAAGGCGGTCGCTGATGGCACTTTGCCAGAGCCGCCGAAACTTTGGATTAACCCAGAGGTGAAAGATTTCTTTAAGTTTGATAATTCTCGCGATTTGAAAGATATTCGTCTCGAGGGGTACGAGAACCTGGGGACGATAAAAATGCCGATTAGTGCATAGAAAGGAGAGGCATGAGTTTTTCGATTATCGCGGCAATAGGACGAAACCGAGAACTGGGGGCGAACGGCGGGCTGCTCTGGCGCCTGCCAGAGGATGTAAAGTTTTTCCGGCGCAAAACCATGGGGCATATGGTCGTCATGGGGCGAAAAACTCGTGATTCCCTGCCGCCAACAGGGCTGGTTGGGCGAGAGATGATCGTTTTGTCGCGTTCTTACCTGACTTTTGAGGATTTCATGAAGACGGCGCCGAAGGATCGGGAGGTGTTTGTCATCGGTGGCGGTTCAATTTATGAGCAGTTTTTGCCATATGCGGACACTTTGTATCTGACGGAGATTGATGCAACCTTTGATAAGGCGGATGTGTTCTTCCCAGAGGTGGATTATTCTCAGTACGATCGCGAGGAGCTCGGCGGGGGTGCGCATGAGGGTGTAAACTATACATTTGTAAAATATACTAAGAAAAAGGAGGCGTAAATGGCAAAAGATTTGATTTTTAAGCTAATTTCTGAGGAAGAAAAGAGGCAAAGGGAGGGGTTGGAGTTAATTCCATCCGAGAATTATGTCTCGGCGGCGGTGCTTGAGGCTATGGGTTCAGTTCTGACTAATAAATATTCCGAGGGCTATCCTAGCTTTGAAGGGATTTCTTCTTACGACGGTTTAGTTTCCGAAAAGGAGATTTCTTCCGAGATTTTGCCGAACTATCGCTATTATGGCGGTCAGACAAATGTAGATCGGATCGAGAGATTGGCGATTTCGCGCGCAATGCGGCTATTTCACGCCGATCATGCGAATGTGCAGCCACACAGCGGCGCTAACGCGAATGAGGCGGTATATTTTGCCTGGTGTGAGCCAGGAGACAAGATTCTGGCGATGAATTTGGCGCATGGTGGACATTTGACTCACGGTGCCCCTGTTACACGCTCGGCAAAGATTTGGAATTTTTTGGCTTATGGCGTGAATGATGAGGGTGATATTGATTACGACCAGATGGAAAAAGTCGCACTCGAAGAGGGTCCTCGGCTGATTTTAGTCGGTTTCTCAGCATTTATGAAGATTCCAGATTTTGACCGTGTAGCCGAGATTAGAGATAAGGTAGTGAAGAAGTTTGGTCATGAGGTGCTTTTGATGGCCGATATGGCGCATGTAGCCGGCTTAATCGCTGGCGGAGTGCATCCGAACCCTCTAGATCACGGTTTTAACGTTATGACGACGACTACGCATAAGACTTTAAGGGGCCCGCGTGGTGGTTTGATTCTATCTAAGGGTAATGTTGGCTCACCTCTTAAAAAACCGGAAAAATGCCTTTTGAATATCCCGATTTTGATTGATCGGGCAGTTTTCCCTGGTACTCAGGGCGGACCACTGGAGCACGTAATCGCGGCGAAGGCGGTAGCTTTCGGGGAGGCTCTTCTGCCAGAATTTGCCGATTATGCGGCAAAAATTGTAGAAAATGCCAAAGCTTTAGCCGCTGGCTTGGTTAAACGTGGGTTTGTTTTACAGGGTGGTGGCACGGAAAACCATCTGATCCTCGTTAATATGGTCAAGAGTTTCGACGTCGATGGAAAAATGTTTGAGCGAGCATTAGATATGGTTGGTCTAACCTTAAATGCGAATGCTTTGCCCGGTGATAAAGCGGCAGCTTTCCGCCCATCAGGGGTGCGCCTTGGCACGCCGGCGATTACTTCGCGCGGGATGGGGGCTCCTGAGATGGAGAAAATTGCAGAATGGATGAAGCAAGTTGCTGATATTTGTGTTAAGGCTGGCTCTGAGGAGAAATTGCGTGAATTTTCGGCCGAACTCGATAAAATTCACGCAGAAGTCAAAAAAATGGCCTTAAAGTTTCCGCTACCAAGCGATAAATAATGTGGTATAATAGGAAGTAATGGGGACGTAGCTCAGTTGATAGAGCGCTGCATTCGCATTGCAGAGGTCGTGGGTTTGACTCCCATCGTCTCCACCACATTTCGTTTTGATCTATCGTCAAACCCACGGAACGTCCCAAGGGGTAAACGTGGGTTTGACTCCCATCGTCTCCACCAAAATCATCTATCCCTAGGTGATTTTTTATTTCGCGATTTTTATGGTATAATAAAGGCGTAACTGGTGGGAGTTTGACCTTTAAAAGGAGGTGATTTCTTGGGTAAAAAAGCGAAAAAGCAGGTCCCCGAGGCTAAGCCGAACAGGGTTGAGACCGAAATTGGAACTAAGCCTAAGGCTAAGAAAGACAAGAAGAAGGCTAAGAAGCGGTCGGTAAAGAGGCCGCTGGCTGAGGAAGAGCGGGCCGCGGCTACTGAGCAATTTCTTGCTAACGCGGTGAAAAATCCGGAACTAATCTCGGGTATGCCAATCGTATTGGTGTGCGCCCCGGATATCTCGAAAAACGACTTCGACGACGAGGCTGAAATCGAGGGCGACGAAGAAATGGGCATGGCTTTTCTGAATATGCTTATGCCTATGTCGACAGAGCGAAGCACTTTGCTCTGGGCACAGCCAATTTCGAGCTATCTGCCGGATGAGGCAACTACGCTTGACGTTTTATCGATATTGGCATTTATTCAGGAGCTTCGCTGTCGTACTGGTCGGAATATCGTCCTGACGATCGAATATTCCCCTGAGGAATCCTTCGTAAGCGATAGACCGATTCTGACGACGAACTGCATCAGAAATCAGGAGTTTTTAAATAACCTAATCACTCCGATTGGGACGTTTGGGTTTATTGAACTCCTGACAGATACTAATTCTGGCAAGACGTATGGCCGGTACTATGTGTCGATTCCTGTAGCCACGCTGGTCGAGATGGGAGCTAAATCTTGTTCGACCGCTTTAGTGGGACCAAGAAAATTAACTGCTCCATGGGTGGCCGAATCAAAGATTAATTATCCGCCCCAGAGGCTGGACAACTACGAGCCCGGCACAAGAGCAATGAAAGATGCCGCGAGGTTCTGGAGTATGTTCTATCGTGGCGAGATCATGGGCCCAGATTGTCCAGAGGCGGAATTATTACAGAGCATGCTGACAAGCGATGAAACTCCGTCCGTGCGGCTCTATAAGGGTTCTTCTGGGATGCAGATACTCGATCCGGATGTCTTTACCGGCGGCAAAGTCCAAGTGTTAGACGACATTGAGCTAACAGACATTGAGCTGGCGGCCGAAACTCCAGAAAAAGTGCTTTTTGGCGAGGATGCCATAAAATGGGCGCAGAGGCAGCTAGATATAGCTCTGGAAAAATACTATTTTTCTTGGCATGTACGCGAGTATGCGATCGACTTCCCTGAAACAGTGGTAGTATTGCGGTTTGTCGAAAAGAAAATAGTCCCTAAAACCTATAGAATCGCCAAAAAAGCGTCCCTTTAAGGGGCGCTTTTTCGTGCTTTTCGAGGGGTGGACGCGAATTTCGCGCCGGGGACCACCTTCGATTAACGCTTGGAGAACTGCTCTTTCTTGCGAGCGGAACGCAGACCGTATTTCTTGCGCTCTTTTTCGCGTGGGTCGCGCTTGATGAAACCAGCCTTCTTCAAAACTGGGCGAAGATCTGGGGCTTCAAGCGTCAAAGCCTTAGAAATAGCGAGTTTAATCGCGTCGACTTGACCAGCAAGGCCACCGCCAGAAACGCGGATCGTAATATCGTAATCCTTCTGTTTCTGAGCGAGGGCTAGAGGGTCGGTAATCTCAGCGAGATAGGTTTTATTCCCGGACAGATAATCTAGGGCAGGCTTATCGTTAATCGTGATGTTGCCTTTGCCTTTATAGAGGCGAGCCCGAGCGGTCGCGGCTTTTCTGCGGCCAAGTCCGTACGTATATTTCTTCTCTACCATTATTTAATCTCCTTTGGGCTTTGGGCAGTATGATCGTGCTCGGCACCTGGGAAAACGCGCAGGCGCTTCAAGCGATCGGCCGCCAACTTATTCTTTGGAAGCATACCCTTGACCGCTTCTTTGATGGCGCGGCTCGGGTCTTTCTCGATAACTTCTTCGAGGCGAAGTTCTTTCAGGCCTCCAGGGTAGCCACTGTGGCGATAATACTTCTTATCGATCATTTTATTGCCGGTGACGACGAGATCTTTCGCGTTGATGACGACGACGTAGTCGCCATTATCGATATGCGTGGTATAAGTAACTTTGCTTTTCCCCATCAATTTATCAGCGATGACGACGGCCAACTTGCCTAGCGGCATGGTCGAGGCGTCGATTAGCCACCACTCGCGGCTGATTTCTGATGCTTTTTGGCTATAAGTCTTCATTATTTTGCCTCCTTCTTAATCTTATCTACGAAGGAAATCGTACCCATTTCGGCGTTATCACCTTTGCGAAAACCAGCACGCTTAATCTTAAGATAGCCGGAGTTGCGGGCAATCTGAGGGGCGATGACGTCCATCAGCAGGTTCGCAACTTCAATATCGTTCAAGCGGGAGATCAGGAGGCGACGGTTAGCGAGGCCACCTTTCTTCGCAATAGTGATTAGTTTTTCGGTCTTGCGGCGCATCTCTTTTGCGCGCGCAAGAGTAGTTGTAATAGATTGTTCTTTGATCAGGGAGCACATCAGCCCACGTTCTAGCGCCCTTCTCTGATCGGTTTCGCGGCCGAATTTGCGGCCTTTATATCCGTGGCGATGCATATTAAATATTTAACTCCGTTAACTTTTCTTTAACCTCATCAAGAGCCTTGGTGCCGAAGCCTTTGAGCTCTTTCAGGTCGGTATCAGAGAGAGAAACAAGGTCGCGAACGGTCCTGATTTCGTTGTTGACCAGAGCGTTGGCGGTCCGGGCCGAAAGACCGAGGTCTTCGATCGGGAGCATCAAGCCAGCGTCTTCATCTTCCTGATAAGAACCTGGGGCTGGAGCCGATTCGACAGTCGTGCTGCCAGCGAGGGCGGTGTATTGGTTGACGAGAATCGCAGCTGCTTCCTCGAACGCTTCCTGAGGGGTAATAGTACCATCAGTATCAACGGTCAGAGTAAGCTGCTGAAGATTCGTGTCTTGACCAACACGGGTGTTTTCAACGTTATAGCGGACGCGAAGAACCGGCGAGAAGACTGCGTCAAGCGCAATCATGTCGGAATGGACGCGTTCTTTGCTAGATTTATCGATGGTCAGGTAACCGCGGCCAGTCTCAACGACAAAATGCATCTTAAGGACGAATTTTGGATCGTCAATGTGGCAGATAACCTGGTTCGGATTGGCGATTTCGACTTCAGCTGGGAGCTTAATGTCGGAAGCGACGACGCGCTTGTCGCCATCTTTCTCGGATTTCTGATCCGAGCCCTTAATCTCGAGGTCTAACTCGACCGGAGCGTCGGCGTGAACCTTGAAACGGATGGTTTTCAGGTTCAACATGATGTCGACGACGTCCTCGCGGATACCTGGGATGGCGGTATATTCGTGAGTCGTACCGTTGATGGAGAAGGCGGTAATCGCGGCACCTTTAACACTGCTAAGTAATACTCGACGGAGAGAATTGCCAAGAGTGTTGCCGTAGCCGTAGTAGAGCGGCTTAATCACAAATTCGGCACTGTTCTCACCCAAGGATTTAACCTCTGCTAGTGTTGCTTCGTGAATAGCTTTTGTTGTCATTTAGTTAATTCCTCCTTTATTAGCGTGAGTAGTACTCAACAATTAATTGTTCGTTAATGCCTGCCTCGGCTTCTTCGCGCTTCGGCAAACCGGTGATTTCGATCTTCATCTTCTTCCCGTCGGCTTTCAACCAAGAAAGCGCGCTCTGGGAAGAGTTGCCCATGATGTCGGAAAGACCCTTGAAATACTCAGATTTCTGGGACTTAGGACGAACTTCGAGGACATCGCCTGGGTTCAAACGGATGGACGGAATGTCAATCCGGCGACCGTTCAAGAGGAAATGTCCGTGGGAGACAAGCTGGCGAGCCTGACGACGAGTTAGAGCAAAACCAGCGCGATAAACTACGTTATCGGCGCGGCGCTCGAGGAATTCAAGCAGGTTTTCACCCGCAAGACCGTCGGCTTTCGTCGCTTCTTTCATTAATTTTGCGAATTGCTTCTCGAGTAGGCCATACATACGGCGAACTTTCTGCTTTTCGCGGAGCTGGGTAAGATACAGGCTACCTTTTCTGACGCGCATATCACCATGCTCGCCTGGGATGCCAGTTTTCTTAGCCATAACTTTGTGAGCTTTTGGCGCAAGGGCATAACCTTCGCGACGGCTCTGTTTGACAATTGGAGATTTATCGCGTGCCATTATGGTTTCCTTTCACCTTTAGGACGGACACCACCGTGCGCGATCGGCGTCTTATCGGTAATGCTGTCAATTTTGATACCAAGCCCAGAAATCGCACGGATGGCGCTGTCGCGACCGAGGCCGACGCCCTTGACATAGACGTCGACGGAGTTTAGACCATGTTCTTTCTTGGCGATTTCGCCGGCTTTCTCAGCGGCAATCTGGGCAGCATAGGCGGTGCCTTTTTTGCTACCACGGAAACCGTTGGCGCCAGCGGAAGAAGCGGCTAGTGCTTCACCTTTTTTGTCAGTGATTGTAATTATGGTGTTGTTGAACGTGGCCTGGATATGAACCTGACCAGAGGTAACAACGCGTTTTCCTTTTTTGCCTTTTTTCGGAGCAGCTTTGACTTCCGTCTCAGGAGCTGCTTCCTTAGGCGCTTCAGCCTCAGGGGCATCAGTTTTCTTGATTTCTTCTTCTGCCATTTTTTACTCCTTTAATTAAGTCTTACTTGCTGCTTTTGGTTGCGCTCCACCGACCGCGATCGCCTTACCCTTACGAGTGCGTGCGTTCGTACGAGTACGCTGGCCATTGACTGGTAATTTAGCCTTGTGGCGGATACCTTTATAAGAGTTGATATCCTTAATGCGCTTGATATTATTGGTCACGAGGCGACGAAGATCACCTTCGACACGATATTTCTTGGAAATAATGTCGTTAATCTTCTGTTCATCAGCCTCGGTGAGATCTTTCACCCGAGTGGTAGGCTCTATTTTGGCCTCCGCAAGGATGGCTTTAGAGGTTGTCCGTCCGATTCCGTAAACGTAAGTGAGGGCAATCCACACTTGCTTTTCGGAAGGGATGACAACGGATGCAATTCTTGCCATGCTTAACCCTGCCTTTGCTTATTCTTAGGTTTCTTCTTGTTGATGACTCTTAGAACGCCTTTTCGGCGAACGATGATGTCATCAGGGGAGATTTTTTTCACACTTGCACGTACTTTCATAAGTGTTTGAAAATCCTTTCCTATTAGTTTATTAATCTTTTAGACGGAAGGAGATGCGCCCTTTCGTGAGATCATAAGGGGTTAGCTCCACTTCCACCTTGTCGCCTGGCACGAGCCGGATATAGTTTTTACGCATTTTCCCGCTCATGTGAGCAATAATAATATGGCCATTCTCGAGTTCAACCCGAAATTGGGTATTAGGTAAAGCCTCAACGACTTTGCCGGTGAGTTTAATCACTTCCTTTTGACTAGCCATAAATTACTAATCTATTGTAGCACAGATTTTTTCCGATGTAAACCCCTATTTTAGAGATTTTTCGAGAAAATTTCGGCGAGATGGCTATGGACCGATTCGTTATCGAGGTTTAAGAGGCGAAGACGGGCAGTTATCTCGGTTTTTGCGACCTTTAAGGCTCTTCTTAGAACTGGGTTGTCGGCCTTTTCGGAGAAGAAATCTTCGAATTTCGTGGCTTCTTCAGGGGTACGGATGATTGCGGCGAGAATTCTCGGATAGTCTTCAAGCGACTTGTCCCCGGTCAAGGTCTCGACATATTCCCAGTTTTCATACAGCCAGTCGGCGGTTTTTTCGCTAGTTTTGTGGTTCCTGAGCATCCGCGCGAACAGATAGAGATGATCCTGCGGTTTAACGATTTTCGGCGATTTTAGGAGCTTTAAGAGCTCTTTTTCGTGATTTTTGGCCATAGAGAGGACAAATAAGAGGTCGGACTTGATTTCTGGGTCAGATGTGTTCTGATATGCCTCTAGGAGCTCGCTGAACGCGTTTTCCTCGTTGACCTTCATATGAGCCGCCAAAATGAAATAACGCGTTTCTGGGTCTAATTCTGTGTGTTTAACGCTATATTTAGCCGCAAGCGTTCTGATAATTTCCGGATTTTCGGCAAAAATCGCCAGGCCGAGCATGGTTTCGCGCAATTTCGCGTCGGAATCGTCTTCTCTTGGCTTCGGGTCAACCCCTAATCGGGCGAGTTGCGGCGCGATGACCCCATCGACGTATTTCTGGAAATCTTGGTAATCTGGGTCATCAGGGGTAAAGAATAGCCTCAAATCGGCGATTAGCCCCGCGACTGGGTTCCAAATCGGATAATTTTTCTCCTGGCGGAACTTCGGAATAAGGTCTAAGAGCGTCGCCGAGGAGACCAGAGAGGTTTTAGAGAGAAGCGAGCGGTCGATCAGTAGGCGGATTTTCTGCTCCAGAGAGAGATTTTCGAAGTCGTCGATCGCTTTTTCGAATTCATCAGAGCTTAAGTTAATGATATAATGGCCGGACATATCATCGGTTACCTCTGGAAGTGGCCACTTCGTATCATCTTTTGCGCCGTTGATCAGGAAGCGCTGCTGCTCGCCGTCGGTAATGACTGGGAAGCCAGACTGGAGAATCCAAGCGTCCATAAAACCTTTGATGTCGAAATCGGCGTATAGTTGCAAAGCTTTCCAGAGGTCATCGCTGGTCGTGTTGCTATATTTATGGGCTTTGAAATAATCCTTGATGCCCTTAAAGAAGTTCGATTCGCCCATTAGGCGGTAGAGCATGAACATCAGATGCGCGCCCTTCGCATAGACAATCGCACCGTCAAAAAGCGTGGCGATTTCGGCCGGATCATTGACATCTTGCTGGACCGCCTGGACCCCTGGATAAGCGTCGCGATTTAGCGCCACGCGGCACTCGCCAGTGAAAAAATCCTCGAAAATACGGTAGCTCGGGCGGATGTGGTCGACGCAGACGTATTCCATCATGGTCGCGAAGGACTCGTTTAACCAGAGGTTGTCCCACCATTTCATAGTCACGAGGTTGCCGAACCATTGATGCGAGAGTTCGTGGGCGATTACAGTCGCGATGTATTCTTTCTGAGACTTCGAGGTCGTCTTATCGGCTAAAAGACAACTTTCGCGATAAGTGACAAGTCCCCAGTTTTCCATCGCGCCGGCCTCAAAATCCGGGATCGCGACTTGGTCAAGTTTCTCGAGCGGATATTTGATGCCGAATTTCTGGTCGTAAAAGTCAAGACTATCTACCGCGATGTCGTTTGCGAAATTTAGGCTCGTCGGCTCGTGATTTAAGGTACAGTAAGTCGTAACCTTAACGCCGTTTTTTGAGGTCTTGGATTTCTTATGGAAGCGACCGATACAAAAAGCGAGAAGGTACGTCGACATTTTCGGGGTCTGCTCGAAAGTCCAGGTGTTATTTTCGTGCGATTTTACAGGGGTGTTCGCGATGATGATGTCATCTTCGTCCGGAACCGTGATCGAGAGGTCGAAAGTCGCCTTCGCGGCTGGCTCATCGATACACGGGAAACATTCGCGAGCGTAATGGCTCTCGAACTGAGTCGAAACGAGGAGCTCTTCCGCGCCATTATGATTATAGCTCGAGAGGTAGGCGCCCTCCATGTTCGTGTTGAGGTCAAAATGATAGGTAATTTCGAAAGTTTTTCCAGATGGAATTTCTAGAATTTCGCCTCCGTGCGCGAATTTTACGATTTCGCCATCTTTGCGGACGCGGTCAATCGTTAAATCCTTCGCATGGAGCTTGATTTTTCCGGATGCGGCGGCCGGTCCGGGCTCGCCGGAGATAGCGACGACGCCCTTCGCGACACCTTTATGCTTATTGATGTTTAAATCAATCTGATAATTTGTCGGTCTGAAGAAATCTAGTAACCGTTCCATTATTCCTTAGTGTTGCGTTTTTCGATAATTTCTTGGGCGACGTTTGGTGGAACTTCCTCGTAACCGAAGAGCTCCATCGAGGAGGCGGCGCGACCCTGGGACATCGAGCGAAGATCGGAAGTGTAACCGAAGAGGTTCGCGAGCGGGCAGAAAGCTTTGATTAGCTTCGCGCCACCGTTCATATCTTCCATCTCATCAATGCGGCCACGGCGAGCGTTAATGTCGCCGATGACGTCGCCCATGAACTCTTCAGGGGTAGTGATTTCCATCTTCATGATAGGCTCGAGAAGTACCGGCTGGGCCTTCTTAATACCTTCGCGAGTAGCCAAGGAACCCGCGAGTTTGAAGGCGAGCTCGGAGGAGTCGACATCGTGGTAGGAACCATCATAGAGGGTAGCCTTAACATCAACTACTGGGTAGCCGGCGATAACACCGCCGTTAAGGGTTTCCTCAACACCCTGCTGGACAGGTTTACGATATTCCTGAGGAACGACGCCACCTTTAATCTGGTCGATGAACTCAAAGCCCTTACCGACTTCGTTCGGCTCAAACTTAATCCAGACGTCACCATACTGACCGCGACCACCAGACTGCTTGATGTGCTTACCCTGAGCCTCAGCGGTGCCACGAATAGTTTCGCGGTAGGCAACTTGAGGAGCACCAGTGTTAGCCTCAACGCCGTGTTCCTTGTTCAAACGGTCGATAATGATCTCAAGGTGGAGCTCACCCATACCAGAGATAATGGTCTGACCGGTTTCCTCGTCGGTGTGGACGCGGAAAGTCGGATCTTCTTCAGCAAGTTTCGAAAGACCGAGCGCCATTTTTTCCTGATCAGATTTAGTTTTCGGCTCAACCGCGATAGAAACTGGCGGCTCTGGGAAGTCAATAGACTCGAGCAAGATTGGATGAGCTGGGTCACAAATCGTCGTACCAGTAGTTGTATCTTTAAGACCAACAACCGCGGCGATATCACCAGCAGCAACTTCGGAGATTTCTTCACGTTTATCGGCGAACATGCGGACGATACGGCCAACGCGCTCTTTGTTCCCGGTCGTAGCGTTTAAGATGTAGGAACCGGATTTAAGCACACCGGCATAAACGCGGATGAAGATCAACTTACCGACGAATGGATCGGTCGCAATCTTGAAGGCAAGAGCGGTTAGAGGCTCTTTATCATCAGCTTTTCTGACAACTTCATCGCCGGTCTTTGGATCGGTACCAACAGTCTGGCCCTGATCACGATCGAGCGGAGATGGGAGGTAGTCGGCCATAAGGTCAAGAACCTTCTCGACGATAACACCACGACCATCACCACCGGTGACTAGGAAGAAGTCACCATCAAGTACGCGCTTTCTAAGAGCGGTTTTTAGTTCCTCGATAGAGATAGCCTCTTCGCCACCTTCGAAGAATTTCTCCATTAACTTTTCGTCAGCAGCGACCGCCTCTTCAACGAGTACGGCACGAGCATTTTTAGCTTTTTCGAGCATATCAGCAGGGATTTCTCCGACGGTAAGTTCGTGGTCGGCGTAGTCTTTATAGGTATAAGCTTTCATGTCAACGAGGTCGACAACACCACAGACGTCTTTTTCGAAGCCGATTGGAAGATGGATCGCAACGGCGTTCTTAGAAAGACGTTTATGGATAGACTCGAGGGATTTGTAGAAATCACCACCGGTCTGGTTGATTTTGTTGACAAAACAGATACGAGGAATACCATACTTAGTAGCCTGGCGCCAAACGGTCTCGGACTGAGCCTCGACACCCATCTTACCGTCGAAGACCACGACCGCGCCGTCGAGCACGCGAAGCGAACGCTCAACCTCAGCGGTAAAGTCGATGTGGCCCGGGGTGTCGATGATGTTGATCTGGCAACCCTTCCAGTAAGCGGTAACCGCCGCGGAAGTAATCGTAATACCACGGTCTTTTTCCTGCTCCATCCAGTCGGTCGTAGCACCGCCGGTGTCGCCTTTAACTAGGTCAATTTTGTGTTTCAAGCCGGTACGATAAAGAATCGCCTCGGAAGTAGTAGTTTTACCCGCATCGATATGGGCGATGATGCCGATATTGCGGAACTTTGATAAGTCTTTGACTTCTGTTGCCATAATGGTTTATGCTCCTCTTGTAGTTTTAATGCATTAAAAAATTGTTCTTCAATCTATTTTAGCACAAAAAAAGAGCCTGCGCAAATTTCGCAGGCCCATAATGTACTGAGGTTTATGCTACAAACTTGACCGGATGTCCACCTTTGAGGGTGAGCAATTCACAAGTCGAGATGGGCGCGCCATCGTCTGTCTCTCTCGCTGGTCCTGTGCCTGAGAGAAGTGCGATAACGAAATCAGTAGTCGTGCGGTGGATCTTGTCCGCCCAACTGATGACATTATCGTCCACGATGAACATTGTCATGGCTTCGCCTAGTCTTTTCCCCAGCCAATCTTCCGGCTTTTCCGGGGACAACACAATCTCCCGAGTCTTGCCCTTCTTCTTTCCGTCCGGAACGAGGATCGCGATCGGCTTTTGTGTTAGGTTGATAAGTTGCTTGGCTTCTCTTGGCGTCGTTAGATCTGCCATAGAATAACCACCTCCTATAATATTTTTATCACGCGGCCGCAGAGCTTTAGCCTTAGATACGCGTGCTCCAGCTGGCGTTCTGGTTATGCTCCACGACCACGCAACATCCTCTCATTATAGCGCAGATTTTTCGAAAAAACAAGGGGTTTAAGATTATTTCGACAACTTTTTCTTCAGGATCGGCTGGACAGCGGCGGGGTTCGCCTTGCCTTTCGACGCTTTCATAACCTGGCCGACGAGGAAGCCGAGGACTTTCTCGGAGCCGGCTTTATAATCTTCGACCGCCTTCGCGCAGGCTGGGTCGCTTAGGACTTCGTCGACAATTTTCTCGAGCGCGCCAGCGTCGTTCTCCTGGAGAACGTTTAATTCCTTCGCGATCTCGCGGGCGTCGCGGTTTCTCATCTGGGGATCAAAGAACTTTAAGAACACTTCTTTCGCGCCGGTCGAGCTGAGCTCGGATTTTTCGGTCATCTCGGCGAGGTCGTCTAGCTGCTTTGCGGAAGGCAAGTCGTTTAAATACTCCGCAGATTTTTCCTCGGCGAGGAGGACGCTCGCGAACCAGTTCGCGACACGCTTAACGATACTGGCTCGGGGTCCTGCCGCGCTGTCTCGCCCATCCGACCCGCTCGCCTGCGGCTCGGGGCCGGCGGGGCCCCTCAGCGCGTCACCCCTCGCCAGCTCGTCTAGCTTGCCCATCAGCGGCTGGTAATCGAGCAAGATTTCGAGGGTATCGTCGGCGATTTGGCCTTTAAACTGCTCGCGGTAATCTTCCGGGAGTTTTGGCATCTTCGCCTTCTGCTCCTCGACAAATTCTTTCGTCAGGTGAATCGGCGGGATGTCTGGCTCCGGCATGTAACGATAATCTTGGGCCTCTTCTTTTGAGCGCTGCGAAGTCGTTTCGCCGGTATCGTCGGACCAGCCGCGAGTTTCCTGAACGACTTTTTCGTCCTTGTCTAAGAGTTTAGACTGGCGCTTATACTCGTATTCGACTGCGCGTTCGACGCTACGGAAGCTATTTAAATTCTTAATCTCGGCGCGCGTACCGAGCGGCTCGCCCGGCTTCGCAAGCGAGATATTAACATCAAAGCGCATGTTGCCATTATAGAGGTCGCCGAAACAAACGCCGGCGTAGGTCATAATCCGCCAGAGCTCTTTACAATAGTCGCGAGCGTGGGCGGCGGAATGGATGTCTGGCATACTGACGATCTCGATCAGCGGTGTGCCGGCGCGGTTCAAATCGACCAGCGAATAACCGGCAAAATGACTGAGTTTTCCAGCGTCTTCCTCCATATGGGCGTGTTCAATCCGCACTTTCGTTCCATCTGGGAGCTTTACGTAGCCCGCGCCGATAATCGGCTGGTAGAGCTGAGAAATCTGGTAGCCTTTCGGCAGATCTGGGTAATAATAATGTTTACGATCGAAACGGCTGATCAAATTTATCTCTGAGTTAAGCGCATGGCCGGCGATGACCGCCATCTTTACTGCCTCTTTATTTAGGCGCGGAAGCATGCCCGGCAAAGCATAATCAACAGGGGAGACGCAGGAATTCGGCTCTTTTTCGCGCGCGTCGTTGTCGACTTCGGAAAAGAGCTTTGTTCTCGTCGCGAGCTGGACGTGGCATTCGATACCGATGGTGATTTCATAGTCTTTCATTAGATCGCTCCTAAATCTTTTAAGGCTTGTTTATAGGTCGAGAGGGCGTGTTTCGCCTGGTTATAATCAACGGAAAATCCAGATTCGTGGGCGATTTGGTTCCTGATTTTATGGACATACCAGACGGAGTTTAGCTGAGAAAACTTATGTGCTGAACCAAGGTGTTTTAAGCGTTCGCCCATGTTTTTCCCAGGGGTACCCATTTCGTGCATCGCCTTGTCGAGCAATTTGTCTGCCTCGATAATCGCCGCCGGATAAGAGGCTTTATTTTCGCGAGTTAGAGAATTTTCAATCTTAAGCCAAGCGACTTGATATTCTTCGACGTCGAAGGAATAGGTTTTTTTCGAAGATAGGCTGATAGCCACAAAAACGAAGACTGCAACGATTAAAATCGCGAGAAGTAGGAAAATTAGCGAGGCGTCCATTATTTTAGCTCCTTTCCAGCGAAGTCCAGAAGGGCTTTATCACTTCTTCTCGGACCGATGAGCTGGAGCCCGAGGCTTAGCCCGTCTTTTGTCTCGCCGACTGGGAAGGCCAGGCTCGGCAAGCCCGCGAGGTTAATTGGCACGCTCATCACATCTTCAAGATACATGGAAACAGGGTCGTCAGTTTTTTCGCCGAGCTTAAAGGCCGGGTTCGGGGTTACTGGGCTTAAGATAAAGTCGCATTTTTTAAACGCTTCTTCGTATTCTTTGATGATTAGGGTTCTGGCTTTCTGGGCTTTTAGATAATAAGCGTCATAAAAACCAGAGCTTAGAACGAAGTTTCCGATCATGATGCGGCGCTTGTTTTCTGGCATGAAGCCATCCGAGCGCGATTTACCGTAAACCTCATCTAGGGATTTTGCGGAGCTGTTTCGATAGGCGTAGCGGATGCCGTCGTAGCGGCTTAAATTGCTGGAGATTTCGGCAGGGACGACGATGTAGTAGACCGCGAGAGCGTATTTTAAGGTCGGCATTTCAAGTTCGACGATTTCGTATCCCTTGGACTTTAAGTCTTTAATCTTTTTGTCCAGGGCGTCTTTGATGTCGCCTTTGATATCGAAGTCCTTGATCACGCCGATTTTACGGGGTCCTGTAGGCCTTCGGCCTTCCGCGTCCCAAGGGGCGGTCGCGTTGTATCGCCCATCCGACCCGCTCGCCTGCGGCTCGGGGCCGGCGGGACCCCGCAACGCGTCACCCCTTGTAAAATCGGCGCCGTAATAGTCCGGTAAGGTTGTCATGTCGTAGGGGTCTTGGCCGGCGGTGATAGACATGAGGAGGTCGATGTCTTCGGCGGAGTTAGCGAAGAAGCCGACGCAATCTGTACTCGAGGCCATTGCGACGACGCCATAGCGAGAAATCGTGCCATAAGTCGGCTTAAAGCCGTAGACGCCGTTAAACGAGGCGGGCTGGCGGATCGAGCCGCCGGTATCAGTTCCAGTCGCAAACTGGACAATGTCGAGCGCGACCGCGACCGCTGAGCCGCCGGATGAGCCGCCAGCGACGCGCGCTGCGTCTTTCGAGTTCTTCGTCGGGCCAAAATAGGAGTTCTCGGTCGAGGAGCCATGCGCAAACGCGTCGAGGTTCGTGCGGCCGATCATAATCGCGCCTTCGTCTTCGAGCTTCTTAACCGAAGTCGCGGTAATCGGGCTCTTCATAGGTTCTAGAATTTTGCTCGCGGCGGTAGTATTTCCGTCTTTACTTAGGAAGTTATCTTTCAGGGCATATGGCACGCCGGCGAGCCGACCTGGATTTTCGCCGTTTTTGATTTTCCCGTCGATTTCTGCTGCGCGTTTTAATGCGGCTTCTTTGTTCAAGCTGATGAAGACGCTGTATTTTTCTTGGGCCGCTTTAGCTTTTTCTAGCGCGGTTTTTACCATCTCGACCGCCGAAAGTTCTTTACTCGCAATCTGCATGCTCGTCCCTTTCTACGTTTTCCGCGTTCTCGCGTTCTTCTTCTAATAACTTCTCTAGATCTTCGTCCATGCTACAAAACCTTCGGCACTTTAATTTGATGTTCCTGCTGTTCAGGGGCAAGCGCGAGCAAAGCTTCCCTGTCCGCCTCCTGAGTTTTAATCTCGTCATCACGCCAGACATTTTCCATCTCGAAAACCTGATAAGTCGGCTCGACGCCCTCGGTATCGAGCTCGTCAAGCTGGGAAATATAGCTGATAATCTGGTTTAGATCTTTACCCAAGGCATTCGCCTCCGCGTCTTCCAGGGAGAAGTTCGAAAGCTGGGCTAGATGGTCAATTTCCTCGCGTGTGATTTCCATCTTTTTATTATAGCACCCTTATGTCGCACAAGCAACCTTGTGCGACATAAGACCCGCCCTCGACAAGAAGGTCTGAATCGTAATTTGCGGCCGTCATGGACGTTGTAGCGGATGCTGATGGCGTTGGAACGGAATTGCAGACGCTCGGGGTCATCTGCTGCATCGTCGTAATTTCAAAGAATTCCGGCGCCAGTTTCTCAACCTCCAGCCCAACCGTAGCGGCTGTCGAGGAGGCAGATTCATTCTTAACCGTAATGTCTTGAGGTTCGGCTGAAGCGCTGTCTGATTTATCGGTAGTATATCCAGAACAAGCATAACCAGTAGGGCAGGTAACTTCGCTTAAGTAATAACCTTCTGCTGGGGTTACGGTTAAAGTCTTAGACTGGTTTCTGGCGATCTTTAGGGAGGTTGGGGAAACTGTTAGGTTCGCTACTGTATTTGTTTCTATATTGCCTACGTATGGGTTAGGCCCATCAAACATCGTAGCAGTATAAGTTAAGGTCGTGTTATAGGTTCCTGAAGGGTTGGTGCCGGCGCTAACGCCGTAGGTTACTCGCGTCGTATCGCCGCTGGAGGTTTCTTGGCTATAAGCCTTAATCGTCGCCGGGGAGGAAGTCATGGCGGTCCAGGAGGTAGGGAGGCCATTATCGGTCTTATAGCTCCAGAGGTTTTGGCCGCCGATAACTGTGCCGCTACTCTCTGTTAACACGCCGGCTGGGATCGTCTTAGTACCGTCTAAGACATTGACTAGGTCGGCGCTTTCGCCGGTTGCTGGCTGTATGGTTAGGGCATAACCAGACGGAGAGTTTGTATAAACAGTAACGTCGGAATAGGTAGAGTCGAAGGTGTTCGGGGCCATGGAGAGTTTGGAACAGGAGGTATTGGCGTTAATCTCATCAGCTTCACCAACGTTGCCGTTAAAGGTATCGACTACCTTGCCGGAATTGTCTCCGGTGCTGCTGGCGTATCTGTTCGCTACGCCGTAGGTTACGCCGGCTTCCGCGATACAATCTGGGTCGACATCGTTCGGAGAAACGATTTTCATGGCGATCGCCGTGGCGACTTCCATCTCTATGCGAGTGGTGCCGGAGGCGGAGGTTGCGGAGACGGCGCTGGCGGCGCCAGCCGCAAAAAGCATAAGCGTTAAAGAAGAGATTAAGATCTTGATATTAACGTTTTGATAGTTCATTTTACCTCCTAATGCTTACTTTATTCGGAGGCCGCTATCAAAAAATGCGACCGTCCAGCTTTCCTAGCAAGAATCGCGCATGTATCCACAAAGGTGAATGCAGCACTACTGAACGGCCGCATTAATTGCACCTTCGTCCGAAGACTGCGTGAATACATTACTTACCAATTCTTGCTAGGAATTGCTAGCTCTAGTATAGCACATTTCGTCCAGAAAGCGCAAGGGCTATTTTAAATATTCGGCGATTTTGGCCTTGGCGGCGGCGACCGTAGCCTCGTCCGGGATCATGACGTAAAGCGGGCGGGAGCCCATCGAATAGGTCGGTTGCATCGAGCCGGTGCCGTCGACAGCGATGGACTCGACTTGCCAGTTTTTCGGGGATTTGATTTGGTCGCGGACGAATTTCGAGACGTCCTCGAACGGGGCAGAAATTTCGAGCGAGCCTTCGACGGCACCGAGGATTTCGGCCCATTTTAAGAGGTAGCCTTTGTTACTGGAGATTTTGCTGACGACTTTTTCGATGACCTGCTGCTGGTTTTCGCCGCGGTGGCGATCGCCGGAGGCGTAGGATTTTCGCTCGCGCGCGAACCTGAGGGCGCAGTCACCGTCGACGTGCTGGACGCCGACGATAAAGTGACAAGTTTTCGGGTCCTTACCCTCGGTTTTCAGGGTCAATTCTTGATCAGAATCGAGGTCAATGCCGTCGATCGCGTTGACGATGCCGGAAACGGCTTTGAAGCCGACCTTAACCGTATAGTCGACGTTCACGCCGTAAAGGTCCTCGAGGGTGTTTTTGCTCATCTTGGTCCCGTAGACGCCGGCGTGGGTCAGCTTGTCCTTCGTGCCCGTTGTGCCGTGGAGCTGGACGTAGTAGTCGCGCGGGGTGTTTATCAGGAGGATTTTCGCGGTTTTCGGGTTCACGACCGCGAGGATGTTGACGTCGGAACGGGCGGTCTGGGAGAGGTCGCCACGCGAGTCGCTGCCGGAGATATAGGCGACGAACGGCTCGCTCAGCGGGCTCGGCGTTTCGTCGCCTTCGGCGATTTCGTCGTCAAGAGTGATTTCGAAAGTGTAGATGATTTTCAGGTCGTCTAGCTGGCTGGTTTCGCTGGATTGGCTGGTTGGGCTGGTTTCACCGCTTAGTTCGTCAAAATAGTTGCTCTCGAGCGCGATCGCCAAGAAGTCGTTCCCGTCTCTGAGATTTTCGAGCAGCGCCTCGGGATCGTTCTCGAGGCCGGTACGATAATCGACCGCTTCGCGAAGCTTTTTCTCTGCCTTCTCGAGGTATGGGTTCGTTGACAGAAAGCCGATTTTCTTGTCTTTTAGTCGCGAGATTTCGTTAAAACTGCTGGTTTTTAGGGTTGCAACAGAATAAGACTGGGTTTCTTTCGTTGTTTCGGTCGCGGTTTTTAGGAAATTATTGAGGCGATGACGGGCATAAAGAGTATAAATCCCAACAAAGATCGTGGCGATCAAAAGCAGCGCCCCAATAACTTTCAGGATAACTTTCCAGATAGGCTGTTTATGCCTTCCCGCTCTGTAGTCAAAATCTGACATATTACCTATATTTTACACTAAAATGCGGGAAATGTCAACTGCTACGCTTATGTCAAGTTTTTACGGGTATAACCGTAAAAAGTCGGGGATTTTTGGGAGTTTTTACGGGTATGAGCGGAAAAACTTCGCTTTAGACTTCGCTTTAAGCGGTGAGCAACAGGTAGATCGGCGTAATAATGGCGGCGAATATCGCAAAATAGGCGCCAATCTCGAGGGCATATTGGCGATAAGAACGGCCGAAAAGCGGCTTATAGACGAATTTCGGGTAGCTGAAGCACCAGAGGACTAGGCTCGAGAGGATCGTGCCGATGAATACGCCTGGGAGACCGAGCCACTGGACGAGCACGATTGACGCGACAATATTGACAGCGGACTCGACGAGTGGAGCGAAACGGTCCTCATGGTAAATGCCGGCGGCCTCTTTAAACGTCACGAAACTGGCGCGCATGAGCTGCTGGAAATAGTTGATGGTCAAAATAAACAGCGTGATTAATGGCAAAAGATAGCTCTCGCCGAGCCAAAGTTTAACGAACGGCGTGGCGAGGACGAGCAGCCCGACGCTGGTAAGAAGCGCGACGAGAAAAGTGGTCTGGCGGACTTTCCTAAACGTGGCAAAATTTCGCGGCTGGTCCTTCTCGACGAGCAGATGCCCGACCGACGGAATGAGCGCAAAAATCGCCTGGCTAAACACCGTGTTTAATGCCACAATAATCATCGCGTAGTTAGAGTAAAACCCGACCGTGGTGATGCCCAAGAAACAAGATATGACTAAGTTGTCCGTACCGAGAATGACGAAACTCCCAATTTTATGGAAGAGTAGGCCCTTGGTCTTAATAAAGATGTCCTTCTTGATCTTCTTTGGCAGTTCCTTGGCTTGCTCTTTTAAGTACGGGTAGCGCTTCGCGGTCATCTGGTATAAAACGTAGTTCTCGACAAGCCGCAGGAGAATCCTGACGATAAGATACAGATAGAAATTTTGCGTCAAAATCAAGAGTAGGATCTGGAGAGCATTCAGAACCACAAGGTAGCCGATATGTACCAGGGAGATTAAATAGTTTTTGCGATCAGCGTAGAGAATACTGCGACGATAAGCGAGCAGGTACGACGCGACCGAATCTATGATGAACAGACTGAAAATCAGGTAAATGTTCGTGTCGATGGTCAAATCGCCGACTATCAGCCCTAGAGACGGCAAGATGGCGAGGCCTATGCCAGAGATCGCCAGCATGATAACCCGGTAGGCTTTCTTATAGAAGCCAGCTAGTGATTTTATGAGCTCTTTGTCACCGAGCTTCATCGGACGGTATAGGTTGTAGATAATAGCAGAACCAATGCCGAGTTCGGCGACACTGAGCATGGAAATAATATTGGAAAAAAACCCGTTTATACCCAAATACTCCGGGCCAAGCGCGTTCGCGAAAACTCGCTGAGCAATAAAACCGAGAAGAATGGCAACGCCGTTAGCGATCAGGGCGGTCAGGGAGTTTTTTAACGGAGTTTTATTCTTTAGGCGCTTCATTTTTGTCCTTCCGATTAACTATGCTGTCCGCCAACATTAAATACGGGATGCCGAAGCCCACGTTCACTAGGGCCGTCTCGAAGAACAGATATACAGAGGTAACGATCGATATTCGCTTTGCTTTTTTGGCCCCCTTCTTGGGCAGAAATAGATGCGGCAGATAGAACAAAACCAGAGTAATTAGCCCGTAAAATATGAAACAACGTACGTAAAAATTATCGATGATGAAGTTTTCGAGAATTTCGCTGCCAGCCGCGCTTGGTAAAACTTGCATGCCGGTTTCAGAGAAAGCTTGCGCCGAGAATAATAGTCGGCCCGAGAAAACTGAGTTTAACGTCATAAACACACCGTTGTCCACGCTCAAAAATCTAACGATGATCAGCGAAGCCAGCGCGGCTACTGGATAAATTATTTTCTGGGCGACAGTAAGCGTTTTCTCTCCCTTGAAAAAATGCAAAACTAGATACAATACGTAGCAATAGAATGGGGTGCGAGAGCGAGTGATTAAGAAGGCGGCTATTACTAAGATAGTCGGGAGAATAAACTGTTTGAATTTCGGGTTGTCGTATAGATAGAGAATATCGATAGCAAGCCAAGTTGCGATCAGGCCAGTGGTATTAGGGTTAATAAAGTATAGAAAATAGCTGGTTCCCTTAGTGGACTCGCTAATATATGTCAGGGCGTCGCCTAGGCCGAAAATATAATCTAACAGGAAGAGTAAAGCGTGCGAAAATAGAAATACTGACTTAAACAAGACGTCGAGTTTAATAACCGACTTTAGGCTCACACCTTTTATCGCGACGATGGCCAAGAAGGTCGTCAAGAAAAAGGATGCCCCAGTAGTAAAATAGATATACAAGGAAAGTAAGGAGAGGGCTATTGTGGCTATAAGCTCAGAAAATTTGTGTCGGTCTAAGATGATTTTGACGAGAAAAATTATTGATGCCGCAAGGATTAATATGTGCGAAACGATTTCAGGAACCATTATCAGCGTCGAACTGCTAGCTAGTCTATGAAGAACGATCACGGAAAAAGCCACATAATACATGATCATACCCCCGGACAGTCTTCGTTTACTCAAGATTCTACGCATTGTCTACTAAAATCCATTTCTTATCATATATGTCTTTATTATACCCGAAATTCTGCCAAACTGCTGGTGCTATAACGATTTTTTCCTCATTCCGCGACAGATATTGAGCCCACCAGCTAAATGTACTGTTGCTGATGATAAAATGTTTGCAGGAATACATCAGCCGCAGTTTCTCCCAGACTGGATCAGTCCCGTCTTCATAATAAACTTCGCCTGGGACTTTGATGTTTTCTTTGCACCACTCGATATCGTCAGAGAACATGATAAACGTCGGATTTTTGACGTGCTTCTTAATTTCTGAGATAGCGCGCTTAAAATATTCTGGGCCGCAAACATTAAATCTCTTGGCAAACTCAGGGTTGGACACAAAATCGCCGCGACGAATCGAAATGCAGACCGAATTAGTATCCGCTATAATATCATAAAGTTCGGAATTTTTCCTTAGCGGCGGTTTTTTCGGCGTAATCTCTTCTAGGAGCTGCGGCCTAATTTTATCAAAATTCGCGCTAGACTCAAAATGTCCGATGACGATTTTGCGTTTTTTGTCGGTTGGGCAGATAACCAATTTTCCATCTTCCTTCCAGTAAATACCTTCTCCCTGGAGTTTTTTCCGGTTTTTCATCTCTAACTTGGCGCGAAAATCGTAATAACTCTCTGGACGCCTAAATCGGTAAATCCTTTTAATGATTTTATATCGCAGAATTTCGGCGAGCTGGATCGGCGTAAAATGAATATGGTTAACCTCTTCATAAGGTTTTACGTTGAAATTCCTGAGTTCATCGTCGAAGCCCTTGCTATAAATATACTTGGAGAAATTGAGGCGAATTCGGTCGCCGCCGCCGTTTTTTTCTTGAATTTGGCGGACCGCGGCGTACTGGAAAAGTTGGTTGCCTAGGCGGCCATGCATATATTTGTTAATCGAGCCGTCGCCAGTTCGGTAGAAACGTTTTCTCGCCCATAGACGATCGTAATCGCCGTTAAAGACATAAATTATTTCGGCCGAATGTTTAACTTGGTAGGACAACGGCCGCCTAAGCAAAACCTTGAAGAGCTCGGGCAGAGATGTTCTAGCGCGGATTTTTTCCAGAGTGCTAGAAATGCTACCGATTAAGGAGCAAAATTCGTCTTCTGTAACTTGGCCGACTTCGAGTAGATGGTAGATTGAATTTCGATAGGTATCTAGTACGATGAATGCGGCATGATTACTGTTTTCAACCCCCCATTTTTTCGCATATTTTATCATACTTTCGCACACCTTTTCCGTGTCCTCAAAATTCCGTATGGCGATCGCTTTGTCTCGCGAAGTAGTTGTAGACGAGCAGGTATCTTTCCGGTAGTGGTAAAATACATCATCGACCGCAAGGAAACTCGAGGCATTATCGATAATCTCTAGATTAGCCAGATAATCTTCACCGTAAGACATTGCACGGCCGAAACTCTTTGCGGCTTTTACTACTTCCTCGCTGATAATTTCATAAGCCAAGCTCCGCAGCAATTTAGTTTCTAGCGCTAGCCTTTTTATATCGCCTGGGGCGAATTCCCTTTCCTTCTCGCCTTTTAGGTCTAGGCCCGGAACATTTTTGCCACTAGGCTCATTCACGGCGTTAAATTTGATAATATCATAACGTTTTCTACGGAGAATTTGCGTTAATTTTTCGATCGTGTCATGTTCGATCCAGTCGTCGCTGTCGATGAACATAAAGTAATCGCCGGTCGCGTTTTCGATTCCTTTCTTGCGCGCAAGATTGGCTCCGGTATGTTTTTTCGTCAGGACTTTTACTCTGCCGTCGTCTTTCGCGTACGATTCTGCAATTTTTAGAGATTTGTCCGTAGAACCGTCGTCTATGATGACGATTTCTGTGTTTCGATACGTCTGACCAACAAGCGAACTTAGGCATCTTGCAAGATACTTTTCGGTATTATAAACTGGAACGATGATGCTTACTTTCATTTTATGGCCTCGTATAATCTTTCGCAGTTCTTCCGGTCATTTTTTACGAAAAATCTGGCGGCTCGATCGCTATACATTTGGTCTGGCGCCTTTTTAAATAGCTCTATTACTCCTCGTGCAGAATAAACCACTGGGCCGAAACCATCTTCTTCATAGCTGAAATAGCCCTCTTTATAGTGCGTTTTTCGGTAATTTTCGTAGTCGAACTGATAATAGATCACTGGTTTTTTAAGATACGCAAAATCGAAGGCCACGCTAGAGTAATCAGTAACGAGAAGCTCCGACTCGGAAATTAGTTTCTGGACATCATAGTTTTTTTCGTCAGCAATTACAATATTCTCATCTCTGAATGATTTGAAAAATGCTAGATTTTTCTGGAATTCATGATGGGGGTAAAAAATCAAGGTTTTTTGCGCAATCTTTAAATACTCTTTTAATTCTGGGTCTGATAGAAATTCACTCCACCTTTGGCAGAATTCACTTTTCCTGAAATTCCGGGAAGACTTCAGGCCGCGTCGGAAAGTCGGCATAACCAAAATTTGATTTTTTGGATTATTTTTTATGGTGTCGTACCGCGCGAAGCCTAAATATTTTACGATATTTTTGCCAAACTCAGTATAATCCAACAAAAACTTGTACTCCGGCTCCGCCCCACAAACGAATAAGTCTAAGCTTTTCTGCCGCTTAAACATTGGAATCGCGTCTTTTGTGATGCCGTGCTGGAGGAAAATACGTTTACCGCTAAGGCGCAATAATCCGCGTTCGTCTAGTCGGCGAAATAGACTCATATTTGGAGAATACCCCATAATATGCGTACTAATTAGCTTGCCCGCGGTAAGGAATAAAATGTAGTGTTCTTTTGACTTGAAACCTATAATGTCAGCTTTCTGAATTTTTTTACGGTCTGGGGAAGTTTTACTTATGACATACTTGATCTTTATCTCTGGGTGCACCTTTTTCAAATAGCTATAAAAACTAAACCCATTGTCTCTAGCATCGACCCCGCGCTCAGATAGAAGCCAGACGTCAGAATTGTCGATATGCTTCAGACGCACATATACCGAAAAATACCAATATCGAAAAAGGCTAATTAACGCGGCCAGAATCTTACTGCCCATAAATTACCCCCATTCTTCGAACTATGCTAATCGTATCGTATTTTTCTAGGTTTTCTGTCGCCCTGCTTACGGAAGAGTTATAGCCAACTTCTCGGATTAGCTGAATATTCCGAACGAAGCTATCCATATCGTCGACTATACCATCTTTGCCGGAGAGCAAGTCGACCACTCCGCGGTTTCTGATGGCCACGACTGGCTTTTCTGCTGCCATGGCCTCTAGAATGTTTACAGGCAACCCCTCTCGTAAGCTAGCCGAAACTGCGACATCAGATATTTCTAGGAGGTCAGCAATGTCTTTACGGAAGCCCAGAAAATGTACATGGTCCTCTATGCCTAATGTTTGCACCTGTTTTTGATATTTGCCGTCGAATTCATCTGGCCCGACTAAAACTAAATGGTATTTATCGCTATCTTCTAGTAACTTTTTCGTACTCGATATGAGAAATCCTTGATTCTTATTTTTATCTAAACGCCCTACACAGAGCATGATAAAATCATCATCCCTTAGGCCTAGTGCTGCTCGGAAATCATGCTTCTGCGCTTCTGTTAAATGGCGCTGAAATTTTTTACCATCTATGCCAACGCCTGGGACGTATTGGACATCTGAACAGCTGACAAACCTTTCCTTCGCTAGCGAAAAATCTTCACGGTTGATCAGGATTAACGTATCGGTATATCTCGCGAGATACTTCTCGACCGGGTAGAAAATTAACCAATTTTTGCGGGGTGCACCCTTGTAGAAATGGAGCCCGTGGGCCATGTAAATGACTCTCGTGCCGCGCTTTCTAAAAGATCTAGCCGCTAGGCGTGCTACAACTCCGCCCATAGGGGTATTCGCCTGAATAATGTCGTACTTTTCGCGGCGAATGTGTTTTTTCAGCTGACGAATCGCTTGGAGATTAGCTGGCGACAACGGACTACGCTTAATCGACAGCTTAATCTTCTTGTCGCAAAGGCGAATCGGCTTATCAGTGTTGGTTGCAACGTGAATTTCATACCCGTGGCGTTTGAACCAATCTAAAAACGGCAGATGAAAAAGCTCGATATGCGAATCGACTGTCGCTACAAACAAAACCTTTTTGCTATGCTTTTTCCCGTTGTCCATTTAGGATCCTCCTAGGCCGCCGAGGCGTATTTTAGCTCGTCGAGCTCGGAATAGACCAGGCTTTTGCTGCTTTCGACCTCGGACTTTTTCGGGAAAAGCAGTGATTTTATCGTACGGGCGACGACTTTTATGTCCTCGAATAGGCCGAAATGCACGCTTAGACGATCGATATACTCGAGGTCGTAGCGGATTTTCTGGTGGATCGAGAGGTTGTTGCGGCCGGAAACTTGCGCCAGGCCGGTAATTCCGGGGCGGACGCGGAGGCGGCGACGCTCGGACGGCGCCATATAAAGCAGATAATCAGTAATCCAGGGGCGCGGGCCGACGATCGACATATCGCCCTTTAAAACATTCCAGAGCTGGGGTAGCTCATCCAGAGAGAAAACGCGAAGCGCCGAGCCGACGCGGGTACGCTTATCTTGACAAGTCGTGTCATGGATGTCGTTATCTTCGGCCATGGTGCGGAATTTATAGATGCGAAAAACCCGGCCGTTCTTCCCTGTTCGCCTCTGGGTAAAGAAAACGGGGCCTTTAGAGTCAAGTTTTATAGCGATAGCGATGGAGATAAACAGGGGCGAGAGCAAAATCAAGCCGAAAAAACTGAGGAAAATATCAAAAATTCGCTTAACTCCGCTATACACTAAGTTCATAATTCCATTATACCACAAACGGCTTGGAAAGTCAAGAGGTAGGACATATTTTCGCCCCAATTAAAAAGGGGTGCCCGAAAGAGCACCCCTTGATGGAGAAAGTTAGTCTAAAGCCGTTTGAACCTCAGACTTTTTTGTATCTCGGCTTCTTTGCCCCAGATTTCTTCCTGAAGGCCTTTCTGGTCTTCTTGAAGTTCTTCTTCCGGAGCTTGAAGAGAGCCTTTTTCTTGATGCGGCCGAAACTGTTTTTGCCTACGCGTGAAGCTTTAGTCAGTTTCGTGGTCTTGACCTTGATCAACCCTAAGCTCGAGCATTCCCAGAAGGCTTTTACGCCTATCTTTACTACGCTCTTGCCGATGGTGACTTCGGTCAGGTCTTTTTCTGCGAATGCCTTCGGCCCGATAGAGGTAATCGTGTACTCATACCCGTCGGTGCCGGTGACTTTGTCAACAGTTACTTTGGTTCCCGAGCCCTCGAATTTAACCAGCTTTGCGGTTCCGTCGCCGTTAGAGACGAAGGTGAAACCGTCGGCTGTGGTCATCTTTGTGCCTTTTTCGGCCGGGGTCGGCTCAGTTACCGGCGCAGTGGTCGGTGCTGTAGTCGGAGCCGCGGTCGGAGTGGCTGCCGGAGGCGTTGTCGGGGTGGTTACCGTGGCCGGAGCGGTCGGGGTCGGAGTCGGTGTTGCTGTGCCGCCAGGCGCAGTATACGGGGTCGAGCTTGAACCGCCGCCACCACCGCCAGGATTCGAAGTCGGCTTCGGCGCTGTCGTCGGAGCCGCGTCCTTCTTCCACTGAGCGGTATAAACCGCATCGCTTGCAACCGTCGTGCTACCTTCGTATGTTGCGCCGGCGGAATCTGTCCAACCGGTCAGTGTATAACCACTTCTGGTAGCCGTCGGAGGTGCTGACGGAAGTGTGTTAGTGTAGATAGACTTAGTAGCCGATCCGTCACTGAACGTTCCGCCGTTTGCGTCAAAGGTTACATTATAGCCGCCAGTAGCGTATCCAAACGCGAAGGTCGAATACAGGCTACTATAAACGTGCGTCTTGTTCGTGACTGGGTCAACCCAGAAGGTTCCGTCAACTTCCGCTCCCGCGGCCGGCTTTTCGCTCAGCTTTGTGAAGGTCGTATAGGAGTAAACTGGGTCTTCCTCAGGATCTGCCACAGCGGCAAGCTGGAGCCCGCCTTCATGCTGTCTGACAACCATCTTCAGGTCGCCTGCTTCTACGCCGTCCGGTACGATGCTATTATCGTAAGCGATGTCGAGCACACTGCTAAGTTCAGTATGCTTATACTCTTCGTTGTAAACATCGCCATCAGGGTAGGTGATGTAGGTCGTGATCGTAACGCCGACATATGCCAGTTTTACGGTTCCGCCTACCAGTACGTCTGTGACTTTTTCTTCGAGATCATCATCCTGATGGAAGATTGGGTTTTCCGTGTCAGCGACTACCTTAGTAATGGCAACCGCGCCTTCAGGAAGCTGAAGCTCGTCTTCGACAAGGTCTTTGATCTCTGCTAACAAATCGGCGTCGATCTCATTTCTTGCCGATCCTTCGGCTACTACTACGGTTTCGCCGGGGACGGCATCCTCGTAGTGTGCTGTGAGGTTGATTTCGATATCATCATCGAACTCCTCAGCTATCCCGAGGGGTTCCGCAACGTCGAACTGCATAACTAACGGATCGCCATCCTGGTAGCCTGCCCATGCCCAGCCTGAGAATATTGATTCATCTTTCTCTGGAGCCGGAAGCGGAGTGATTGCGTCGATGCCAGCAGTAGCGTCAGTGTAGATGATGATTTTTTCGTTGGTTGTTGCTACATATCCAAATGCATTCAGGGCCTCCGCATCGTCGTCGCTAAATGCGCCGCCGCTGAGGTTGAAGTTAATAGTTACTTTCGGTACCTCCGTAAACACGGCGTCGTAGGTCGCGTCCGCAGTAGTTTCTGCGATGGTAACCTCTTTTACCGGTTCGTCTGTACCCTTCTGCCAGCCGTCAAATCTCTCGTGAGCGTCCGTATCGTCGGCAAGAACCGGAAGATCGAACGAATCGGTCGAGATGGTTACGGTTTTAACATAGGTTGTACAAGTGTCATCGTCAGGGTCTGCTGATGCAAATCCAACTTCCGTTACTGCCTCTACTTTTGCTTCGGTGTCGATGTTGGTCAGAGTGATAGTGTATGGCTTTTCGCTAAAGGTCGCTGCGAGCGTCGGGCTAGACATGAGCTGTGCCTTCGTCAATTCAACGTCCTTATCAGCGTCTGCTTCTCCGATTTTCCAGCCATCGAACTCGTAGCCAGCTTTAGCTACGTTTGGAATTGCCAGAGTATGCTCGGTCTCATCCAGGTCTTCGACCGTGAATGTTCCCTTCATCGTGCCTTCGCTACCTGCTACGGCTGCGAATTCAGCGGCCGTGAGCGCGGTAACGCTTTCGTCGGTGATGCCAGTCAGACCAGTCAGAGTTACGTCGTACTCGATCGGGGCATACTTCGCAACCAGAGTGAGGTTAGCGTGGAGATCAGTGGTGTCATCGATGATCGTTTTGTCATCATCGGTAGTATCATACCAGCCGATAAACTCGTAACCTTCGTCGATTGTGAAATTGTCGTTAGCTGTTACTTCTTCTACCGTCGGGAAAGCTACTACGCTAACCACGGTATACTTGTCCTTGTCCGCCGTGCCAGAGGCGATTGTCGCAGCGTTGCCGCCGTGAGCTTCATCCGGCTCGGTGTAGGCGATGGTATACTCGATTGGCGTGTACTTCGCAAGGAAGGTTACTGATTTTACGCCTTCATCATTGACTATGGCATCTGCAAAATCAACGATGTCAATGTCAACTGAGGTGTCGTCCTCATTTTCCAAATCGAATGCGATGTTATCGCCTTCTGCTACTACAGCTTCCCAGCCTGTGAACTTATAGCCGACTACCGGAGTCGGATTGTTCAGAGTCAGTACTTCAGGACTGTCGGGCTCGCCCGTCGTATAGAACGTCGGGTTCGCGTTAGCTCCTGTCGGGGCTGTTCCGTCGCCGTAGTCATAGTTTACAGTTACTGAACTTGCCCAAGTTGCGGTCAAGGTAATGTTATCTCCAGGTTCAATGCCAGCGAAGTTGACTTCGGCGCTGAGCGTCGGGTCTGCTACAGCGATACCGTCCGTGTAATCTGTGGTCAGATGTTCGCCAGTTACACCCCATTTAGTCAGCACGTGGCCAGCTTTCTGTGGAACGTAGGTGAGATATTTACCGTCTACTAAATCATCGTCGGTGATTGCGTCGACGTAGCCATCTTGGTAGGTCGTCTCCTCATCAACGTAGATTGATCCGCCGTCAAGGTTATAGGTTACCGTGTACTTCATGAGCCAGTCTGCGGTGATGACGATTACGGCTTCGTTGTCGAAGTCGGTCAGATCAATTTCTGTGACGAGGCTGTCGCTTTCGTCATACCAGCCGCCGAACGCGTACTTAGCTGTCTGCTCTGTTGTCGGAACTACATCCTCCAAGCTGAGGACATTGCCTTCGTATGTTTCGCCGTATGTAGCGTTAACCGTGTAAACGCCTTCAGTCGCATCTCCGAAACCGGTGAGCGCTGCATCGTCTACTACGTCGGTATCAACGTCGAGCCGGATCGTGTAGGTATTCGCTTCCCAAACAGCCGTGAATGTTACATTGTCGAATGGTTCGCCGTCGAAATATTCAGCGGCGTCGAATTCATCACCCGGGTCAAACGAATTTTCGTCGATTTGCCAACTGTCGAAATGGTATCCATCCGGAGCAGTCGGAGCTGCCGGAAGATCAAATGTTGTGTCTTCAACATTAAATGTTACATTGTCGTAACCCTCGCCAGTGATGACTTGACCCTGGCTTACGAAAGCCACGGCATAGCCAATCGGCTTCCAGGTCTCTTTGAATACGAGGTTTCCAGGATCGTCGGTATCGATGTCGTAGTCGTCTCCAGCTTCGTAAGTATCCGTTCCGTCATTCCAGCCTGCAAATGTGTAGCCTTCAGGCGTTTCGGAAACCTGCTCTGCCGGAAGAGCGAATTTTCCGTCTGCGATTTCAACGGTGTATTCCGTCGTCGCGCCGGGCGGTACGATTCCTGATCCGTCCTTATCCTGATACGAAATCGTATAGGTGATCGGAACTGCGACCTCGGTAAATTCAAGATCACCGGTCAGTCCAGTTATCGGGTAATCGTCGCCAGCCTCATAGATGTCGCTGTCGCCGCTCCACTGCCACTCATAACCAGCTTCATCAGGGTCTTCTTCTGCCTGAATAGCCGGCAGAGTGATCTTTGCGCTATCTACGGTAGTATATGTGTAGCTACTCGGATTGACGTTTTCATACGGCAAGGTTGCCTCTGCGCCATAGTAAGAGATACTATAAGTCGCCGGAACCTGAGTTTCGGTGAACGTGAGATCGCCGGTTTTGCCAGCAGCTATAGTATACTCTGCGCCGCCGGCATAATCATCCTCGCTATCGTTCCATACCCATACATAGCCTTCGTCAGGCTCTACCGTAGTCTGGACCGCCGGAAGGGTAATTGCCTGATCGTCTTCCTCAGCATAAGTATAGGAAGACGGCTCGGGCGGCAGATTGTCAGGATCCTCCGGGTCGCCATAGACTTCGCCAGACTCATCTTCGTAGATGATGTTATAGCTAGCCTCGCTCCAAGATGCTTTGACATTGATCTCGCCGTCGGCTTCCAAGACTACCCGGTTAGCTACCGGATTGTTCGGATCTGTGTCGTCGACGATCGGCTCTTCTGTATCGGCATCTTTCCAGCCGCCGAACTCATACCCTGTACGGGTCGGGCTCGGGATGGTATACGTTTCTCCTGTATAGTTGCCGTCGCCACCGGTGATGGTGATCACGTTTTCCTGTGTCGTGCCGTCTACGCCATCCGCTTCTGGTATATTGAATACCGCAGCAGTGCCGCCGGCCGTGTTCAGGTCATAGTTGATCGTATACGTTTCGTCTTCGTCAAGTACAGCCGCCGCAGCCGGGGTAACCGGCATAACGCCAACCGTCATGGCGAGTGCTAAGATGACGGACATGACCGCCGCCATCGGTCTACGTAACCTTGATTTTACTTTCATAATGTTACCTCAACTTTCTTCCCCCGAAGGGGTTGCAAAACTTTCAGTTACATATGTGAAGTTGATAAGTTACCTGGCACATTCGGAATCGTCTGAGAAAAACTTTCACCTCCTTTTTAGACTATATCTTTCTCCAAATTTTGAATGTGCCTTTAAAAAGCCTCTTAACGAATTGTCGTCAGAAAATCATCAGATTGAATCCCCACCGAAAATTCAAGACTTTTTTAAACTAACTTATTTATTCTAGCACGCTTCCCGTTAAAAGTCAAGCGTTTTCCGGCAAAATGATGTAAATTTTACAACATAAGCGGAATGGGCACATTTTTTGCAAGGGTTTTTCGGGGCGGGGGCGCCAAAAAGCCCCTTCGGAGAGGGGGCTTTTTGGGTGCTAGGCGGGCGCCTTGGTGGCGCTACGCCTTGGGAGAAGTGCGATCTTACTCGTCGACTTCGTCGAGGGTGAAGATTTGAGCGGTTGTACCGTTGCCAGTATAGGTCTGGAGGTTCGAACCGTTGTTGACCGTGAACGGATTGTTCGCGAGGTCAAGGTAGAGACCACTCAGAGCCGACTGGAACGAGTACTTACCGTCGCCAACTTCTTTGACGATCCACTTCTGGGCGAGAGTACCGTTGTACTTGTACTGCCAGACGTTGCTACCGCTAGCGGTGCCACCGTTGGCGACGTCGAGTACGCGATCAGTACCTTCGTCGGTGTTGGTGTGGATTACGTAGAAGCCTTCGTTGTTATCGTTGACCCATTCAAAGGTGAAGGCTTGAGCAACGTTTACACCGTCTTCAGGATCGTAGCCTTCGTAGGCTTGGACGTTACCGCCGTTTTCTTTGCTACGGCCAGCGACGTCGAGTACCATGTCGGTATTCTTCGTGCTGCGGATCTTGTAGGTCTTGCCGTCAAGAGCGTTACCGATTTTATCTTCGTCAAAGCTCTCATCACGAGCGATAGTGAACTTCTGAGCGACAGTGTCGTTAGCCTTGTAGACCTGGACGTTGGTGCCGTTCTTCGTACCACGGCCTGGAAGGTCGATGACGTAGTTTTCATCAGCCTTGGAGGCGAGGGTGAAGGAGATGATCGGATCGCCATCCTCTACTGGGTCGACGTTCAGTAAGATAGCCCATTTCTGGTTGTCTTTACCGTTGATCGAGTTTTGCTGGACGTCACCATTGTTGATAGTAGCAGTAGCCTCGAGGACCTTACCGGAAGCGAGGTTGCGGATGGTGTAAAAACCGTCCTCATCCTTGGTGAAGGAGAACTGCTGTGCGCGGGTGCCGTTGGCTTTGTAAACCTGAGCGCTTGCGCCGTCGTTCTTGCTCTGGCCAGGGATATCGATTACTGCATTCTCATCAATGATGCTGGCGATAGTGTAGATGCCATCTGGGAGCATAGTAACGTGCTGGGTAACTTTAACCTTAACTTCAACGGTCTCGACAGGATTGTCTTTGAGCGCGAATTTAACGGTGTAGTTGCCAGGCATAGCAGCAGTTGTCTTAATCTTGTAGGTCGTTACGCCGCTAGCGAAGGAAACCTGCTCGAGAGTAATACCAGCTGCGGCCTGATCTTGGGAATCAACGATTTCGTAGTCTGGTAATTTCTTGTCGCTGGTTTCGACCTTGAACGAATCAGAGGTCTCACCGCTCTCGATAACGAAGGAATCTTCGGTCGAGGTGATGAAGTAGTCATCGACGTGGACTGTGATGGTCTTGTCTGCTAGGTCGTGACCGATCTTTGCGCGTACGTCTTTGTCAAGCGTGTCAGAGAGGGTGATGGTGTAGGTTTCACCAGCCTTAGCGCTAGAAGTAAAGGTGTACGAACCGTCAGAGTTCTTAGTAGCTAGAGCGTCAGTAGTGCTAACCTTTACGCTACCGTAGTTTTCGGTAAGCTCTTCAGCCGTGAGGGTCAAAGCTTCGCCTGGTTTGACATATCTGTCAGTCTCTAGGTCGAGGCCAACCGTGCGATATTCGATAGTACCGGTGTTGATGGTCTGGCCACCGAGAACTTCGCTGATCGTGACTTTCTCGGAACCGTTCTTAGTACCGTTATAGACAACTTTGTTAGCGTCGTTAACAGTAGCTTCGTCGGTGCTGGTTTCGAATTCGCTGCCCGAACCGATTTGGTTGAGCGCGGTGGTGCTGGTTACGCTGTTGCCGATTTCAACGTATTGAATAGCATCAGCTTCAGCAACCATTGGGTCTTCAGACTCAGCGTAAGTCGAAACGGTTAAAGGAGCTACAACATTCGCGGCCCCAGTAGCGCTAAAGGTAACCTCGAAGGTATCCGTAGCTTTTGCGTGCGCAGCTTTAACGTTGCTGGCAGGACTTTCGTCGTCTACCTTAGCCGTAGCGGCTGGATCACCAGCTTCGTCAAGAGCAACTGCTACAGCTACGTCGCTAGGAGCCAAAGCGAGGGTCGTAAGATCCAAGGTTTCTGGCTTAGTAGCGTCGTATTTCAAAGCAACTTCGGACTTCGAAAGTTTAACCGTGTAGACCTTAACGGTCTTTTCGATCTTGCTGTTCTTCTTTACCTCGATCTTGTTGGTCTCGGTGTTCAAAGTAGCGATAGCGCCGCTGTGGGTGTAAGTACGGGTAGAAGTACCAACGTTCGAGGATGGGGTAAATACGGTGTTCGTGTATTCCTGATCCCAGGTGTGCTCACCATCATACTTGTCTTCAAAGGTAGTCTCGCCCTTGTCGCTAATAGTAGCGTCGGCCCAACCCGTGAAGGTGCCGAGATCTGTTTCGACGATAGCATCTTCGTCAGTTACGTCAGCGATAGTAACGACTGCGGTCGTATCGAGAACGTTAACCTTGTAAGAGAAGCTGGTCGCATCATCAAAGTTAGCGGTAATCGTGTAAACACCCTCAGCGCCAGCCTTGACCGTAACCTGGCCGTTAGCGTCAACAGCTACCTTGCCAGCGTTGCTCGAAGTGTAAGTTACACCAGTAAAGCCTTGCGCTTCGATGAATTCAGCAACCGCGTCGGTGTCGATTACGACAGCCTGATCCTCTGCGCCTTTAGCGATGAAGAAATCACCGATAAGCTGCTCAGCAGCGTCAACGATAGTGACATCAAATTCTTCGGAGCTTACGTTAGCGGCTTCTTTAGCGATGTCAGAAGTCTTAACAGTTAACTTATATGCACCAGCCGGAGCACCTTCCTTAACAGAGACAGGGATAGTGGTCGTCTTAGTGTCTTTGTTAACGGTAGCGTCACCTAGGACAAAGAGATTATCGAAATCAACCTCAACTGCCTCGCCATCCTCATCTTCGGTAGTGACGGTGTAGCTAAGAGCACTGCTGATCTTGTAAGTGTCTTCAACAGGGGTATTGCTATAGGTAAGCGTACCAAGAAGGGCTTCTTCTTCGTCGCCACCGTTGTTGTATGTACCGTCAGCTGATATGGTAGTGTTAAGCGTGGTCTTAGCAGCAACTGCGTAATGAGTGCCGTCGGAAACGACGTTCTGCGCAGCGTTATCGACGTAGTCGATCGGGCTTGCAGCGAAGACGCCAGCGGAAACATTACCCGCAAGAAGAATCGAGCGAGCGTAATCAGTTCCGTCGGTCAAAGCGGCAACCTTAGTATAGTCACCACCAGAGATCGTAACTCTCTCGCCACCAAGCGTGTCGCCAGAACGGGATACTAAAGTAGTACCAGAGTAGTTACCAGCCATAAGTTCGATGGCGGCGTTACCACCCTGTTCGATGTTTACGGTAACAACTGCACCGTTCGCAACGATTTTACCAGTCTTCTTAGCGGAAGAATCTTTAACGATTACGTTCGCGCCTTTCTTAATCGTCAGACCGCCAGTAAGGGTCTTGCCGTTAAGATCGATGGTCTTAGCAGTAGCGAAGACTGCGCCGTTTTCGACTGTAGTCGTGTCGATGTCTGCACCGAGCTTGATTACCGTCGTTTTCTCATCGATAGCCGCCGAGCTTGCGACTTCTTTGAAGGCAGCAGCGGTTTTTACCGTGTAGACACAAGTTGCGTCGACGGTTTCACTGCCCGTCGGACAATCAGCCGCGCTAGCCGAGGCAGTACCAAGAATCGCCGGGAGATTTACCGAGCTCAGCGCGAGCGCTAAGGCCGAGAAACCGTACCCGAAGTTTTTGGTTGATTTATTCATAACCTTTTCTCCTTTCGTAGAGCTCAACACTCTACAAAAATTAATTGATATACTTTTAATTATATACCACCCAGACTAAAAGTCAAGCATTTTGCACAAAAAATTGACCCCTGTTTGGGGCCAATTTTTTAAATTTTTATGCTTATTTTAGTAAACTTTTACTAAAATTTCGCCGCCAAGACGGTTTTTCTTGGCTTCGCGGCCGGTCATCAGGCCTTTCGATGTCGAGATAATCACGATACCGCGGCCGGATTTAATAACCGGGATGTCTTCCGCCGAAGTATAAATCCGGCGACCAGGCTTCGAAACCTTGGAAATCTCGGTAATGCGGGCCGGCGTGTCCTCGGCGTTAATCTTCACGTTTAAGATCCCGCGCGGCTCGGCCTTCTCGATCTTATAGTCGTCGATATAGCCGGCCTTCTTTAAGACCTCTACAACGGCAACTTTAAGCTTCGAAGTTGGGACACGAATTTCGGTCTTCCCCACCATCATAGCGTTGCGGATACGGGTGATTAAATCTGCGATTTGATCTGTTGATTGTAATGACATAATCTTCTCCTTTCTCCTTACCAGCTACTCTTTGTTACACCAGGGATTTCGCCCTTGCTTGCTTTTTCACGGAAATTGATACGGGAAAGCCCGAAGCGGCGCATATAACCGCGCGGACGACCGTCCAAGAGGTCGCGGTTTTTAAGGCGAGTTGGACTGGAATTTCGAGGCAACTTCTGGAGCCCCTCAAGATCACCCGCCGCCTTCAAAGCTTCGCGCTTGGCTTTATATTTCTCGTACATTTTCTGCCGTTTTTGGTCACGGAGAACTGCGCTTTTCTTCGCCATACTATTTCTCCTCCCTTTCAAACGGCATCCCAAAGAGTTCTAACAACTTCATGCTCCCTTCTTTAGATCCATTTTTAATAACAAAGGTAACTTCAAGGCCATGGAGAACGCTCGCGTCTTCGAAGGTGATCTCTGGGAAGACGGTTTGTTCGGTCAGGCCGAGGCTGTAGTTACCCTGTGCGTCGAACGATTTTCGCGAAACACCGTGAAAATCGCGGACGTGCGGCAAAGCCACGTTAATCAGACGATCGACGAACTCGTACATCTTGTCGTTTCGGAGCGTCGTCAGATAGCCAATCGGCGCACCCATGCCGCCACGAATCTTAAAGGTCGCGATCGATTTTTTCGCGAGGCGAGAAGTCGTCGCCTGGCCAGTAATCTTTGCCAAGGTTAGCTCGACGGTCTCGGTAAAGCGCTTATCTTCGCGTTTTTTACCGACGCCGGAGCTGACGATTACCTTCTCGAGCTTCGGAACTTGGTTGACGTTATCTAGTTTTAGCTCTTTTTCAAGAGTTTTGACGATTTTATCGTTATATAACGCCTTTAATCTTGGGGTATATTTCTTCTCTGCCATTATTTCTTCTTACCCTCCGTAACTTTTTTCAGGTTAGAAAGATCGATGCCGACATGGACTTTCTTCTTTCCGCCCTGAGGGTTATATTGCGTTTTCTTCATATGGCGTTCGACTATGCCGATACCTTCGAGCATTGCCTTGCCGTTTTTCTTGTCCATTTTGACGATTTTAGCGGTTTTACCCTTGTTATCGCCGGAAATGACCTTAACGGTGTCGCCAGTTTTCAAATTCTGTGCCATTTAGAGTACCTCCGGTGCTAAGCTAATAATCTTCGAATATCCGAGGTCGCGCAACTCGCGGGGGACTGGCCCGAAAACACGCGTACCTTTAGGGGTCTTATCGTCGTTGATCAGGACGGCGGCGTTGTCGTCGAAGCGGATGGTCGAGCCATCTGGACGACGAATCTGGCCGCGAGTTCTAACGATTACGGCGCGAACGACGGCCTTTTTCTTAACGTTGCCGGTTGGGGAGGCGTCTTTGACGCTGGCGGTGACGACGTCGCCAACGCGAGCGTAACGAGCGCGAGTTCCGCCAAGGACCCGGATTACGCCAAGTTCTTTGGCGCCGCTGTTATCTGCGACTTTTAATCTAGTTTCCTGCTGGATCATTTATTTAACCTCCTTCTCAGGAAGCTCCGCCTCCATTACGTTATCTTTTAGCTCGACGCTGCCGTGGGCACGCTCAACGATTTTGACCAGGTTATAGGTAACGGTTTTGCTGAACGGGCGGCAAGCGACGATTTCGACGCGATCGCCGAGTTTGGCTTCATTCTTCTCATCGTGTGCAGTATATTTACGAGTTTTCGTGTACTGCTTGCGATAGAGCGGGTGCGTTTCCCGAGAGGCGATAGAGACGGTAATCGTCTTGTCACGCTTGTCGGAGGTAACGACGCCAGTAAGAGTTGTCTGTGCCATGTTAAAACTCCTCTCTCTTAATAATCTTACAACGAACTGGAAGCTTATGGGATGCTAGGCGAAGCGCCTCGCGAGCCTGTTCTTCGGTCACGCCGGCGAGCTCAAACATCACGGTCCCAGCTTTAACTTTCGCAACATAGTACTGTGGTTCACCTTTACCGCCACCCATCTTCACATCAAGAGGCTTCTTGGTAACAGGGGTATGCGGGAAAATGCGAATCCAGATTTTACCGCCACGCTTAATGTAGCGGGTAATCGACTGACGCGCCGCCTCAATCTGGCGGGAGGTTACGCGCTCGTTATCGAGCGACATTAAGCCCCATTCGCCGAAATCGACGGAGTTGCAACGCGTAGCGATGCCGTTATTCTTGCCTTTGCGCACCTTGCGATGCGGGGTTTTTCTAGGTGTTAAAATAGCCATAATTATTTCTCCCCCTTATAGATCCAAACTTTAACGCCTACGATGCCGGCGACGGTCTGGGCGTGGTGGCAGTAGAAATCAATGTCGGCGCGGAGAGTATGTAGAGGAACCGAGCCCTCAATAAACTTCTCGCGACGAGACATTTCTGCGCCGTTCAAACGTCCAGAAACTTCGATGCGCACGCCCTTAGCCCCGGCAGCCATAGTGGACTGGCAGGCCATTTTAACGGCGCGGCGGAAGTTCATGCGCTTGCCGAGCTGGAAACCGATGTTCTCGGCGACCAATTTAGCGGAAAGTTCAGCTTTTTTAACTTCTTCAACGTTCAGGCGAACTGGCTGGGAAACGAATTTCTCGAGCTCAGCTTTCAGTTCATTGATGCCTGCGCCCTGCTTACCGATGACAGCACCGGCTTTGTTGGTCAAAATCGTGATCGTAGTCAGATTACTGCTTCTCTCAATGTTAATCTTAGCGATAGTCGGGCGGGATTTGAAGCGATTTTCAATCGTTTCTCTGATCTTAATGTCTTCGACTAGCCAATGGCGAAAGTCGGCTTTCTTAGTGAACCACTTCGAAGACCAATCTTTACTGACTTGAAGACGATAAGATAATGGATTTACTTTCTGTCCCATTATTTCTCCTCCTTCTTGTCCGCAGCTTTAGCGGCTGGTTTGGCTTCTGCCTTAGCGGCCGGCTTCTTAGCGGCTTTTTCTTCGCCAGCAACCTCTACAAAGATGTTGCTAGAAACTTTCTCAAACGGCAAGGCGCGACCACGGGAAGCTGGTTTGTAGCGGCGAATGCGCGTACCAGCGGTAACCGAGATGCGAGCGATGCGTACGGTCTTTGGATCGATCGTAGCTTTGCCATTTAACAGATTAGCGTTCGCCGACTGGATCGCCTTTAAGACTGGGCGAGCAGCGCGGCGTGGGGTGTTTTCCAAGATAACGATAGCGTCAGCAACATAGCGATCGCGAACGAGGCTAGCGACGATGCCAGTTTTTCTTGGCATGCTATCTACCCCTTTGATGTATGCGTGTGCAAAGTGAGTATTATCAGCCATTACTTACCTCCCTCTGCAGCTTTCTTACCGCCGTGGCGACGGAATTTACGGGTTGGAGCAAACTCGCCGAGTTTATGACCGACCATATTTTCGCTGATGAAAACTGGGACGTGGACTTTACCGTTATGGACGGCGATAGTGCGGCCAACCATCTCTGGAGAGATAGTCGAGCAGCGCGCCCAAGTTTTAATCACAGTTCGATCGTCGGCGGAGAGAGCTTCGATTTTCTTCTGTAGCTTAACGTCTACAAATGGGCCTTTCTTTAGACTTCTTCCCATAGACTATCTCCTCTTTCCTTCGTGGCGACTGCGCACGATATACTTATTAGTTTTCTTATTACGACGAGTGCGGTAACCAAGCGTGAGCTGACCCCAAGGGGTGCGTGGCGCTTTACCAGAACCGTGGCGACCACCGTCACCACCACCGTGTGGGTGGTCTGCGGCGTTCATTACGACACCACGAACGGTCGGGCGGATGCCTTTGCGGCGAACACGACCGGCGGAGCCGAGCTTGATGTTCTGATGTTGAACGTTACCAACAGTACCGATGGATGCCTGGCAGGAAAGTAGAACTTTTCTCATTTCACCAGATGGCATCTTTAAGGTAGCGTAGCCGTTTTCCTTCGCCATGAGCTGGACAGAAGTTCCAGCAGCGCGAGCAATCTGTGCGCCGCGGCCCGGAGTAAGCTCAATCGCATAAACGAAAGTACCGACCGGGATGTTCTCTAGTGGAAGACGGTTGCTCTCCTCGATAGCGACTTCGTCGCCGGTAGTGAATTTGTTGCCTTTTCTCATATTCGTATCAGCGAGAACGTAGTAGTAAACGCCGTTCTGATCTTTAACGCGAGCGATGCGTGCGCTGCGGTTTGGATCGTACTCGATTTCTTCGATCGTTAGCGTCAGATCCTTCGGCAAATTATGCGTCAGGATGCGGTAGTGGCGTTTTACCCCGCCGCCACGATGGCGAACGGTAATACGACCGCTGTTGTTGCGCCCAGCATTCTGCTTTTTCGCCATGGTCAAAGATTTCATCGGCTTTTTAGTGGTGATCTGATCGAAATCTTGAGTCGTTTTCTGGCGTTGCGCAGGGGTAGTCGGGCGATAAGCTTTAATTGCCATTATTTCTTATCTCCTTTCTTTTCCGAAGACTTTTTGGTCTTTTCTTCGGTCTTTGCGGATTTCTTATCAGCCTTATCGGCTTTCTTATCAGTTTTCTTCGCAGCAGCTTCCTGTTTAGCCATCTCTTCGTTAGCCTCTTCGAAAGCCTCTACCTTGATTTTGTCGCCCTCCTTTAGGGTAACGTAGGCATATTTCTTATCTTGGCGATAAGTCGTACCAGGATAGGCGTGTTTGCCACGAGAAAAACGAGTTTTCTTGCCTTTTCTAACTAGTACACGAACAGAGGTGACGGTGACCTTGTGCTCTTCTTCAACGGCTTTAGCGACGGCCTGTTTCGAAGCTTTCGCTGGGACCTCGAAGACATAGGTGCGATCAACCTGTGCGGAATAAGTTTTTTCAGTTACACGCGGAGCGGAGATGATGCTAGGCGTAGCTTTCTCTTCGACTTTTTTAACCTTAGCGGTAGTCTTAGTAGCCATTACTTCTCCTCCTTTCCGATGAGCCAGCTCTTAAGTTCTGGCATAGCTTTTTCGCTGATGACGATTTTGTCAGCATTTAAGATGTCAAAGACGTTCAAATAAGTAGGACGAACGATTTTGACGGTATTCAAATTGTTCGTAGCGCGAAGAATTAGCTCGGTTTTTTCTGGGATGACCAAGAGAACTTTGCCGTTTAGAGAAACCTTTGCGGTTTCAAAATTCTTCAAAGCTTCCTTAGTTTTACCGTTTTTAACGGCGAAATCAGCAATCTCTACGATTTTCTTGTCTTTGTTCTGGAGGCTTAGGGCCTGGCGAACAGCGACACGCTTAGAGGTCTTACTGAGTTTCTTTTCGAAGTTTTCCTCGCCGGTGCGGCCGAAGGCAACACCACCATGGCGCCAGATAGGGTTTCTCGTCGAGCCGAAACGAGCGCGACCAGTGCCTTTCTGTTTCCAAGGTTTCTTACCGCCACCTCTGACTTCACCGCGCTTCAAAGTTTTCGCGTGGCTGCTTCTAGAGTTAGCAAGGTAAGCGTCGTAAGCGAGTTTTAGTAGTTCGTGATTCTCAACTTCTAGAGAGAAAATGTCTTTATCTAGTGCCATATTACTCCTTTCCCTCCACGCTTACTACTCCTTTTTTCGGACCAGGGACTGCGCCCTTAACCCCGAGGAGATTGTTTTCTTTGTCGATATAAGCAACGACGAGGTTCTTAACGGTAACCTGATCGTGGCCCATACGGCCCGGCATTTTCTTGCCCTTCCAGACTTTTTGTGGGTACATCGAGCCGATCGAACCGACGCGACGGATGTTCCCCTTAAAGCCGTGGGTATTCCGGGACTCAATGAAGTTCCAGCGCTTAACTGTACCGGCGAAACCTTTACCCTTAGAGGTGCCAGTAATAGTGACTTTGTCGCCGAGGTTGAACTGTTCAACCGTCAGGACATCGCCGAGTTTAGCCTCTGGAGCCTCCTCAGTTCTAAACTCCTTCAGGACTTTAGGGCTGAGATTTTCTCCGGCCTTTTTGGCGTGACCGGAAACCGCCTTGCTCAGATTCTTACCCTGACCGTAACCGAGCTGTACTGCGTTATAACCGTCTTTTTCGACAGTTTTAATCTGAGTCACAGTAGCCGGGCCAGCTTGGATAATCGTAACAGGGGTCACGATACCATCCTCGCCGATGATCTGGGTCATACCAACTTTGGTGCCTAGGATGACTTGCATCTGTTTCCTTTCGTTAATATTAGTGATATTCTTTAGCCCTGTTTTGTTCCCCGTAGGACTAGAAAAGGGTCCAAAACATGACTGAAACTAGACTTATGAGCAGTTTCCTTCGGGAGTGGCGATCGCTTTTCGGCAATGGCCAAACCACCCAGACTTACATCTTGCGTCTAGCGGTATGTCCTACTTATTAGAATATACTATTTTTATCTTAGCATACTCTGAGATAAAAAACAAGCCCTTTTCGGGCTTGTTTTTTATCTATTTTGTTTTTAGACGCCTTCGACGTCTTCGGCGGTCGGTTCGGATGGCGCGTTTTCAACCTCTTCGGCGAGAGGGATGGCGCCAGTACCGACAGGGATCTTGCGGCCGATGATGACGTTCTCTTTCAGACCGTGCAAGTGATCCACACGACCAGAGATGGCCGAGTTGATAAGCACGCGAGTCGTATCCTGGAAGGACGCGGCAGAGAGGAACGAATCGGACCAAATCGAAACCTTGGTGATACCGAGGAGAAGGTGGGTGTACTCGGCGAGAGCTTTGCCCTCTTCCTCGAGTTCCTTGTTCTCAGTTTCAACGGCAGTTTCAGAGACGATGTCGCCCATGACGAAGCTAGAATCACCAGCCTCATCAATGATTACGCGGCTGAACATCTGGCGAACGATAATCTCAAGGTGTTTACTGGAGATTTCGTGGCCCTGTGCGGCGTAAACCGAAAGGACGTCGTTCATAATGTAGCGCGCGGTAGCCTCGCGGCCCTTGTACTTCAAGAGATCCTGAAGATTCAAAGAACCGGTAGTGATGCGATCACCAGCCTTAATAGAGTCGTTGCTCTTTACAACGAGCTCAGCGTCGCCTGGAACCTCTACGCGAACAGGGGTGCCAGCGTTAGCGACGAGAATAATCGCGCCTTCAACGAGCTGGGCATTGCCGTCGTATTTAGCCTTAATCGGCGAAGCGCCCTTAGCCTTCGAAGCAATAATATCGCCAGCCTTAACATCGGCGCCGTCTTTGACACGAGCAGTGCGGTCTTCGAGTTCGATGCGCTCTGGCTTACCAGTTTCAGGGGTGATTTGGACGACATAGTGGTTGCCATCTTCCCAAACCTCGACGACGCCGTCGGTAGGGGAAATCCACGCCTGACCCTTCGGCGAACGGGCCTCAAGAAGCTCCTCAACACGCGGAAGACCGCGAGCGATCGCACCAGAACCCGCAACACCGGAACCGTGCTTAGTATCAAGGGTAAGCTGGGTACCAGGCTCACCAAGCGACTGGGCAGCGATAACGCCGACTGGCTGATATGGTTTGACCAATTCACGGGTCGCCATATCGATACCGTAAGCCTTCTGTGGAATGCCACCCTTAGCGGTAGTGGTGAGGATAGACTGGATCGTGACCTCAGTAACCTTCGGATCGTCTTCGATCTTCTCGGCGACTTCAGGGGTGATTAGTTGATCAGCCTCGAGGTAACCTGGGACTGGTTGCGCGGTATAGCGGCCAGAAATCCAAGCGGAGAACTCGACGCCAGCCTCGCGCACCTCTTCCTTATAGACAGTGAAGCCTGGATCTTCGGCGATTTCATCGGTCGTGAAGACATCCTGGGCCACATCAACGAGACGGCGGGTAAGGTAACCAGAGTCCGCAGTACGAAGCGCGGTGGAAACCTGACCCTGACGTGCACCTCGAGTCGCGATGAAGGATTCAAGCGTGTTTAAACCGTCCTTGTACGAAGATTTAACCGGGAGCTCGATTTCGTTGTTGTTAATATCGACCATGATACCAATCTCTGCGGAGGCGAGCTTGATGTTCGAAACGGAACCACGAGCGCCGGAGTTAACCATCACGGCGATGTCGGTATCCATTTCGGAAAGCTTGCTCTTTAGGAAATCGGAAATCTTATCGTCGATTTCGCGCCAGTTCTTAACGGTCAAACCGTAGCGCTCTTCCTCGGTAATGAGGCCCTGGTCAAACTGCTCTTGGATCAGCGCAGTCTTACCGTCGCCCTCAGCCAAGAAGTCTTGGATCTCAGGGTAAGTCGGGTAATCATCTTTTGCGGTCGAAACAGAGGCGACAGTCTCGTATTCGAAGGCAAGATTTTTGACCGCGTCAGCGATTTTAACCGTAGTTTCAGCGCCATAACGGTCGAAAATGTCCGCCATGACTTTCTTTAGCTGCTTAGAGGTCTGAACCGAGTTATCGTACGGATAATCTTCGGGTAGAACTTCGTTGAAGATGACGCGGCCGAGAGTGGTTTCTCTGATTTCCTTCTTCGCAAATACGCGGATCGGGGTCTGGAGATGGATCAAACCCTGGTCGTAAGCCATTTCAGCTTCGTAAACCGAGCTATATGGTTTAACCTCTTCGGTCGAAGTGCCTGGTTTGTCGTAGGTTAGGTAGTAAATACCGAGAACGACATCCTGGTAAATCGAAAGCACAGGAGCGCCATCAGCAGGCTTCAAAAGGTTCTTAGTGGCAGCCATCAATTCGCGCGCTTCAGCCTGAGCGTCAGCGGACAGAGGTAGATGGACCGCCATCTGGTCACCATCGTAGTCAGCGTTAAAGCCGGTCGCAACGAGCGGATGGAGCTGGATTGCTTTACCATCGATGAGTTTTGGCTGGAAAGCCTGGATCGAGAGACGGTGAAGCGACGGAGCACGGTTAAGAAGAACGTATTTCCCCTTAATTACTTCGTCGAGGGCGTCCCAAACGATGTTTTCGTTAGCCTCGATCATACGAGTCGCGGCGCGGATGTTCGCGGCGTGCTCGTTTTCCATCAACCAAGAGATGACGAATGGTTTAAAGAGCTCTAAGGCCATCTGTTTTGGCAGACCACATTCGTTAAGTTTTAGCTCTGGGCCGACAACGATGACCGAACGACCAGAGTAGTCGACACGCTTACCGAGAAGGTTCTGGCGGAAGCGACCCTGTTTACCCTTTAAGAGGTCAGACAGAGATTTGAGCTTTCTACGACCGTTGGTCGAGTTCGCGGCGCGATTGCCGTGAGTCGCGGCGTTGTCGATCAGAGCGTCGACCGCTTCCTGGAGCATGCGCATTTCGTTTCGACAGATAACTTCTGGAGCGTTAAGATCAAGAAGTTTCTTCAAACGGTTATTACGGTTAATCACGCGGCGATAGAGATCGTTTAGATCAGAGGTCGCAAACCGACCGCCAGGGAGCGAAATCATCGGGCGAAGATCCGGTGGGATGACCGGGACGACTGTGAGAACGAGATCGGACGGCTTAATGCCGGCAGCTTCCATACCCTCAATCAGCTTCAGGCGCTTGGTTAGGCGCTTTTCTTTCTGGCCCTTAGCCTCGGCAACTTCGGCGCGCAGGCTCTCGATCAAGTCCTCGACGACAATCTCGTCAAGCATCTTCTTCACCGCGGTCGCGCCCATCTCAACTTTCACGAGTTCTACATAGTCCTCGTGTTCAACCTCGAGATTACGATAATCGACCTCAGAGATGACGTTGCCCTTTCTGAGGCTCTGGAGCGTGGTTTTATTCGTGTTGTACTCAGTTTCTAGCTCCTCTAACTCCTTAGTCTCGGCATTCGCTAGAGCTTTAGCATCGGCGCCTTCCTCCTTAGCGGCCTCTTCATAGCGCAGGCGGATAGCCTGGCGGCCTGCTTCGGTCTGAGCGTCCAAATCGGCGATTTTCTGGTCAATTTTCGCATCATCGCTCTCGGTAATCAGATAAGCAGCGAAATAGACCACACGCTCGATGTTTTTGACGGTCAGATCAAGTAGCAAACTTAGCGCGCTAGGGGTTCCACGCATGAACCAAACGTGCGCAACAGGGGCGGCAAGGGCGATATGGCCCATGCGCTCACGACGAGAGATCGACTTCGTAACGAGGTTACCCTCTTTGTCGACCGCCGCCTCACGCGAACGTACGCCTTTTAGTTTCGAATCGTGCGGATTGATGTCCTTCGTTGGGCCGAAAATACGCTCGCAGAAAAGACCATCCCGCTCAGGTTTTTGTGTACGATAGTTAATAGTTTCAGGCTTCAAGACCTCGCCATAGCTCCAGTTTAGGATGTCTTCGGCAGATGCCACTGACAACCTAATGGAGTCGAAATCTGATGCGCTGATAAAATTGTCCATCCAAGCCATTTTAGAAATCCTCCCCGAGGTCAACGGTTCCATCATCGTCTTCCTCTGTTATCTCAATATCATCTTCGTCCTCATCCATCAGTTCCGCAGCGGTCTCGTCATCGATGTTATCCATGTCGAGTTCGCTGTTTTTCTGATGTTGGGCGTAAATTAAACTGTCGTCTTCCGACTTCTCGATCTCGCGAGTGGTCTCCTCAATTACGTCAGAGGCGTCGCTCGATTCGCCGTGGTCTAAGAGGTCAACCTTCAGACCAAGGCCCTGAAGCTCTTTAACGAGAACGTTAAAGCCTTCCGGAAGTTTTGGACCTTCGATCGGTTCGCGCTTGATGATCGCCTCATAAGCCTTTGCACGTCCATAGACGTCATCAGACTTAATAGTCAACATCTCTTGAAGGATAGTTGCGGCGCCGTAAGCTTCAAGTGCCCAAACCTCCATTTCACCGAAGCGCTGACCACCGTTCTGAGCCTTACCACCGAGCGGCTGCTGAGTAACCATAGTGTATGGACCAGTAGAACGAGCGTGGATCTTATCATCAACCATGTGGTGAAGTTTCAACATGTGCATGACGCCGACAGAGGTCCTTTCCTCAAATGGCTCACCAGTTAGACCATCATAGAGCTGGACGCGGCCGTCGCGGCTGAATCCGGCTTTCTCTAGCTCGGAGCTGATTACTTCGTCGGAAACCCCGTTAAACGGAGGGGTTGCAACTTTGTAGCCAAGCGCGCGAGCGGCCATACCAAGGTGAATCTCAAAGAGCTGACCGAGGTTCATACGAGAAGGCACGCCCATCGGGGATAGAATTACGTCGATTGGAGTACCATCTTCCATGAATGGCATGTCCTCAACCGGGAGAACGCGGGAAACTACACCCTTGTTACCATGACGACCGGAAAGCTTATCGCCGACGCCGATTTTTCTCATCTCAGCGACGAAGATTTTAATCTGCATCAGGACGCCGGCCTTAAGATCGTGGCCCTGTTCGCGAGTATAAACGCGGACATCAACGACTTTACCAGTCGAGGAGCCGTTCATTCGAACGGAGGTATCGCGGACATCTTTGGCTTTTTCACCGAAGATGGCGCGAAGCAGGCGCTCCTCGGAGCTGAGCTCTTGTTCGCCCTTCGGGGTAATCTTGCCGACGAGGATATCACCATTCTGGACTTCGGCGCCGATAGTGACGATACCGTCTTCGCCGAGGTGCCTTAACGAATGTTCGGAAACGTTAGGAATATCGCGGGTAACCTGCTCTGGACCGAGTTTAGTTTCGCGGACCTCGACATCGTAGTCTTTGATGTTGATCGAGGTCAAGGTATCATCCTGGACCAGGCGGCTACTGATGACGATCGCATCATCCATGTTATAACCACGCCATGGCATGAAGGCGACGAGGAGGTCGCGACCGAGCGCGAGCTCGCCATTTTTAATCGAAGCACCTTCGATGAGAATATCACCCTTCTTAACCTTCTGACCACGAGCGACCTCTGTGCGCTGATTGTAGCAGCGAGAGTCGTTAGTCATCTCGAAGTGAGTGAGTTTGTATTCTTTTTCGCCGAGTTTGTCATATTTAACGATGACAGATTCACCATCAGCCTTAACGACTTCACCCTTGTCCTCAGCGAGGATAATCTGGGAAGTGTTTCTTGCAACTTCTGCTTCAATACCGGTACCGACAACTGGGTTGTCCTGGCGAAGTAGAGGAACCGCCTGTTTCTGCATGGCGCAGGCCATGAGCGAGCGGTCAACACGGTTTTTCTCAACGAATGGAATCAAGCTAGCGGAAACGCCAAGAATCTCTTTGTGAGCGGCATCGATATGGGTAACTTTGCTCGATTCGACCTGAACCGGAGCACCCTTAACACGAGCCGAAACACGCGCATCGACGAATTTGCCGTTCTTATCAAGTTTCGCCGAAGCGTCAGCGATGATCATATTCTCTTCTTCGGCAGCGTCTACGTAGACGACCTCATCGGTTACCTTGCCGTCCTTAATTACGCGGTATGGAGCTTCAATGAAGCCGTAGGTGTTAATCTGGGCGTAGGTCGCAAGGTTAAGTACGAGACCGACGTTTGCACCTTCAGGAGTCTCAACGGTACAGATACGACCGTAGTGAGTAGGGTGGGCGTCACGGACATCGAAGCCGGCGCGCTCCCTGGTTAAGCCCCCTGGACCCATCGAAGATAGGCGGCGTTTGTGGGCAAGTTCGGAGAATGGGTTAGTCTCATCCATGAGCTGGGATAGCTGAGAGCTGGCGAAGAACTCTTTGACCGCCGCCGTAACCGGGCGAGCGTTAATCAGCTGGGATGGGGTAACCTCATCAACATTGGCCATAGACATACGGTCTAGGATGTTTCTCTGTAAGCGGAGCATACCAAGGCGGAATTGGCGCTGGACGAGCTCGCCGACAAGTTTGATGCGGCGGTTCGCGAGTGAGTCAATATCGTCTGGAGCTTCCTGAGTATTGTTCAGGCGGATGATTTCGCTAATAATCGCGATCAAATCTTCCATCTGGAGAGTGCGGTGGGCGCTGTCGTTAGGGGTATCAAAACCAAGGCGCTGGTTGATTTTGTAGCGTCCGACCTCTGAATAATCGTAGCGTTTGTAATCGAAGAAGGTCTTTTCGATCATGGATTTCGCGTTCTCAACGGTCGCGAGATCGCCTGGTCTTAACCTGCGGTAAACTTCGATAAGAGCCTCGGACTGACCGGCGGTACCGTCGCGCTCTAAGGTCGCGTCGATGTAGCTAATCTCGCCGGTGTCGATTTTCTCGAATTTCTCTTTAATTTCAGATTTCTTAGAAACGCCAAGGGCGCGAAGAAGAGTCGTTACCGGGATCTTGCGGCGGCGGTCGATTTTAACGTAGATTGCGCCGTTTTGGGCAGTCTCGAATTCGAGCCAAGCGCCACGACCTGGAATAACCTTCGCACCGTAGTAGTTTCGACCTGCGATATTATCAGCAGTGAAGAAAACGCCGGCGGAACGGATGAGCTGGGAAACGACGACGCGCTCGGTGCCGTTGATGATGAAGCTTGCGCGGTCGGTCATCCAAGGGTAGTCGCCGAAGAAGATGTCTTGCTCCTTCTTCTCGCCCGTTACTTTGTTTTCGAGCTCAACCTGGACATGGAGCGGAGCCTCGTAAGTCGCGAGGTTACGTTTTGCGTCGTGCTCATTTTCTTTTGGTTCGTGGAATTTGTAATCTTTGAACCTTAGGGACAATTTCTGTCCGGTATAATCGTCGATCGGGTTCAGCTCGGTAAATACCTCGCGGAGGCCCGACTCGACAAAATCAGCCCAAGAGTCCTTCTGATGTGCAATCAGATCAGGAATCGGCAGGGCGTTGTCGCCTTCAGTAAACAGAACGCGACTATCAGTCTTCTGCTTTGTAGCCATTATTACCTCTTATTATTAGTGCTTTGATATTCTTTAGCGCCGAAGAATACTGCTGTATTTTCGTACCCTGAATTCGCCAGTTTCGAGTACACCCAAAAAATACAACACACTACTTCTTATTCCTTATTATACACAAAAAGATGATAAAAGCAAGAGAAAATATCGGGAAAACGGAAGTTACTCTTCAGAACGGACTTGAGCGCCTGTAGTTAGCTCCTGTTTTCTCTTGACATTTTATTGCGGTTGTGGTATAATTAAAGAGTAGCTGTAGCTTCGCTTTTAGGAGGTGAAAAATATGGGGAACATTTACACGTACGGCGCGCATAATCGCGAAATCGTCGATCTGGAAACAGACGAGATACTGACTGATAATGAAATCCGGATGATGTACCCGGACGTCTACTATCAGTACGTAGCGCCGCCGATCGAGGCCGAAGATAGGCAGCGGACTCCGATCGCTGAGGTTGAGAAACCGAGGCCGATCAGGCTTAGCGCCGAGCAGGAGAAATGGTGGCGAGAAAACCGCCCGTACCTGTTTTACGACGGCAAGACCCGAGAACAAGTCTTCTGGGCGAAACTGAACAACCTGACGAAGAAGGTTGCGAGTTACGCCGAGAAGAAACGGCGCGGCCAGTTCATAGGTCGTCTCTGGCACGACGTCGAATTTGCTTGGCAAATGCTCGATGAGGCCGGGGAGCTGCTCGGGTTCGGGGCTATCAACTCTGTCACTAGAGGTGAGGTTACAGAGGACCTCAAGGATCCGGCGATTCGCCGGAAATACCAGAGGCGAATCGACCGTTGCCTCGAAGCCGGCGAGATCATACCGGTAGATACTCTATATTGCCGGGTGCACGCTGGTAGACAATCGCGACGATAGGGCTCCTTACGGGGCCCTTTTTCATGCGGCAGATTTGTTGCCTTATACTTGACTTTTTATCACGCTTGTGGTATAATGTAAGTGTAACTATAGGTCTACTATTTGGGAGGTGATCTTATGTTAAGTACAATTGCAGATGGAAAAGTTGTTATAGAGTTCACAGACGGCGGCAAAGAAGTTCTTCATCCGGAAGAATATGCCGAAGTCTGCGGCATAGGCGGCGGCATTAACTTCTTCGGCCTGATTGGCCTTCGGACCGAGTTCGAGAGGTCAAAGTCCCGGCCGACCGAAGCCGAGCGCCGGGCGCAAAGATGGATTGCGAACTACTGGAAAGCGGTTCGCGAAGTCGCAAAGATTTGCCGAAAAATGCGCGACCAGCGTAAACGGTTCGGGCGCGTCGGCTATTTACCGAAGCGGCTAAACGACGCGATGAACGCGTTATCAGAGATAGCAGTTGTACTCGGTCTGCCGAGTCTCGACGACGGGATCCGTTGCCAACTCGAGCAGGACTTCAGCAACGAAGATCCTGCTTTTCGGAGGCAATGTGACCAGTTAGTCAATGATTATGCTGGCAGGCATATGCTGCTACCGATGTCAGAACTGCATGCGCTGATGCGCAAGGTTGCATAAGCGCATGCATAAGCGCAAAAACTCTAAAAACCCTAGGGCCCCTTGACTGGGGCTCTTTTTATGGTATAATCGGAAATAACTCGCGAGAATGAGGGGGTGATAAGATGCGAGAGACGAACCTTGTAAAGAGGTACTGGGATGTTTTCGAGGAGATCTGTGCGATTTCGAAAAAATATCTTGCGGTACTGCTCGATGACGACAGCCGGAAGCTGAAGTTTACGCATACGCTAATCCGGCGGAACAGGAGCCTGGCCGAGGAGCTTTCGGAGCTCAGTTTCCAGCTAGGTCTCGGGAGGCTGAGTCAGCGCGAAATAACCGTCTTCTTAAACAACGTGTTTGATCGCAGAACACGTCGGGTTTATCGAAAGATAGCGAAGCGGCATAAGCGCAACCCGATTTCGGTAATAGAGCTACATGAGGAAGCTATGCGACAGATCGAGAAATCCCAAAAGCGGCGCAAGAAGCGCCAAGATGCCCCCGTGGCGTAAGCGCGGGGGCTTTTCATCCAAAAATCCACCTGTCTAGAGGCGGATTTTTGAACCTATTAAACTCTCAACTTTATAAGCTAATCTCGCAGTTAGCCTAGGTTTTATTATACACGAGCGTTTTTAAAAATGCAAGTACTTTTTTAGACTTTTTTAAACTTTTAGACTTAAATCTCGAGATCGTCTAAATCAGCGAGTTCGGCGCGAGTGCGCTCGGCGATGTCGGAAGTCGCGCTCTCCTCAGGTTCGTCGTCGCCAAAAGTTTCTTCCGATACGGCTTCGGCCGGGGCGGCGTTTTCCTCAGCAGGCGCTTCCTTAACGGCCGAATCAGCGGAGCTAGGTCGCGGCTGGCCCTCTTCGTCGTTCATAATCTTCAGGTTATAGCGAGCGTCGTTTTTCGTACCGAGGGCGCGAAGAAGCGTGCGCATGGACTGGGCAGTAATGCCGTGGCGACCGATTACGCGGCCGACGTCCTCAGGATCGACGGTCAGCTCTAAAAGCACGCCTTTTTCGTCGATTTTTCGGCTAACTTCTACCTTGTCGGGGTTATTTACGAGGGTTTTTACGATGTATTCTACGAATTGTTGGTCGATTGTTGACATATTCATTCTCCGAAATTAGTTATTAGTAATACGTTACCATTATAACAAAAAAGAGCCTCGTGTTCAAGGCTCTTTTTTAAGATTATTCAGCAGCAGGGGCTTCCTCGGCTGGCGCCTCTTCCTTCGGCTGGTTTTTGCGAAGTTTGTCCGCGTGTTTCGCGACGGCAGATTTCTTCGTAGCCTCTTTGACCCAAGCCGGAAGCTTGACCTTGTTCGCCTTTAGGAGTCTCGCGACGCGCGAAGACGGCTGGGCACCATGGCTTAAATAAAACTCGATTTTTTCTTTGTCTAAGACCGTGGCCTTAGTATGGGGGTTGTAGTTGCCGACCTCAGCTACGACACGCCCAGAGAGGGGATGACGCTGCGCTTCTTGGACGACTATCCGATACACAGGGTAATGTGCTCGGCCATTACGTTGCATGCGAATTGCTAGCATATTTCTCCTTAATTTACTTAAACTGCCCTAATTATAGCACATCCTCTAGGAAAAGTCTAGAGATTTTCCAGGTTATGTAGCGGCAAGGTCTTTCCGGCGGCCTTATACATCCGGACGCCCTTCTGCGCCAGCTCGACCTGGGCTTTCTGCTTCGAGCGCGCGGTCGCCTCGCCGACTTTATGGTTTCCGACGAACAGAGCGATTGTGTAGATTCGGTCGTGGTCTGGGCCCTCGACTTTAAGCGTATGGTAATGCGGGATGATACCGTCGTAATGCTGGGCAAGCTCCTGGAAATACGATTTCGGATCGCGCCAAGATTCGTCTTCGATGATCCCTCTTAGCTTGTAAATCGTGTGCTTATGAATAAAATCAACCACAAAATTGTAGCCCTGGTCGATATAGAGCGCGCCGATAATCGCCTCGTAACAGTCTGCGAGAATCGAGGTCCGGGCGCGCGCGACAATGCCATCTTTTTCGCCGTGCGACAGGCGGATCAGGGGCTCGTACCCCAGTTTCTCGCCGGCATCAGCGTTTGATTCTGTGCGAACTAAGGCCGAGCGCCAAGCGGTCATAACGCCCTCGTCTTGGTTGAACCTCCGGTAGATATAATCTGTTACGACCATTTCGAGAATCGCATCGCCGAGAAATTCTAGGCGTTCGTTATGGTCGACCCTGATCTTGCGGTGTTCGTTGACGAAGCTTCTATGGGTCAGGGCGGTAATCAGGAGGCTAATGTCTTTAAAATCCGCGCCCAGTTTTTCCCTGCCGAATTTGCGATATTCTTCAATTTGTGCTCTAGTTACTGTTGCGTCAAGCATTTTCCCTCCTTAAAATTCTCCTGCGCGAATCTTCTTCTTCGCGATCAGCATCAGTTTCTCAATGTCCTCGTACTCAATCGCGTCCAGCGCATCGGCAAAACTGAACCATTTTATTCCGTTCATCCATTTTTCCTTCTGGGCGACTTCGTGGTTGTCCAGAGAGCGAACGAGGTAAATCTGGGTCGTCATTAAGACCAACTTATCGACGCGGCGGTATTTAAAGTTGATTTTTCCGAGCCAACCGAGTACTGAGATATGATGCAAGCCCGTCTCCTCGCCGATTTCGCGAATCGCGGTCTGTTTAGCGTTCTCGCCCGGCTCGATATGTCCCTTCGGGATCGTCCAGCGGTTCTTCGAATCCTGGATCAGCAAAATTTCGATGTCTTTCTGGTCTTTGCTCAAGCGGAAAATAATCCCACCAGAGGTCGGTTCGCGCACGATCTCTTTAATTGCTGGCTTCTTGCGAAACAGCTTCGAAAATGGCGATTCTTTATACGGCTTCGTCGGCAGCGCCTCAGGAACTTTACGCTTCTGGTTCGGCTGGCGATTCGGCTTTTTCGTCTGGCTTGGACGCGTCAGCTTTGGCGTCTTTACCACTCTCATTTGATTTCTTGGCTGGTTGTTCATTTTCTTCCTTCGTATCGTCTAGTCCAAGCTCACGGAAGACTGTGCCGAGCACGCCGTTAATGAACTTGGAGGAGTTATCTGAGCCGAAAGCTTTCGCAAGCTCAACGGCTTCGTTAATAGCAACTTTCGGGGGGACGGTCGCCCCAGAGTATTTTAGCTCGTAAACGCCCATCCGAAGGACGTTGCGATCGATCGCGGCGATGTCAGAAATCGGCCATTCCGGCGCAATCGGCGTCAAAATGCCGTCTAGTTCCTTAATCTTTCCGGCAACTCCGCGCGACAGAGCGTAAACAAACTCTGTGTCCCCGAGAGCCTTCTCGTAAGGCTCGATATTTTTGGCAATAATCGTGTCCAGGTCGACTGTGGCATCGCCCGCCTTTTTCCTAAACTCGAGCTCGTATAGGCTCTGTAAGGTGATAATTCTGCCGAGGTGTCGATTGCTGGCCATAATTACTTCTTCTTTGTACCTTTCTTGACGGTTTTAACCTTCAAATTAGGGGTCTTTTTCGCGGTCTCATAAGCTTTGACCGGGGATTTCTTGTTAACTGTACGAGCAAGCTTCAGGCGTAAATGGCTCCTTCTAAGGCCGGTTTTCCTTGGGCTGCTCTGTTTTTTAGGTTCAGGCATTTAAATGCTCCTTTTAATAATGTATAATAACTTGTTATCTATTTTACCACGTATTCTTTAGGTGTCAACTCTTGACTTTTTATATTGTTTGTGGTATAATGGTGGTAAGAGAGGCTAAGGCATGGCCTCTTGTAGTTTGAAATAAGAGGTGTTTCATCTGGCAGAGGAGGTGCTAAAGATGAAAAAGAAAATAGGTGTTGTTTCGTTTGTTGCCCTGGTTCTGGGGCTGATCCTTATTTCCCGGATTTTCTGGGTAGGGCTGGCGGCGTTAATCGTCGCGGCTGTCGGCGTCGTCATAATCATTGCATCAAACCCCATGCGGGTAAAGATGCTTTGGTACAGACTCGGGGCGGACATGGTCGAGTTTAAGACCTACCAGACTAATGGTAGCAAGGTCTTAAGGCATGAGATCGTGTCGCGGCCGGGATTTCTCGGCGGGCGAAAGTACATCCTCGCCTGCAAGGCCTCGGAGAAGACCGAGTTTAAGGTCGAAGTCGAGAAAGGGGTGTACACTGAAGTCGAAGACGGCGCAGAGATTAAAATTTCTGCGCTCGAGTATCGGGTCTTTGACACCGAGTCTCCGAGAGGCCGGCTGCAGCATCGGGTCTTCACGGATGTAAAGAAAGTGGGGTGATAATATGTCGATTATCAGAAAACCCCATCAGCCGGTACGCGTTGGGCTCGTAATCGGAGTTCTGACGCTGCTGCTTAGCGTTACGGCGATAATCGCGGTGTTGATGGCCGCGCACGCGCATGATGCTGAGGAGGCGCTCGCGGGCGCACGGGCTGAGGCTGAGGCGAAGACTAAAGCTGCCGAGGCACCTGCTGAGACGACCGAAGCCAAGGCTGAAGTCGGGCCGGATGGCAAAGCCTTGAGCGTGATCGTTGGACTACGCGATTTGGCTGAGCCAGAGAAGTCCGGCGGTTACGTCCGCGAAGGGCGCATGGTGTCGATCAACCTCGTTTCTGAGCTGGAGAAGTTGGGATTTACTAACATCTCCGCTTCGGCGACGACGGCGAACGGCCCGGCGGAAGTCTCGGCTGAGCTTCCTGACTGCGAAGACGCCTTGCGGCTGGCGACCACATACGACGCTGAAGACGAAGAAAAATTCTTTGTCGAGGCGACGGTGCGGAAGCCTGGAGGCTTTCCGATTTCGCTGACGCGAGAGTATCAGTGTTTCTTCGGGGAGCTGACCATCGGGCCTGAGGACTCGGCGCTTTTACCTACGGTCCTATTTCAGGACGAGGAGCTGGGGCTTATTCTTACTGAGTCTCAGCTCGATTGTATCAGATGGCTAGTCGGGAACAACATCCCTGATAATACTCGATTTATCGAGGATGTTGTCCCGTTCTTATCGAAAAACACCTCTTAAAAAATCCCCCGCGATTTCGCGGGGGGATTTTTGTGGCGTTATAGCGCCTGGAAAAGTTTTTCGATGAGCCGACCTTTTTTGTCGTAACGTTTGATGACCTTTGTACGACTGACCTTGTCACCGCGCAGAGGTATCTCCTGGATTTCTTCCTCTTCGAACTCCGTGCTGTTCATGATCCACCTCACGGCGATTTGCCCCCGTTTAATCCGGTAAATCGGGTAGCCGACGTAAGCTCTTGTGATGTTGTAACATTCATTCGTTTGTCTCATATAATCACCCCCTCGAAATATGTGCGAACGATTTACAACCATGCCTTAAAAAGTGCGATCCCCGCAGATTAGTCTGCGGGGGATTTTAGTCCGTAGCGGATCTTTAAGAGGCGTCTTTTCTTGTCGTAGCTGCGAAGAACGGAGACCCCGACCCGGTCGCCAATCTCGGACACGAAGTTATAGGCTTCTGTGCCGACGAATTTCAGAGGCTCTTCTTCGAAATCCTCTGGGTTTTTGACGCCTTCCGGCGGAGGCTCGAGCTGGACACGCAAGACATAGGACGCATTTTTCAGTGTAGCTGTCGAGCCCCGTACTGGGGACGGCTCCTACTAAGAGAAAGAATCCGATAATCGATACCAGCATAATCAATGCCATCGGCGCGAGTATGCCAAACCTGTACCAAGCCGGAGCCGTTTTGGCCGGAAGTAAGTTTGTTAGGTCTAAAAACATGGCCGTAAAGCCGACTGCTGCGCATATTATTTTAGCACTTATTTCGCAAAAGTCAAGAAGGGTTTAGGCGACGATGTTTAAGATTTTTGCGCGCTCGACATAGATGATTTTCTTTGGCTTTTGTTTGACGAATTTCTTGACGTTTTCGTCTTCTAGGGCAAGTTTTTCGATTTTTTCTTGGTCCTTAAGACCATCGGTCGGGACTTCGAGTTTCGCGCGGAGTTTGCCGTTTACCTGGACGACGACCAGGGCGGTTTCGGCCTTTAAGGCCTTTTCATCCCAAGTCGGCCAAACATCATTTTCTTCTAATTTTTCTAGCATTTCTGAAGCGAGATGTGGCGCAAATGGCTTTAAGAGTTTCGCTAGGGTCGTCAAATCTTCGTTTGTTGCGCCCTGTTTGTAGAGTTCATTGACATATTCCATCAGGGCGGCGACAGCGGTGTTGAAGCTGCGGCGATGGAGATCTTCGGTTACCTTCTTGATCGTTTGGTTTCTGATAACGGCATTGGCGGGGTCCTGCCGCGTTGCGCCGCCGTTATCAAAGACCAAGCTCCAGCAGCGGTTTAGGAAGCGGTAGACGCCGCCGATGGCCTTGGTGTCCCAAGCGGCGTCTTGGTCGTATGGGCCGATAAACATCTCGTAGGTACGCAAAGTATCGGCGCCATAACCGCTATCGATAACGTCGAGCGGATCGATGACATTGCCTTTAGATTTACTCATTTTCTTGCCGTCTGGAGCGTTGATGTAGCCGTTATAAAGCAGGGTTTTTACCGGCTCGCGGAACGGCAGGAGCTTCTGGTCGGCAAAAAATTTCGCCCAGAAGCGGATGTATAAGAGGTGCGCTACGGCGTGGTCGCCACCGACATAAACATCGGTCGGGGCCCAGTATTTAATCGCGTCTGGGTTCCAAGCGTGTTCTTTATCATGCGGACTAACATAGCGCCAGAGATACCAGCTTGAGCAAGCGTAGCCATCCAAGGTATCGGTCTCGCGAGTTAAGGTCTTTTTTACTTTTTTGCCGGTCTTAGGATCCTCGACTTCCATTTCGAAAGTCAACCAATCCTTAGCCTTCGCGAGGGCGGAACGGCCAGTGTTGTCTGGCTGATAGTCTTCTACCTCTGGGATGATGACTGGAAGCTGGTCTTCTGGGATCGGATATTCGTTGCCGTCTTCATCATAAGCGATAGGGATCGGGCAGCCCCAATAACGCTGGCGAGAAATCAGCCAGTCGCGCATGCGATAGGTTACTTTGGCCTTTCCCTGCCCCTGTTGTTCAAGCCAAGCGACAATCTGCTCGCGAGCATCTTCGGAGCGTACGCCATCAAAGCGGCCAGAATTTACGAGCTCACCTTCACCGTGGTAACATTTTTCGTCGTCAGTCGAGTCTTCTGGTTTTTCAATTACGGTTTTAATCGGCAGGTCAAACTTCTTAGCAAACTCATAGTCGCGCTCGTCATGCGCTGGGACAGCCATGATCGCGCCTTCGCCGTAGCCCATCAAAACGTAGTCGGAAACCCAAATCGGGATTTCCTCGCCGGTTGCCGGGTTGATGGCGTTCGAGCCGGTATAGACCCCAGTTTTTTCCTTATTTTCCTGGCGCTCAATTTCGGACTTTTTCATCGCGTCCGCGCAGTATTTTTCAACTTCTTCGCGAGTTTTGTCATTGACCAGTTTCTTAACTAGTGGATGTTCTGGGGCGAGGACGAGGAAGGTCGCGCCAAATAGCGTGTCCGGACGTGTCGTAAACACGGTAATCGTATTTGAAATTGCATCGGCTTGTCCAGCCGAGACGCGGTCGCGTCCGCCCGTAGGCCTTCGGCCTTCCGCGTCCCAAGGGGCGGTCGTCGCGGGGGCCGCGCCGCTTAAGTCTCGTCGTAACTCCGACATACTCGGCTCAGACAAGCCTCCTGCAATTTCAAATTCTACTACTGCGCCTTCGGAGCGGCCGATCCAGTTTTTCTGCATCGTCTTAATCTTCTCTGGCCAGTCGAGAGCGTCGACGTCGTTTAAGAGCTCGTCGGCGTAATCGGTGATCTTGAAGAACCATTGCTTCATTTTCTTCTTCTCGACCTCGGTACCACAACGCCAACACTTACCACTTTCGACCTGCTCGTTCGCGAGGACAGTCTGATCTACTGGGCACCACCACTGATAAGATTCTTTACGATAAGCCAGGCCTTTTTTGTAGAGCTGTAAGAAGCACCACTGGGTCCAGCGATAATATTCCGGATCGGAAGTGTTAATCTCGCGCGACCAGTCGATCGCCAGGCCGAGACGCTTAGCCTGGCGGCGGAAATTCGCAATATTGGTCTTCGTCACGTCCTGAGGGGCAGTGCCGGTTTTAATCGCGTAATTCTCAGCCGGAAGACCAAAGGTGTCATACCCAAACGGACGGAGGACATTCATCTCTTGCTGGGTATAAAAACGGGTCAGGACATCAACGATGGTAAAGTTGCGGACATGGCCAACGTGGAGGCCAGCCCCAGAAGGGTACGGGAACATCTCTGCGAGATACATTTTCGGCTTCGTTTCGTCGTCGCTAGCTTTAAAGGCCTCACTTTCTTCCCAGATTTTTTGCCATTTTTCTTCGATTGTTTTTGGATCGTATCTGTCCATATTTGTCCTCTTATTACCAAGAAACATTATACTATAATTTGCGGTTTATGACAAAAAATGATATAATTTAGGCGTAATTGGTGGCGAGTTTGGTACATTAGGAGGTGAGGAATATGAATCCAATACGAGAGATCTATGATCTGACCTTTAAGAGGAAAGAAACTTTTGACGACGCTATGAAGATTTTTCATGAGAATGTTGACGGAACTTTAGAGGCCTGGCGCGAAAAAGGGTTTAAAGACGCCGTCGAGCAATGGGATTTCGGAAGTGCGCTCGGAGAGATGAGTCTCGAAGAAATCGCCGAGGAACATCTCGGATGTGCTGAGGAGATAGAGTGGACCGAGAAATTTGTCGAACGGGCAATCCGCCGGAAAGTCAAAGTTGGCCTTTTTTGGATCCTGGCCAAGAACATTGCCTGTCTTGCGCTTATCGTAACAGCTGCCCTAGTATTCGGGTTTGGGTTTCATCCCTTTATTATCGCGATAACGATCGGCATATTGGCGATCGGATTTCTGCCGTATCTCGCCGCGTCGTGGTTTTACGACGGGCGACTGCTCGATGCGCATTACGATCTCGGCTGGAATAAATTCGAGATGGCCCAGCTTCAAGCGTTCTGGAAAACCGTAATCTGCGTCGTAGATAACATGGCCGATTTAGAATCCTCTCTTAGCCCGTAAGTTTTGGACTTGCGGGCTTTTTTATGGTATAATTTCTCTACTATGTCTGACCCAGAAGTTGTCTTAGTTTTACATAACATCCGCTCGACCTATAACGTCGGGGCGATTCTGCGAACGTTCGAGGGTTTTGGCGGGACCTCTGTAGTTTGTTCAGGTTTTACCCCTTGTTCTGCTCGTCCAGGGATTTTGCCACATCTCGCCGAAAAATTGGACCGCCAAATCGGGAAAACTGCTCTAGGGGCGGAAAAGACGCTTTCGGTGGCGTTTATAGACGATATTTTAGAGTTTTTGTCAAGCGAAAAGGCCGCAGGAAGCGTTCTCGTAGGCTTAGAGAACAATATTGCCGATAGTAGGGTTAGACCGCTGTCTTCTTGTAAAGAGGCTTTAGACGGCGCCTCACGCGCGATTTTAGTCGTCGGAGAAGAAGTTGATGGCATTTCTAAAGAGATACTGGAACTTTTAGACGTGATTTTTGAAATTCCAATGAAAGGCTCGAAGGAGTCATTTAACGTCTCTGTTGCTACAGGGGTGGCGTTTTACGAACTCATGGAGGGAGAATAGCTTATTTTAGCTTAACGCAATCTTCGCCAAGGAGCTTTTTTAGTGGCGCAGTTAAATCTTCGGTCGCGTTAATCTTAAACGGCATCTTTAGGGCGCGTTTTTCGCCGTTTTCTTTCATGACTAGGATGATTTCTTGGATGCCGGGGTGATCGTCGCAGAGGTGCTTAATCTCCGACAGGACGCCGGTGTCGTTCGGATCCTTGACCAAGCAATACAATCTCTCCGCACGCCGCCTGGAGGCATCAGTCCGTCCGTTTCCGCCGGCAACCCGGGTGGCGCGGGTCCAGGTGCGCTTCGGGGCGGCAGGCTTCGGGGAAGGCAACTTCGTACCGGTCGGAACGTAGCCCTTTAAGATATCGTCAGAAACTAGTTCGACAGAGTCGGCAAGAATTTTTACGTCGGGAACGACGTTGCCGTTTTTATCGCGCGCGTTAACTGTGCCAGTGATTTTTACGACATTATCCTGAACTAGCTTCGCGCCATGCTCGGCAAAGACTTTCGGGAAGACCACGATTTCCTGCTCGCCAGTTTTATTCTCAATTTTAACGAAGGCCATTTTGTCGTTCTTTTTCGTAAAAATCGTGCGAACATTAGTAATAATTCCGCCAACGGTCAGAACACGATTATCATTTTCGGCGGTGACGAGCGAGAGCGGGTGAGTCTGCTCCTCGAAATAGACGTCATACTTATCGAGCGGATGCGCAGAAAGGTAGAGGCCCATCAAGTCGCGTTCGGCAAGAAGCATCTCCTTCTCATCGATTTTCGTCGGCGCAGGCTTCATTTCTGGCTCTGGGACCTCACCAGCCGAGCCGAACGCGCCAAACAAATCCGTCTGACCCGAAGCGGTGTCTTTCTGGATTTTCGCTCCGTAGCCTTGGATGGCTTCCAAGTTGAATAGTAAATCCGAACGCCAGCTGCCGCGGTCTTGACCAGGCTTCGCGAAGCGATCGAACGCGCCGGTCTGGATCGCAGCCTCCCAAGATTTTTTGTTAAACTTTGTGGAATTAACGCGCTTACTAAAATCGCAAGGCGACTTAAACGGCCCGTTTTTATCGCGCTCCGGAATGACGATATCCTCGATTAAACCCTTGCCCATATTTTTGACGCCGGAGAGCCCGAAGCGAATAGTTTTCTTGTCTTTAACGATGCCGAAATCGCCGTACGATTCGTTGACGTCTGGGCCGAGGACTTTTAAGCCCATGCGTTTACTCTCGGCGATCTCAATCGCCAGGCGATCGGTCCAGCGCATATCAGACGTCATTAGCGCTGCCATGAAAGCATCGGGGTAATGCGCCTTAAGATACGCGGTCCAGTACGCGATTAAGGCGTAACACGCGGCGTGGGACTTGTTGAAACAGTAGTTTGCAAAGTCTAAGAGCTGGTTCCAGAAAGTTTCGGCCTGCTCTTTTGTCGCGCCGCCGACTTTCTGCGCGCCTTCGACAAATTTCGGCTTCATTTTCGCCATTAGATCGATTTTTTTCTTACCGACCGCCTTACGCAGAGTGTCCGATTCGCCGCCGGTAAAGCCGCACCATTCGCGCGAAATCTGCATGAACTGCTCCTGGTAAATCAGAATTCCATAAGTCGATTTCAGGGAATTTTCTAGGCCGGGGTGAAGATAGGTGATCGGCTCTTTGCCATGCTTCCGGCGAATGAAGCTGTCGATAAACTGCATCGGGCCAGGACGGTAGAGCGCTACCATCGCGATAATATCCTCGAAAGTTGAGGCCTTCAGATCTTTCAGATAGCGTTTCATGCCGGCAGATTCAAGCTGGAAGACGCCGGTCGTTTCGGCGCGCTGAAGAAGCTCGAAAGTCTTTTTATCGTCGAGCGGAACAGAGTACATATCGATGTCGTCGCCATAGACTTTGCGAATCATGCGCAGGGCGTTATTAATGACCGAGAGGTTCGAAAGACCGAGAAAGTCCATTTTAAGCAGGCCTAGCTCTTCGACTTGGGTCATCGGAAATTGGGCAGAGAGGACCATCTCGCCGTCTGCGCCGGTTTTCCGGGCGACTTCGAGCGGGAGATATTTTACGAGATCGTCCGGGGCGATGATGACGCCGCAAGCGTGGACACCATGCGAACGAATCGTGCCCTCGAGCTGGGAGGCGAAGTCGATTACCTCCTTCGCGGTCGGGTTCGTTTCATACTCCTGCTTTAAATCTGGGTCTTCTTTGACCGCATCCTGGAGATGAACATGATGACCCATGACTGGATCCGGAACGAGTTTCGCGATACGATCGGATTCGGCATACGGAACTTCCATGACGCGGGCGACATCCCTGACCGCGCTTTTTCCCATCATTTTACCGAAGGTCACAATATTCGAAACCCGGCCGCGGCCGTATTTTTCGGTGCAATATTTAATTACCTCGTCGCGACGAGTGTCCTGGATGTCGGTATCGATATCTGGCATAGAGATGCGGTCTGGGTTTAAGAACCGCTCGAAAAGCAGGTCGTATTTTAGAGGGTCTAACTCAGTAATTCTTAAAGCATAAGCGAGGAGCGAGCCGGCCGCCGAACCGCGCCCTGGGCCGTAAACGATACGCTGTTTTTTACCCCAGTTGATGAAGTCTTGGACGATTAAGAAGTAGCCATTATAACCCATTTTATCGACAGTTTTAAGCTCGTAATCGATGCGGTCGAGAACTGGCTGATCGAGTAACTTTCGGCAATCTTCGACGGATAATTTTTCAGCTTCCTCCTCGGTCTTCCCGGCATATCTGCATACTAGACCACGAAATACTAATTTGTCAAGATAGGACTTTTCGTCATCGCCTTTCGGAATGCCTGGGAATTTCGGGATCAAAATCCGCCCGAGCTGAAGATCGACGTTGCAGCGCTCGGCGATACGTTTCGTATTCCTGATCGCTTCCGGAAAATCTTTGCCCCAGCGTTTAATAATATCCTCCGGCGGAATAACGTGGAGTTCGAAATCTTTAAGCGACATACGGTTCGGGTCGGAAAGATTACTGGCGGTACCGACACAAAGTAGAATCTCGTGCGCATCTTGGTCTTCGTGTTTTAGGTAATGCCCGTCGCAAGTAATGACGAGCGGCAGGCCAGTTTCTTTCGCGAGTTTCTGGAGCCCTTCATTAATACGATTCTGGGAAGCCCAATGAGTCGGCGAATCAGGGTGGCCATGGTCCTGCATCTCTAGATAGAAACGATCCTTAAAAACTTTCGAGTACCAGTCGACTAGCTTTTTCGCGCGCTCATAATCGCCCTCTTTTAGACAAACGGAAATCTCGGAGCTCGCGCAGCCGGAAAGGCAGATGATGCCCTCGTTATACTTTTCCATCAGCTCGTGGTCGATCCGCGGCTTATAATACATCCCGTTCACTTCGGACTCAGTCGCCATGCGGCAAAGGTTTTCGTAGCCTTTATTATTCATGGCGAGGAGCGTGATATGGAAACGCTCTTTATCATGGGTCGGGTCTTTGTCGGTCAGTTTTCTCGCCGCGACATAAGCCTCAATGCCTAAAATCGGCTTAATCTCTTTATCGTAAGCAGTTTTATAGAGTTCGACGAGGCCAGACATCGTGCCGTGGTCGGTTACCGCGACCGCCTCCATGCCGGAATCTTTAACAAAGCCGATTAAATCCGGGATTTTCGTTAAACCGTCGAGAAGCGAATAATGCGTATGGTTATGGAGGTGCACAAAATCGGACGGTTTCAAATCTGAACCGTCGGATTTAGACGAAAGTTTGGAAAACTTAACCTCCTGCATATATATTTATTATATCATACGCAGGAGGTTAAGTTGTTTAATTCTAGGACTTAAGCTTTAGCAATCTTCTTCGCTTCGGCTTTGGCGACGCTGCCGACTTTTTTCGCGGAGGCCTTAGCCTGTTTGCCTTTTTTCTCAGCGGTCTTCGCAACTTTTTTGCTTTCGGTCTTAACTGTATTTACGGCTTTTTTGCCTTCGACCTTGGCTTGTTTTAAGGCCTTTTTGCCCTGTTTTTCTAGATCTTTTCTAGTTTCCTTGCCGGCTTTCGGCGCGGTCAGGATCCCCGCAACTGCGCCTGCGACGGCGCCGAGCGCTGCTCCTAAGAAAAATCCGCCTTTTTTACCCATTATTCTTTTCCTTTCTTATTTTCTTTACTCATATTATAACGATTCTTGATTAAATTCGCAAGGCTAGAAAGACTTCCGGCATAGGTTATCTGCTTAACATTAGTTGCGACATCGTCGGCCTTCCCCGCAATCGAGTTAGCCTTGTCGGCGATCGACTGGGCAGTAATCGTAACCTTCTTAGCTTCCTTAATCAGACCCATCAACTTAATTAGGAAGATAATGCCAACGATTAAGAATACGAAAAGCGTGACTGATAAGATGCAAACTAAAATCCATTCCGCAACGTTCATTAATTTTTCTCCTTATAATTATCGATAAATTCATAGATGTCTTCATTAAACTCGCCACTGTCGAGCGTGTATTTCAAATGCGCCATGAAGTAGTTTTTCGGATCGCCAGTCGTCATCCATTCGCCTTCGGTTTTCTCGACGTAAACATCGCCAGATTTCGCCATCTTCGTGATCGCGTCGACCGTCCAGAGCTCGCCGTCAAGGCCGGTGTTCTTCGGGTCGAGATGTTCGAAGACTTCTGGGGTCAAGAGATAGCGGCCATAAGAGGTTAGGTTACTCGGCGCGTCTTCGATCGCTGGCTTCTCGACGATGTTATCGAGCGTCATCTTTCCTTCGTCTTTAAGCTTAATGATCCCGTATTTGTTCAAAACTTCGCGCGGCATTTCTTGGGAAATGATAATCGCTTTCGCATCCGCGTGTTTTTCGTAAGAGTCAATCAAAGTCTTCATGTCGGAGCTGCCGAAAACGACGTCATCAGAGTAAGCGACGACAAAAGCCTCGTCGTCGTTAATGAATGGCTTCGCGCTGGCGATCGGAGAGCCGTTACCGTATGGGTAAGCCGGGTCCTGTTCGATAACCACGATTTTCGGAAAATCGAGGACTTTCTGGATCGGCTCGTAGCGGTCTTCCTTGCCCTGGGAAGCGAGCTGTTTTCTGATACGGTTTACGGAGTTGTTAAAATAGTCTTCGTAAATCGGCTTGCCTTCATGGGTCGCGACGATGATAATCTCTTCGATCCCCGCTTCGGCGCATTCCTCAACGACTAGCTGCATAATCGGGCGGTTTCCGAGCGGAAGCATCGCCTTCGGAATGGTTTTGGTGATTGGTAGATACCGGCTCGCGAAGCCAGCATCGGTGATGATTGCTTTAGTAGGTTTCCTATACATAGCCCTATTATACCATAAATCAAGCAAATAAACGTTTCTCGGGCCGCTCCGGGCCGCTATCCGCGTCCCAAGGGGCGAGCGGCCAAGTCTTAGGCCCTTCGAAATCGTTTATTTACTTGATTTATGACTCCTCTCTCTGGCCAACTTGCGACGATGCTCTTTCTCCTCGGAGAGCTCGTTTTTGTTATGGACGCCGTAAATCAAGTTCGTAATACCGTAAATCATCATGTAAGTGCCGAAGAATTTGATGAAGGTCGTCTGGTCGGCGAAGGCGCCAGCGTTAAAGATGACAAAGGCGAGAATTACGCCACAGATTCCGCAGACCGTCCACATAAAGCGGTCGGTACGGTCGGTCAGAGACTTCAGACCGATCAGCATTTCTAGCGCGCCGCGGAACAGCGTATAGCCGGCGATCAGCGAAATTTTCAGGGTATAATCTGCATTTTTGGCGAAGAAAAGGACGCCAGCGATCGCGATTTCGATGATCGCGTCGACGAGGGTTAGGCCCCAAGCGTGCTGGAGGCGTTTGCGATGGACCAGGTTCAAGATACTGATGATGCCGAGGACGAGCAGAGTCGCCGCGACGATCGTGACCAAGACCGCAAGATCCGTAACGTTCGTAAACATTACGTACCAACCGAACAAAAGCCCGACTACGCCTTGAAAAGCGAAAACTAGCCAGTGGCTTTCAGTATATTTTCTTCTATTTGCCATAATAAAAATCTCCTTTGTTTTATTATAGCATAATCTTTTTAGATATTACAACTTAGATACGGTTGGCGAAAACGATGGAGCGATGGGACGCATCGCCGTTATCACCAGGGGCGCCGGCGCAAGTCATCAGAGTGAGGCTATAAGTCTGGCCTTTGAAACTTGCGGAGCTAGTCAAGGCGTACATGAAGCGCGCCGTAGTGTCTCGGTCTAATGTTGTAGAATTTACAACAACGTAAGTTTCAGTCGCGCCGTTTCGGGTGATGGTGAATTGCGCGCCGATAGGCAGAGACGAGATAGCACCGAAAGCAGTGCCGCGGTGGCCGTATAAGAGACGGCCGTACAGGGCGGCGCGGCTTCCGGGGTTGACCGTCGTGTCCATGGCGGCAAACATCGGAATATCTACGCCATTTATCGTTACGAACGCGCCGCCCGCGGCAGCCGTATGGGTCTTCGCGCTGCTAGAAGAAGCGCTACTGCCCAAGGCCGCCGCGGCACTGCTCTTAAAACTGGACTTTAAGGTTTCCTCTGTATGTTTTTTCTCAGATGTGTTGATTTTTTCAAGCTGTTCGTGTATAGGAGTCGTAATCGCGTCGGTCGTAACCGGTTTTCCGGCTATTTCTTCGGCAAGAACAGAGGTACGAGAGAAACCGAAAGCCGCCAACGCCGCCAAAATGAGGGCGATGCCGACCTCTTCGGGGCGGCATTTTCTGACCTTATCAGAAAAAATCCGCTTTAAACTCATCGTGTAACTCCCATAACACTCTTTAGTTTATACTTCCATTATACCACAAATTACGAAATATTTCAAGCGTTTTGGCAAGAAAAAGCGCTTCCCTGTTACACCCCTGGAGAGAATTGGTTTAATTTTTTCCTATGTTCTTTATATCTGGGGTCGTGAGCCCCAACTTCGCGCCAAAAAGCGCTGGAATGATCCATATGGTTAAGATGTGCTAGCTCGTGTAAAATCACATAGTCACGCAAAACCTCCGGAACTTGCATCAAACCGATGTTTAAAGAGATCGTGCGGTTGCTTGAACAACTACCCCAGCGCGTGTTAGCGTGGGAAAGCCGAACGCGGTCGTATTTATAACCATATAATTTTGCGTAATACTCGAGGCGATACGGCAGATATTCTTTGGCTTTTTTCATCAAAATCTTCTTTTTCGCGTCGCGAGCACGCTGGGAAGCCGGGTCTTTTACCGGTAATTTCTCCCGTACGACCTCTCGGCTCTGGTTCAAAAAGCGCTTCGCCAGAAATTCGGAAGTATATTTCGGCACGGACATCTGGAGCCGGCCGGAGGTCGACACGGAAAAGCGAACGCCGGAAGATAGAGCGTTTCTCCTGACGACGACCTCGCCGAATTCTTTGTCTTTAATAATCATCTAAGCGAGCTGGGACAGGACGGCTTTTAGCTGGGTCTCGAAAGTATGCTTACCAGAGAGGACGATCGGCTCTTCCTCTTCGGCGGGAGCCTCCAAGACTTCCATCTTCGAGTCGTAAGTTTCTTTCGCTGTCGAAACTGATTTCAGGCGAGCCTTAAGGCGCGACTTAATCGTATTAACATCGGTCTGGATCCAGACGAGAGACGGCGTATAACCGCGTGAGCGGAAAAGTTTATTAATCTCGTCGCGGTCGGCGAACGTATCGAGGCCGCCCTCGATGATGATGTTCTGGCCAGTCTGGGCCAAGAGGTCCAAGATGACGAGCTGTTTATTCCGCTTAAAACCGTGCTCGGACTCGAGGTCGTTTAGGTTATAATATGGCGCTCGGAACTGTCGAGAGAATTTCTCGCAGAATGTTGTTTTGCCGCTAGCTGGCGCACCGAAAACCAGAATAGCTCTTGATTGTGATTTATTACCTTCCATAATAATTCTATTGTAACACAGATTTTTTTAGTTTGGAACTATTTGATAATAAAATTTGGGACGGGTAGTAAAACGCCCAGGCGAAATAGTTCGCGAACGGATAAAGCGCCGACGGGAAAACGGCGGTGTTCGACAGATACGAAGCGCCGACGCAGAGGTCGCAGAGTAAGAACAAAATGAAGCCATACATCGCGCAACTGCTCGCAAAAGACGGGGCTTTATGGTGCCAATAAATCGCGAGACCGACGTTCGATAGCAGAGTTAAGCCATAGATGCCCGCGACAGCGAACATCGGATCGGCGCCCAGGACCAGGCTCAGAGTAAAGACGCTGGCGACTAGGACGAAGTAGGCCGGGAGAAAATACGGATTCGTATGACGGAGGCGGCAGAAGTGGAAAAATTGAGCAAAACAGAAAACTGCAACGCCAATGACAGAGACGTTGTCGATCGCGAGCAAAATGTCGGCGGCGAGCGTAAAGCCGAGCGCAAGTTTTAAGAGGCGATCTTGGGGGAATTTCATGAAAACGTAGACAAGGGCGAGGGCGATGCCAGAGCAGCGGAGCAGCAAAACTCCGAGTGCATCGGGCGCGAAGATGGATAAAATGAGAAAACCGGCATAAATCAGGCCCCAGACGATGAGCCAGCGGCGGTCGAAAGGAATTTTTATGGCCATTAGTTCGCTACTCCATGATGTGCGGTAAACGAACCGGCGTCGAGCTTCGCGAAAGTATAACCATGCTCTAGGCCATACTGAATAATGCTTTCGACCGCCGCGACGGAGAAATCCCGATTGTCATGCTGGAGCACGACCGATTCGCCAGGCTTTAGTGTCGTGACCACGTTCGTATAAACTTCGCCCGCGGTTTTCGCGGTCCCAGCATCGTTACTGTCGACGTTCCAGTCGAAGTAAACTAGCCCGCGGTTGGTTGTTTCCTGGGCAAGATAACTCATGATATGCGTGCCGTGATCGTAGCGCCGGCTAATCGTATTCGAGCTGCCGCCTGGAAAACGGACCAGGTTCGTCGTTTTTCCGGTAGCGTTTTTTACGCGCGCCTGGACGGCGTCGAGTTCGGCGAAAAACGCTTCCGGACTACTGTAAACCAAATCGTAACGATGGGTCATAGTATGGAGGCCGATGGCGTGGCCCTCGTTATACTCGCGCGTAATTAGCGATTCGTCCCCTGCGCCAGTGACGAAAAACGTTGCTTTTATACCATATTTCTTCAGAATGTCAAGGAGGTTAGCCGTGTACGGGCTCGGACCATCGTCAAAAGTTAAGTAGATAATTTCTCCGGTTTTTGCGGCCTGTTCTGGGGTCTGTTCAGGCTCTTCTGGCTCAGGATCTGGCTCAGGATTCTGCTCAGAAGGCTCCTCGGCCTCAGAATCTTTGGCGGAAACTTCACGAAAATCGATGACTGGGTCCTCTAACACATCCCTCTGGTTAATCACGCTGTTTATTCGGTCTTCGTCCTTCGGCTGACCGCTGATAATCAAAACTGTCGGCAGGGCAAAAACAATCGCGACAAAAAGTGCCAGTCTAACTAGGGGGCGGCGCCTGCGGCGCAACCTCGACCGGCGGAAAATTTTCATTCTGTCTAGCCTGCTTCTCATACGGAATTTACTTGGCAGGGGCAGAGGGACTTGAACCCCGTTCGCCCCTTGGGACGCGTCGGGGGTTCAAGGGCACTGCACCTTGAACTTGGCAGGGGCAGAGGGACTTGAACCCCCGACACCAGGTTTTGGAGACCTGTGCTCTACCAGCTGAGCTATACCCCTATGGGAGGTGGGGCTTTCTTTTAAAAAGAAAGCCCCAACGAAAGAAACTTAGTATGATTCCAAAATTAGGCGCATGTCCTAATTCTGGAATGGTTTTTAGCATGTAAACTTAACCAAAGCTAACTTTAATGAAATTAGCTTTATATTATTATAACACGGTTTTTGTAGCTAGGCTAGACTGCCGGTTTTCATTTCGTAAGTTAGGCGCTGTTGATCCTGGTCAAATGGGTCCGTCTTGCCGGACAAAAACAAATCATCGAACAAATTCGGATCGTCGAGATGTCCTTCGATGTATTTCCAGGCTTCGATATTGCCGTTATAATAGGCTAAATCTTTACTGTTCAATAACTCTCCGGTCCCCCTAAAGGCGCGCTGGACGTTCTCGAAGCACATATCTTCATTCCAGCCGCCAGTCAGATGTTCTAGGCGCTTAATAATCTCGAAAGTCTGGCGAAAATCGGTATTTTTATGCTCAATCAAGCCGATTTCGATATAGCGCGTCGGGGCAGTATTCGTCGGGTCGTCGTAAGTCCCGGCGATAGCCTGCTCCATAGCCTTCGCGATCCCCTCCTCCGAGACTTCCCGACCAGGAAATACCGAAGTTTTAAAGGCATCGATATTCGCTTCCTCATAAGCAATGCTCCGCATGGCGTGAGTTCCTAGCTCGTGTGCCAAAATGGCCTTTAAGGCTGTCCGCGTATAGTCGCCCATGTTGCGTTTTTCTGGCAATTTAACCGTCTTCTTGTCAGGATTTACCGACGCCATGCCGGATTTCGAATTAAGTTCGACTTTCCATCCAGTTTCCGGGCCAATTTCCTCAGCGATCGCCTCGTTCATAATGTCCCTGGCTTCGGCGGTCGTAAAAGCCTCTTTCCCCTCGGGGATGTGCTGAAAAAGATTGCCATAAAACATCTCGATCATCTCACCAAATTGCTTAACCGTCTCTTCTTTTGGACGATAGGCGGGCTTTTCTGGAATTTCTCGCTCGCCAATCATCTCGATCATCTCGTCGTATTCGGCCTTGTCTTCTGGCGACAACCCGTCATAATCGATGGAGTTGATTTTCTGGTCTAGAAGCGAATAGAAGGTATCCTTATCCGGCAGGCCGTACATCTCTTTATTCACGCGGTCATGCTCGCGCGCGGCGACGAGTTTATCCTCGGCATTTTCGGCGTTGTTATAGTTGTAACTCGATAACGCCAACTCGTTTTTTAATGTAATAAATCCCGAAACGGTTTCGGCGAGCGCTCTTTCTGGCTGTGATAAAAACCCAGTTTTAACATCTTTCTCGACCTCTGTCAAGGTTTCAAGGTTCTGCTGATATTTTGGGCCATTGAGTTTGTCCCAGCGGTTGTTCGGCTTCCTTAAGTTCGGGTTCTCGAAAAATTCAGCCTTAGCTTCTTCTTTGTTCGTATTGTTCTGACTAGTTAAGACAGAAATATCCGTGGCGCTGATTTTCTCCATGAGTTCGTCAAACGACGGAGCTTTTTCGTAGTCTTCGGCTAATTTTTGCCATTCGCCCTGGAGTCCCTGGTTTGCGCTATTTTCGATATTTTTCATGCCTTCCATAAATTAAATTATACCATAAAAGCATAAGTGTGGTATAATGGTAATTGTGAAAGTACTTATGCTAGGTTGGGAGTTGCCGCCGCATAATAGTGGGGGGCTCGGGGTGGCCTGTTTGAATTTGGCGCGCGCGCTGGCGAATGAAGGTGCGCAGATTGATTTTGTCGTCCCGTACGAGGCGGACCATTCTGATATTAAATTCATGAAAGTTCATTCGGCGATGAAGCTTGATCCCTTATATCGCTATGGGATAGGCGCTTATGATTCCGACCGGATCGAAGATATGATCCTGCCGACCGAAGACAAACAGAAAATGATTTCGATTCGCGAGGTCCAGAAAAATTACTGTAAATTTGTCGAGGACTACCTGATGGAATACAAGCCGGACATTGTTCATGCGCATGATTGGCTGACCTTCGAGGCGGGAGTTTTGGCGAAGAAAAATTATGGCGTGCCGCTGATTGCGCATGTCCACGCGACCGAATATGACCGTTCGGGGATGCACGGAGGAAATCACTTGGTCCACGAAATTGAGCGCGAAGGGCTGCTTCTGGCCGATAAGATTATCGCGGTCTCTCAAGCGACGCGCCAGATTATTCATGAGAAATATGACATTCCGCTTTCGAAAATCGACGTAGTTTATAATTCGCTTGATGAGGAGTTTTTGCGCTCGGCGTATAGTTACGATCGCGACGATTATCGCTATCTCGAGACGATGAAGTCGCTTGGCTATACGATTGTTTCGACGGTCGGTCGTTTCACGATCCAGAAAGGGCTTTCGAACATGATGCGGGCGGCGGCAAAGGCGCTCTCGAAGGAGCCGCGGCTGATTTTCGTGTTTGCCGGCGACGGTGAGCAGAAAAAAGAGCTGATCGAGCTTTCGGCGCGGCTTAAAATTTCGAAAAACGTGGTCTTTACGGGGTTTGTACGCGGGAAGCAGCTGCGCGATATTTATACGGTTTCGGACATTTTCGTGATGAGCTCGATTTCTGAGCCGTTTGGTCTGACTGCGCTCGAGGCGGCGCATCATGGCGATGTTTTGATTCTGACGAAACAATCAGGGGTCGCGGAAGTGATTCGGAGCGCGATGGAGTATGATTTTTGGGACGAAAATAAGCTGGCGGACGAGATCGTGGCGGTTACCCGTTCGGAGGGACTGCGCCATACTTTGCAGAGCGGCGTATCTAGAGAATATCGCAAAATTTCCTGGAATGATGTTGCAGAAAAAGTGATTTCGGTTTATAATGAAGTGGAGAAACATAAACGGAATGGAGAGGTAATTTAGCGTGCGCGCGATTTGTTTGTATCTACATATGCATCAGCCGTGGCGATACGAACGGTACAGTATTTTTGACGTTTCGCACGACCATAATTACTGGGATGAGATCGATTATTACGACAAGCAGAATAACCAGCGGATTTTTGAGAAAGTCGCGAAGAAGTCTTACCGGCCGATGTTGTCGCTTCTAGAGCGGAGCTTGATGGAACACCCAGAGTTTAAGATTTCACTCTCTATTACCGGGACTTGGGTCGAGCAGGCGGAACTTTGGGGGCCGGATCTGATTTCGCAGATCCGCAGAATGGTGGCGACTGGGCAGGTTGAGATTTTGGCGGAGACTTATTACCATTCGATGAGCTTCTTTTACGACCGCGCGGAGTTTGAGGCGCAAGTTAAAAAACATTATCAGAAGATTGTCCAGACTTTTGGGTACCATCCGAAGGTGTTTAGGAACACTGAGTTGGCTTATAATGACGAGCTGGGGAAATGGTGCGACGAGCATGGGCTTTCTGGCGTTTTAGCTGAGGGTTGGGACAAGGTGCTCGGCTGGCGTTCGCCGAATCATGTTTATCGAGTCGCTAATGGTTCGCGAACGCGGCTGCTGCTTAAAAATTATCGTTTATCTGATGATCTAGCCTTCCGTTTTTCGGACCGCGGTTGGAAAGAGTGGCCGCTGACCGTCGAGAAATACTTGCGCTGGGTCGAGGACGACTGCTTGCGCGGGCCGCTCGTTAATCTGTTTATGGACTTTGAGACCTTCGGCGAACACCAGTGGGAAGATACCGGGATTTTCGAGTTCTTTGAGCAGTTTATTTCGCGCTGGCTATCGGAGTACGACAATAAATTTGTGACGGTTTCAGAGGCCTGTTTGCTTGAGGAGCCGGCGGACGAGATTTCGATGCCTTCGACCGTGACTTGGGCCGATACGGAGCGCGATTTGTCGGCCTGGATGGGCAACGAGATCCAGCATGAGGCGATGAATACGCTTTATTCGATGCGGCCGCGGATTCTCGAGAGTGGCGATGTTCGGCTGCTCGAAGATTTTCGCCGGCTGACGACCTCAGACCATGCTTACTATATGTGTACGAAGTACTGGAACGACGGCGATGTCCATGCGTATTTCTCGGCGTACGATTCGCCGTATGATGCGTTTATGTATTACATGAATATTTTGCGCGACCTCGAGTGGCGGCTGGAGTTTTCCGGCGCCGCTCTTGACAAAATAGCGCAAGTGTGATATAATGGAGATATAAGGTTGACCTAACGCAGATGCGCCCCTACCAAGGGGCGTATTTCCGTTTTTTAGGGGCTATTCTTGAAAAAAGATCCCGATTATGATAATATGGAATTATCGGGGATATCTCATCACTAGGAGATGAGATAACTCCTTTAGGGTTTAAAGAGTACTCGCCGTTTTAGCGGCGGGTTCTCTTTATGGTCAGGAGTATAATCTTGAGGCTTTTAACACGGAGTGTCAGAAAGTCTAATCTCATGCACCTCCTTTCTGGAATATGTCCAAGCTGGTGCCTAGTACTGCTTCGCAGTTCATATTCCAATTAACCATAGCCCAAAACCCCACGATGGTCAGCATATAACACATTTTGAAATTTTTACAAGAGGTTTAGGAGATGAAATTTTGTTTTGCAATTCTCTTGTAAATTTCTCTTAATTTGTGCTATAATTAGAGGTTTTGGCCAGCAGAGTTATCAGATTATGAGGCGGCTACGCAGCGTACGGCAAATCCGACGTACTTGTTGCTGCCGCCCTGAGGGCTGAAGTAGCCACCGGAGTAGAAGCCCAAGCGGTACGCGCCCACCTCGGAATACGCCGTAGACGACCAGTAGCCCGCGAAGTCTGACGGGTAGTTGACCGAGCCGCCGTCGCGGTAGCCGGTATAATTAAAGTTTAAAGGTGCTGCCATGAATTTGTTTCTCTGGTCTGCGTCGGTACGGTTAGAACCTGAGCCGCCGTAGGCGATGTCGAGGTTAGCGAAGTTCCCGCCAGAACCGCCGGTTGGCAGTTTCCAACCCTTCGGACAGATACTCGCCGTTGCGTTTACGCCTGCACTGGTGCCATAGACGCCAGTTCCAGCTG
>JAFRBS010000021.1 GCA_017404725.1 Candidatus Saccharimonadota bacterium | reverse complement strand
CCCGATCCAGTATTCGGTAACCGTAGCCAATGATCCGTCTAATGTTTCTGGCTCGCTTACCATCTCCCCGACCAGCCTCTCTATCCCATACGGCGAATCCAGAACTGCTACGATTACCCCAGCCACTGGCTACTACCTAGACAGCTACGAATGTGCTAATGGCTATACTTGTGAAGCTGAAACTACTACAGGAAGCTTGAATGATACCAATAACACAAATAACGATATCTTCGCAGGCATTCTTTATGAAAACGCTTACGCTACCGGAACAGAAATTCAAACCGGTGAAGACGCTACTGGCCCTCAGACTATCCGTATTACTAATAACTCTACCACAGCCGGCGGCACAGTATCCTTTAAAACTGCCTTAAAGAGCTATAACGTAGCCATTACGCCAAGCGTTAACGCTACCACTTCCACAAACAGCCTATCCATTCCATACGGAGGCTCCAGAACCTTTACCATTACACCAAATACCGGATACTACTTAACTGGTCTAACCTGCAGCAGTGGCTACACCTGCTCTACCCCAACCTACGGTTCCGCTTCAGACCCTAACGCGACAAGTAGAGGGACTCAGACTATCACCGTTACTAACAATTCCTACACTAATACTGGCGCTGTCTCCTTCGCTCTCGGAAACACCTATCGTATCTCCTACTCTAAGACTAACATCAGTAGCCCTAGCGCTTCCTACACTGACGTTGCCTACGGCGGCAGCACTACCGTTACCGTAACCCCAGCAAGTGGCTACTACCTCTCCGCCTTCTCCGGCTGTCCGAGTGGGTGGAGCTGCTCGGGTGTATCTACCGGTACTTCCTATACCGGGAACCAGACCTTAACCCTAACGAACAACAGCTCCGTGAATACTGGGACGATTACCTTGACCGGTACCGTAGCCGATCCATATGCGGCTTGTGGTTCAAGCGCAGGTAGCCAGTGTACCGTTAACGGCGTAGCGCTTATCCGCCTCGCTGATGGACATCTGTGGACGAAGAATAGCCAAGGATTGGCCACCTGGGCTAACGCCGCAAGTAAATGTCCATCCGGTACTAGCTTGCCAAGCAATTCGATATTCAATACCCTCGTTGGCAAATACTCAGGCGGTGGTCTCTACTCCGCTACCGGCTGGTCTGAGTACTACTGGTCGTCTACCGAGTACAATAGCAACTACGCCTACTACCTGTACGTCTATAGCTCCAGCGCCTACGTCGACGGCAACGGCCGCAAGACGTATTCGAGCGCCGTAGTGTGCTACCGGTAGTCTACCTTATTTAGGTTTGTGACTCGCGCGAACCCAAAAAACGGGGCGCCGAGAGAAACAACCCGAAGGACCACAAAGTAAAGAAATTAGGCGCGTAGCGCAAAAAGGGGGCTAGAAAAGTTAGAGAAAGGAAAAAAGTATGGCTGAAGAGCCAAAGAAGAGAAAAACCGCCTCTGAAAAGAGGAAGCTGAAGACTCTCGAGCAGCTCGCCAGAGAGCGCGAGTATGAGACGATCAAAGAAGATATTCTCGAGCGCGACAAGGACAACCGCCAAAAAATTGCGGTGCTCCAGACATCAGACGGAGAGTGGTGGAAGCTGTTCGATCACTCCGGGGCGTACTGGGCGTTTTTGCTCGCGCCGCAAGTCGGAAAGAAACATGTCAAATTTGTCCCTGACACTGACCCTCAAGTCAAGGCACGCTACGGCGTTGCGACGGTGAAAAATATTGAAGATTTTGAGGCGAATATGGTGCGGCTTGGGGTTGAAAAAATCTCTGACCAGGGGCGACTGAAAATTTTTAAGATGAAGAAAAAACTTTCCGACGCAGAAGCTGAAGTGCTAATTCTGACCGAGGAAGAACGGCGCAAAGAGGCAAATCGGTTGTTCAAGCCAAAAGAAATTATGCCGGACCTTTGTGTCGAGGTGATAAAACTTTCAAACATCGCGATTTATGCCGCGACAAACATCGAACGGACCTTGCGTGAGGCGTATGGGGCGGGGATCTTAAAGAGCGCGCAAAAAATTGCGAGTGATTTTGTTAGGATGGCGAATGGCTGGAAAGAGCCGGAGGACTATTTTGAACAGACGATCTATGCTCTGAAAGATATGCAAGCGGATTTATATCCGGTTTCGAACGCGAAGTTGATCTCCGTAAATCAGGCTTTTCAGTTGGCCAAGCAGATTGAGATCGTTAGGCGTCAGGTCTTAAAAGAAGCGACGAAGAAGAAGAAAACTCGGGAAAGAACGGAAGAGCGCGCGAAGTCGAAGACTATAGTTGCGCCAAAAACACAAGAAGAGTTGAAAAAGGAAGTGAAAGAAAAAATAGCCCAAGCGAAAACAAGGATGGTGGCGAAGGCTAAGATTGCGAAAGGAGCGGAAAAATGACGACTTTACGAAATAAACTCCCGCCACGTTTGCGTGCAGAAGTCGAAGATTGGCTGCTATGGGCGCTATATAACGCCGACATCGAGGCAAGGCGCGGAAAAAGGCGGACGGCGGATGAACATATCGTCGAGATGAACTTAATGCCAAATTTATTTAAACTTCGAGATGCGATTTTAGATCGCACTTATAGACCTTTGCGCGGAATTGCTTTTGTCGTTCATCAGCCAGTTGATCGCGAGGTCGTTGCTGGAGCTTATCGTGACCGGATTGTGCACCACTTTTTGTTTGATCAGGTTATAGATTGGTGGGAGCGACGGTTTATTGCCTATTCGTTTTCCTGTCGGATAAATAAGGGGACTTTATATGGCGCGCGAAGTTTACAGCGGGCGATGCGCAAAGTCTCTAGGGGTGGACGCCAGGTTGCTTATATCTACAAATTCGATATTCAAGGCTTTTTCATGAGCTTAAATCGGCTAGCGCTTTATGAACGGGTCTGCTGGGGTTTAGACCAACAATTTGCCGGTAAATATCAACAGGCACACAAGGATTTATTAAAATTTCTTTGGCGGATGATTATTTTTGACGACCCAATGCTGGGGGTAAAAATTCGCGGGAGCTGGAAAGAATGGGCGAAACTGCCTTGGCGGAAAAGTCTGTTTTTCCAGAAGGCTTTGACGGGAATTTGTATTGGAAACTTGACCTCGCAACTTTTGTCGAATATCTATCTGGATCTTCTTGATAAATTCATTACGGAGGAGCTTGGATTTAAATTCTACGGACGATATGTTGATGATTTTTATATTGTCGTGACTGCGGAAGAAGCAGTGCGGCTTGAGGCTTGTATTCCGAAAATTGAAGCGTATCTGCGTTCATTGGGATTAGTTTTACATCCGCAGAAGCGCGAGAAGCGAGAGGTTAAAAATGGTGCGACTTTCTTAGGTTGCAAGGTTTATCTTGACCGGATGCTTCCAGGGAAGCGTTTAAAGCGGAATTTTGAGCGAGCTTGCCGACAGGTTGCTGAGGGGCGCCGAAATTCGGAGTCGGTCGTGTCTTATCTCGGGCTTCTGAAACACCTAAACGCGCGACGTTATGAGCGTGAAGTTTTAGCGAAATATGGGCTGTCGGATTTTTTGCCGCTTAGGACTGTGTCCGAGGCATGGAAAAAGCGCACCGTGACTAAATAGGGTCTTTAGGGCGCGCTTTTTCTTTGGCAGATTTTTGCCTAGGGGGCGCGAGTCACAAACCTAAATAAGGTAGACTACCGGTAGCACACTACGTTGTTCGAATTCGTCTTGTTGTTGTTGTTGACGTTGGCGTTGGAGCTATTGACGTTCAGGTTGTAGGCGTTGTTGCTATTGTTCTCGGTAGACGACCAGTAGTTGCCAGACCAGCCGGTAGCGGAGTTTATTGATTCCGCTGGTCCGCGAAACCGCAACTTTAAGAGCCTGCCCTAACGCCTTTTAGCCTCGTTTGGCCAGACGTGCAGCAAGCAACGAGTAACAGACGAATAAATCGGACGGACGGGAAATAAAAGTGCGAAAGAGGCGTAATTAAGCGATGGATGTCGTTTACTCGGCTGCCCGAGGGCGCGTCCACGGCAAGAAAACTCGAAAGTTAGTCGGCGTAGCCTCCCGTATTCGGCAACGCATTTCCTGCGTTGTGATCCGAACACGATCTTCGGTCTACTCCGCTTCCGAGGAGCCTCAGAACCCTAGGCCGATAACGGCTTTAGGTCATGAAGATTCCTCGCTTGTACATTGGGCAACTAGGCAGCAATTTCGTGCGAAGAAAACTCCAGGGTAAAACCTTTATCCGCCTATGGTTATTATAGCAAAAAATTTTAGGTTAAGCTGTGGTATAATTAAAGTATGAGAGTCGTAATTGCGACAGATGCGTATTACCCGATGACGAATGGGGTGGCGGTGTTTTCGCGTAATCTTGCCGAGGGGCTGGCGAAGCGGGGGCACGAAGTTATGGTGATTTGTCCGAGTTTTAACGGACGGAGGCATAAGCGGAATGATCGAAAAACCGGCGTGATTATGTTTTCGCTGAAATCTTTGCGGTTCCCTTTTTACCCGGACCAGATCGAGAAAGCGCCGGAAATGAAGCGGATTTTGTATCGAAATGGGTTGCATGTGGCCGTAAACCCGTATCATCAGATCAAAAAAGTCCTAGATGATTTTCAGCCGGATGTAATTCATCTGCAGACCGCCGGGATGATTGGCGTCGCGACAAGGATGTATGTCGAAAAACGCAAAGTTCCGCTAGTTTCGACTGGGCATTCGTACCCAGACAATTTTACCGGTCAGTTTAAGCTCTTAAAGCCGGTCAAAAAGCCGGTTGATGCGATGACGAAGAACTACTTAAATAGTTTTCTTAAACACAGCGATTATGCGACGATGCCGACGGAGATGGCGATCGATGATCTTGTCCCGAAAAATCGCAAAAGGTTTAAGGTCACGGTTGAGCCACTGTCTAACGGGGTCGATCTTTCGCAGTTTTCGCCGGGGACGCCGACGTCGAAAGTCTTAAAAAAGTACAAAATCGATCCGTCTAAGCCGCGAGTGATTTATGTCGGGCGGGTTGATCCGGAAAAAAGCGTCGAGACGGTCCTTCTAGCGTTCTCTAGAGCGCTCAAGAAAGTCCCGAACGCGGAAATGCTGGTCGTTGGGGACGGTATAGATAGAGGCAGATTAGAGCGAAAAATAGCGAGCGAAGGACTTTCCGAGAAAATTCGGTTCCTTGGCAAAGTTATGCCGCCGGAACTCCAAGACGTTTATCGGACTGGCTCGGTTTTTGCGACGGCGAGCGAGACGGAGACCCAGGGCATTGTTTTAATCGAGGCGGCGGCAACGGGATTGCCGCTAATCGCGGTCGACGCGGGGGCGATTCGCGAGGTATGCCAAAACGGTAAAAATGGCTTTTTATGTAAACCGGGCGACGTAAAAAGAATCGCCGAGGCGATGTCTAAGATACTGGCCGATAAAAAAATGCGCGAGAAATATAGCAAGGAAAGTCTGAAAATTGCCAAAAAACATGATCTAAACACGACGCTTCAAAGATTCGAAGAGATTTATCAAAAAGCGATCGAGATTAGTGAGCTAAAAGGTTAATTTTCGAGAAAATCAGCGATAGCTTCGGCGATTTTGCGCGGTTCTTCGTAATTAATGAGATGGCCGGCGTTTTCGATAAATTTTGTTCTTGCTTTTAATTCTTCGCCTAATTTTTCAGTTTTCTTCCTAGAAACAATGCGGTCTTTTACGCCAGCGATGATCAAGATGTCTTTTTTTGGCTTAAAATCGCCGATTTTATGGTTTGCTGAGAATTTAGCACTAGCGCGAACGTCTTTTCTCGAAGTATAATGCTCGCCACAACGGTAAGTTACCTCTAGAATATCGCGAACTTTATTATGGTCTTTTTTCTGAATCAGCATAAATTTCGTGGTAATAAAACCGATCAGTTTGTTCGGGAAAATCATGAGAAGGGGCTGGAGCGCGGCGATAGGCTTTGGCATTTTTTCGGAAATTGGCGAGAGCAAGACGAGTTTTTTGTTAACCAGTCGCGGGTATTTTTTCGCGGTCGCGGCGGCGATGATCGAACCCAAAGAATGTCCGATTAAAACTGGATTTTTCAGTTTGTTTTTTCGAATATAATCGGCGATAAATTTTGTGTAGGTTTTTTCATTATACTCTCCGAGAGATTTCACTTCGCGGCCAAACGGCGGAACGTCGGGATAATAGCATTCATAACCTTTATCGCCCATCCAGACCGCGACGTCGACTAAACCTTCGTGAGTCCCACGAAAGCCGGGAATAAAGAGCAGCGGCGGTTTATTTTTTAGCATATAGCCCTGCTTTCTTCAAAGCGCGTTTAAGCGCCGGGCGGTTAAAGCCTTCGATGATTTCGCCGTCAATTTCGGTAACCGGGACGGCGGCAAAATGAGTGCCTCTAGCGTCGACCTCTTCGTAATCGACGCCTAACTCGTCTAGCCACTCCATTTCAAGGTGGCAAAAGACGCAAGTTTCAGTAGTATAGACTTTAACTCTAGACATACTATATATTATATCACATTTTTAGCGCTTCGTCTAGCTGCGGGTCTTTGTTCGAGTTAATGTCTTCGTAAGTGCGGTCGACTTCTTTGTCTGGAGTGATGCCGGTTTGGTTAATGTCGGTGCCGTTTGGCGTATACCAATGGGCGGTAGTAACTTTAAGTAGGGTATTTCCGGAGAGGGTTTTTAAGGCCTGGACAACACCTTTTCCGTAAGTTTTTGTCCCGACGATCGTAGCTTTTTTATGGTCTTTGAGCGCACCAGCGACGATTTCCGAAGCGGAAGCAGTGTTGCCGTTTACGAGGACGATTGTCTTCATGTCTTTTAAGATCGCTTTGTTATGGGAAGCATAAGAGGCTTTATCGCTACTGTCTTTAGATTTCTGAATGAAAGCGGTATCACCATCGAGCCAGAGGCTAAGGAGGTCTTGGGCTGCGGAGACATAGCCGCCACCGTTATCGCGAAGGTCTAAAATGACCTTTTTAATCCCCTTCTCTTTAAATTCTTCGGCGAATTTTTGGACCAAGGTCCCGGTATCGTTATCAAAGCGCGTCACTAAGATAATCGCAGTGTCGCCGTTATAAGTTACGTCGGCGGAGACGTTGTTAATCTCCTCGCGCACCATCTCGAAGGTCTTTTCTTCGCCGTCGCGGACGACGCTGACCGTGACCTTTGTTCCGGCATCGCCGCGCACTTTTTTCACGATTTCTTCGCTGTCTAGGGTATAAACTTCCTCGCCATCGACTTTATAGATGATGTCGCCGGCGATAATTCCCGCTTTTCTTGCTGGGTTATCGGGGAGTGTGCGCAGGACGCGAATATAGCCGTCGCGCTCGCCCATCACTACGCCGATGCCGGCGCCGACTTTGCCATGGAGAGATTTCTGGTAATCGGCGGATTGTTTCGCAGTCATGTATTCGGTATATCTGTCGCCAAGCGAAGCAACTAGACCCGCCTTAGCGCCTTCGATGAGGTCGGTCTTATTAATATCGCCATCGTAACTGTTTAAAAGTTCGCCATAAACTTCATCGAGCGGGCTCCAGTCGACCGTAGTTTTTCGTTCGCTGTCTCCGATGCCGAGGTATGGCGCGAAGGTATCTTTAACGTTGTTCCAAAAAATGCCTAGGCCGAGGCCGACAACCAGCGCAACAACTGCGCCGATAATCGCACCACCGAGACTAACTTTACGTTCATTCCATTCTTTTTTTCTGCTCATAGTTATATTTTACCACAAAACTAGCGGTTAGTTGAAGTGAATATAATGGAAGCTCGAGGCCGGGACGTTTACGCGGTAGCCGAAATCGCCTTTTTGGCCGCTGACGGAGCTATATAAATTATTATATTCAGAAAGGTTAACCGTACCATCAGCGTTTACGCCTTCGATCCAGACGACGTGGCCGAAGATGCCGGAAGTTTGGTACCCGACGGTATGCGGCGCAGGATTGTCGTCGACAAGGAGCCCAGCCATTCTGGCGTAATGGCCCCAGTCTCTAGCGTTTCCGGCGATACCGAAACCGACAGCGGAGCGGCCCCAGCTTTCTTTAACTTTCCAGTTCGCGTAACTGGTGCACTGGCAAATCGCCATGCCGTCATAATAAATTACGTAGCCGATATTAGTATAGTTCATCTGTGGACAGTCACCGGCTTTCGGGTAAGAGTTAAGGCCGGAGGCGACGACTTTACCGGTACTGTTATATTTCGCAATTTCCTTAGCGATTTCTTCGCCGCGAATGCGTTCGGCTTCTTTTGCGTCGTCAGAGTATTTCGAAGCGTCGTTTTCATACTTAGTCTTCAGCTCGCTCTGGCGGGCTTTATTAGCGGCGATTTTATCGCTCTGGATCTTCTGGTCCTCGATCAGGGCTTCGACCTGGGCCTGTTTAATCTGGAGCGCTTTCATGTTTTCGTTAATCGTGTTGACAGAAGAGCTGATCTGGGCCTTTACATTTTCGTCGCGAGCTTTTTTCTCGGCGCGCTCGGAGATGGAATATTTTAAGGCCTGGATAAGGTCAGATTCCTTTTCCTTAAAATGGACATCGGCGCCGATTTCGGCAAAGCCGGCTTGCTGTTGTTCAAGAATCGCTTTCTGTTCAGCGATCTGGATTTTTAAATCTTCGACGATTTTCTTGTTTGCTTCGATTTTACTTTCCATGGCGGTAATTTCGGTACTTAGGCGCTCGATTTCGCCCTCTAGGGTATCAGCTTTAGCTTTAGCCTTATCGGCTTTACTGGTCGCTTCGGCGTAAGCGGCTTCGGCAGCCTTACAGGCGTCAGAAACACAATAATCTCTAGCTTCGGCAACATTTCGGTCGCTCAAAATCACAGTGCCAAAAATCAGACCCAGAGCTAAGATAAAAATCAATGTTTGTCTGAGAAGTCTCATATTATTATAATAGCATAAGCGGTTTTATTTTGCAACTATTTTGCAACTATTTCGCAAGGTATCGGTGGATTGCGATGCGGGCGGAAATCGAGCCGATAAGGATGCCGATACAGATGATGGCGGCATAGACGAGGATGAGCCACTGGGAATCGATGATGCTTTTAATACCAGAGATGGAGATGCCGTAATCTTCGATCGGTTGAGCGACGAGGTTAAAGCCGACATAGCCGAGCGTGGCGGCGATGATGCCGGAGATGATGCCGCACATCTGAGCTTCGACTAGGAACGGGCCGCGGATGAAGTTACTGTCGGCGCCGACTAATTTCATCATGTAGATTTCTTCACTACGGGAGTAAATAGCCATACGGATAGTATTAAAGATAACTAGGATAGAAATAGCTAGGAAGACGAACGAGAGGATCAGGCCACCGTTTTTGGCAATATTGGCCCAGTCGGTAATGGTTTGGATTTCGGCGTGGTCGACATCGTAAGTCGGCAGACGTTCGTCATCGAGGCTGGCCTTCAGTTTATCGTTGGTCTCGACGAGATTTTTCAGGCTGTCGATGTTGTCGATGTCGTGGACTTTGATGCGCATGGTCGACTGCATACTCTGGAGCATGAGTTTTTTCATATTCTCGTCTTTTAAGGTCGTCATCAGATTCTCGTCGTCTTTGCTTTCGTCGAGGAATTTTTCGTATTCTTGTTCTGAGGTTTTCGTCTCGATTTCGCGGACGTTGTCGTCGGTTTTGATGATTTCTTCAAGGCTGGCCAGAGTTTCCTGGGAAGTTCCTGGCTTGAAGAAAATCGTGACGTCGATGCGCTGGCGGAAAGAATCGGCGGTCGCGTTTAAGACGGCGCTAGCGATTACGGTAATAAAGAGGATCAAGAGCGTGATCGTCATGACTAAGGTCGCGGCGATGGAAAGCCAAATGTTTCGGCCGAAGCCGATCGCGCCATATTTTACGACGCGCGAAGTCGTGCGGAGCTTATGGGATTTCCCACTTTTGCTCATGGTTTTCAAATTTTTCTTGGTATTCTTAATCTCTTTGAGTTTTTCTGGTTTTTCGGCTTTTTTTGACATTTTCCACCCTTTTTAAATTACACTTGCTTTTTTCGAACGGAGTTTAGCGGGCCCGGCTTTCGCGGCTTCGGGAGCTTTCAGTTTCGCGCTATCGATGATCAGGCTGGCGCCGGCGAAAGTGCCGGCGCGGCGGACAAGCGGGCGGGGCGCGGCGGTTTTCCTGGCGGCTGCTGGTTTCGGAGCTGGGGTAGCTGGGCGCGATGCTGCTGGGCGGGGCGCGGCGGTTGGCTGAGGTTGCTGGGCTTGTTGCGCTTGTTGGGTTTGCGTTCGGGCTGGCTGGGTTTGTGGCGCCTGCTGGGCTCGTGGCGTTTGCTGGGTTTGCTGGATTTGCTGGGTTTGCGGCGCGAACATCCGGCCGAGCGGCTGTTTCTCGATGACTGGTTTTTCGACTACGACTTTGTCAAGGCGATAAACGCCGCCATGTTTCTGGTCGCTGACGATCTGTCCGTCTTTTAGAGTAATCACGCGTTTTTGGAGGTTGTTGACAATATTCTCATCATGTGTCGTAACTAGGACGGTTGTACCGAAATCGTTAATTTTCTGGAGCAAATCGATAATTTCGCCGCGAGTTAACTTATCGAGGTTCCCGGTAGGCTCGTCGGCGATTAAGATTTTTGGCTGGCGCGCGACTGAACGGGCAATGCTGACGCGCTGTTGTTCCCCACCGGACAGATGACGCGGGAATTTCTTTTCTTTTCCGGCTAGACCAACGAGATCTAGGACTTTTGGGACGGTTTTTTCGATTTCGGCGTTGCTCATGCCGGCGATTTCTAGCGCGAAAGCGACATTCTCGTAAACTGTACGGCCCGGCAGAAGCTTAAAATCCTGGAAAACTACGCCAAGGCGGCGGCGATAATGCGGAATGTAACGTTTTTTAACATAATCAAGGTCGATGCCGCCGATGATGATCTTACCTTTGTCCGGAGTTTCCTCCTTTGTAATCATTTTCATCAGAGTAGATTTACCAGCGCCGGATTTTCCGACAAGGAAGACAAATTCGTTAGGCTCGATATGTAGAGAAACATGGTCGAGGGCCGGACGGCTGTCGCCAGGATAGAATTTTGTGACACGATCGAGTAATATCATATGCTTATATTAACATAAGCGCTGGGAAAAAGCAATAGCTCTATTGCTTTTTCCCTAAAATCATGTCAAGATAGGCGTCGATAAATGGTTCGATTTTGCCGTCTAGGACCTTATCAACATCAGTTTCTTCGTGCTTCGTGCGGGTGTCTTTGACGAGTTTATATGGTTGCATGACGTAGTTTCGGATTTGTTGGCCCCAGCTAGCAGATTCGCCGGCGCGGAGTTTGTCTAGGCTTTCGGCGTTTTGCTCGATTTTGAGCTGAGCGAGTTTGCCGCGCAGAATTTCCATAGCTTTTTCTTTATTTTGAAGCTGGGAACGCTCGTTTTGAATGGCGACGACGATGTTGGTCGGGATATGGGTGATGCGGATAGCGGAGTTTGTCGTGTTGACCGATTGGCCACCATGGCCGCCAGAATGGTAGGTATCGATCCGTAAGTCTTTTTCGTTAATTTTAATATCCTCGTCGTCTTCGATCACGGGTAAAATTTCTACGAGCGAGAAAGAAGTCTGCCTTAGGTTATCGGCATTAAATGGACTTAGACGAACGAGACGATGGACGCCATGTTCAGATTTTAAATTGCCATAGACATTTTCGCCTTTAACTTCGTAAACCGCGGTTTTAATTCCGGCTTCTTCGCCGGCAGTGCGTTCGAGCAAGGTCGGCTTCATGTTTGTCTTTTCGAAAAATCTTAAATACATACGCTCGAGCATTCCGGCCCAATCCATTGCTTCGGTGCCGCCGACGCCAGCGGTGATTCGGATGATGGCGTCGCCGCGATCGTATGGGCCGGTGAATTTTAGGGCGGTTTTTAGTTTTTCGAGCTCGGTTTTCATGGCTTCGATTTGAGTCTTAATTTCTTCTTCTAAATCTTTTTCGTTCAAATCAAGTAGTTCTTTAATATCCTCGGTCTGGGTTTTTAAAACCGTCCAAGCTTCGGTTTCGTTAGTAAGTTTCGCGAGAGTTTCGGTCTTTTTCCTGGCATCTTCCGGATTTTTCCAGAGCTCGGGATTTTCTACGGCCTTTTCGAGCTCCCTTTTCTGCGCGATTTTTTTGTCAATGTCTAATTTTTGCCAAGCGTCGTTTAACTCGGCGGTCAAAGTTTCTAATTCTCGTTCCATAGATCCTGGCTTTCGTATAATTTGTCTTTATCAAAATCGCTGGCCGGGACTTCGAACGGGAGGCTTGGGTATTTTTCGAGTTTTCGATGGTAGGCGGCGCGAAGTTCTGCGGTCTCGCCGACACATTCGAACGGTTTTATTTGGTGGTCGACGCCGAGCAGGCCTTTGAAATCGTCGATTAGGTTTTCGTTTTCAAATAACGATTTTCCATTGCCGATAACTTTATCTAATTCTTCGCGATTTATGAACGGCGTAAATAATAAATAGGAGTTTGCGCATTTCGCACAATTTCCGCACCATTTTAACTCGCCGTTTTTAGCTTTTTGGCGGTAGTTTGCGACGTTGCAGGAGCTGAATTTTTCGCCGTATTTATCCCAACAATTTTTTGCGAAAAGCTCGGCGATTTTTAGTTCGCTATATTTTCTAAGCAGAGAGCCGACTTCTAGGCTTGGGGAGATGTATTTTTTGACATATTCGGCGAAAAGTTTTTCAGCTTCCCAGGTTTTCGACCATTGGTGGTTTACTGGGAGATCGCGTTCGCCGTTTGGCCCGTCGATGAAGGTGTGCGGCTCGGCGCCTTCGTGGCCGATGCTAGTTATAACGGTTCTGTTATGATTTAGAATCGCCTGGACGAGCGCGAGCGACTGGACAATATAGGTAATCGGTACATGGCCATTAAGCCTGCCAGACTGTTTGGCTTTTTCTAGGTTTTCTAGATCGATTTTTCTGGTTGCGATTTGGAGCTCGGCGTTTTCTGCGACTTCGTCTAAGATTTTTGGGTAATTTTCAGAGCTGCCGAGATACCAGAAAACAGGGGCCAGGCTTGACTTTTCAGGCGAAGTGTGGTATAATGTAGATATGGTAGCGGTGAGGAGCGAATCTTTGCCACCAGACTGTAAAATCAGCTCGCCGGCGTAGTCGGCGGGATTTAGTTTTATCGGGGTCGATTGACTGGCTTGCGAGGCGGGCTGGTCGGCGGCGTTGGCGTGGAAGTGGCCGAGATCGTCGCGGGTGAGGTGGTTTTCAAAAGCGAATTGGGACAGGCCTTCTTGGTAAACCGCGTCGAAAAATTTCGCTTGGAATTTGTCGAGGGATTTGCCTTCAATTGCGATGTCGCGCGTCGGGCGAGTTTTGTAATAAGAAGTGCCGATTAAGACGAAACTTAAAAAGAGCGCGCGGTCTAAAAGTTCGTAGTCAATAATATTGTCAGTCTTCGCGAACTTCACGCGTTCGGTAAATTTTATACCGGCGTTTTCGTAACGGAAGGTCGCGGCGTAGTTTTCTGCGTCAAAATCGTAGTTAAGACAGCGGAACATTATTTTAGCTCCTTTACAATTTTTTGGAATTTCTCGCCGCGGTCTTTGAAGTTTTCGAACATATCAAAACTGGCGGCGCCAGGCGACATCACGATGATGGCGGATTTTTTGGCAAATTCGGCTTCGGCGGCGGTTTTCGCGAGTTTGACGGCGGTTTCTAGATTTGGCGCAATTTCGAACTTTGGGTTAGCTGTCGAGCTGTCCGACGAACCGGCGCTAGCCAGATTTTTGGCTATTTCGCCGATTAAAATGATCTTTTTTAAGTTCTTTGCGGACTTTAGGCGGTTTTTAAAATTGGTTAAATCGAGCCCTCGGTCTTTTCCGCCAGCGATTAAGACGGTTGGGTTTTCTTCAAATGCGGCGATGGCGACGTCGGTCGCCGGGAAGGCGGAAGAGAAATTGTCGTCATAGTATTTCACGCCGTTTAGCTCGCGGACAAATTCTAGACGATGGGGCAGGCCTTTGAAATTCTTTAGCGCTGACTTTGCGCTTTCGTACAAGGCGTCGCTTTCTAGAAAATCGTTTAGGCTGCCGTTGCAAATTCTAGCGGCGACGGCGAGCAGGGCGGCTTCGGCATTTTCTTGGTTATGAGTGCCGGGAAGAGACAGGCTGTCTAAAATTTCTTTAAGTTTGGCTTCGTTTTTCTCGCTTAATTTTTCAGTGTTGTCGGTCTTAGTTTGAAGTAGCGGGTAGGCGTGTTTTTTCGCCTTGCTTTTTTCGGCGAGGCCTTTTGTTGTCTCATTTTCGCTGAAATAAATTAGATGATCGGTAGGTTCTTTGTAACGCGAAACGGCGGATTTGGCGTAAACGTAGTCTTCGTAATCTTTATGAACGTTTAAGTGGTCCGGTTCGATGCGCAAAATTACGCCGATATAGGAGCCGATATGGAGATCCCAAAGCTGGAAGCTGCTCAGCTCAAAAACGACGTTATCTTCGGGTTCGATTTTATCTAAAACATCTAGGCAAGGGTTGCCGATGTTGCCGACGAGGTAAGTTTTCGGCGCAGACTTGCCATAGAGTTTTTCGTTGACATTCTCTAGAATCGCGGCGATCATAGAGCAGGTCGTGCCTTTGCCTTTTGTGCCAGTTACGGAAATAATTTCGGCCGGACAATGTGCAAAAAAGTATTTAGTCGCGGAAGTCCAATGTGGTTTTTCTGCGGCATACTCCGTTTCTTTTTCATACTTTTTAAAATCATAATGCGGACGGACGGACGGCGTGCGGAAGATAACATCGTAATCTTCTAGCTCGAATCCATCGATGTCTTCGTCTTTAAAATCATCAAAAATTTTAATCTCGATGTCTTCGGGCGGAACGTTGTCGTAAGGGTGCGTTTTGAAATATTTTTCGACGCTTTTTCCCTCGACGCCATAGCCTAAAATCGCTAATTTCATACATATATATTATACTATATATTAGCGGTTTGAAAAAGGGCGGAAACTTTGTTCCGCCCGGATGGGCTACTTGATTAGCCCCAGTGTTCGCAGACCTTTAGCGGCGTTTTGGTCGATGTCGGTGACGCGACCTCCGGAGCGCTCGATGAGCTTAATTTTATCGGCGAGCTCATTATAGCTCTCTTTACTATTGCCGCTTACGGTGTAAGTGTTGCCCGCGTTGTCTTTGACATACACATATATCACCCCCTTATCGTGTATGATGCAACTATTATATCATAAACTGATGAGTTTAGCAACGAACTCTTTAATATTTTTTAGGTTTTTGGAATCATTCGGCGGAAGGAAGATTTCTGGATTTTTTATGAAGTCGAGCGAAATAATTTGCGCGTAGATGGCTTTGATTAGCGCCCTTAGCTCGGCTTCGTCTTTTTCGTTGTACTCGTAGGTCTTGTCATAAACCATGTCGTCGGCAGGATCTGGCGAAACAAAGAGAATGTGGGCTTTTTCGACTCGGTATTTAGAATAGGTGGGCGAGAGATTTAGGAGTAATTTATAGAAGCCGAGCTGGAGTTTATACTTATAAAGCGTGGCGTCGCTGTCCCAATTTTTGTCTTTATACTTTCCGGTCTTAAAGTCATAAACCTCGATAGTTTTCTCGTCTTCGTCGATATCTATATGGTCGATTACGCCAAGGACCGGCACATTCTCAAGCATAAGATTTTCGTGGCTGAGGTTAACTTCGGCGCGGCCGGATTTGTTGCGGATGATTTTTTCGAAAGTTTTTAAGCTAGCAGATAGTGCCGTTTCGCCACGCTCGAGTAGATACTTCAAGTCTTCAGTTGTGACTGGCTGGAGTGCGGCTTGAGTTTTATAAAACTCGAAAGCTTCGTCGTCAGAAATCCTGCGATTGGTAATTTGTTCAAAAGTGGCATGGATTAAGTTTCCGAAAATGATTGGCGCGGTAGCCGGTTCTGGCGGCAGGCGGAGAAGTTTGTTTTCATAGAAAACTTGCGGGCCAGCATAGGTAAGGTCGATAAACGAAGTAAGGTCGGTCGCACTCATATGATAATTTTCGAGACGAGCTTTTAAAATCGCGGTTAAATCTGGCGTCAGCTTCTGGTACTTTTCGATCCAGTTTAACTCTAGGTCGGTCCTCTTTTTCGCCTCGTCGAGATCGTCGTAGTGCGTCTTGACATTTAAGCCTAAATATGGCGAAATAATCTCTTTGGTTTTTTCGTCCTCATACTCGCCGAGATATTCAAGTCGGCCGGGGTTTTTACCAGAAAAATCTTCGACTGAGTTTGTAATATAGAGGTGCGACTTTGCACGCGTGGCGGCGACGAAGAAGAGTCTTAATCTTTCATCGTCGGTAATTCCGGTATGGCGAATCTCGACGAGGTTTGGCGGTAAGGTCAAAAAGCTATTGTTCCCTTTCCCTTTCCCCCAAGCGAGGTTGTCGGTCGCGACAAGGAAGACGTATTCGAATTCTAGCCCCTTGCTTTTATGTGCGGTTAAAATCTGGACCGCGTCGGAGCTGTCTTCATACGGGCTAGTGTTCACGAGCGCCTGCTCGGCTTCT
>JAFRBS010000020.1 GCA_017404725.1 Candidatus Saccharimonadota bacterium | reverse complement strand
TTTAGGCGTATATAGCGATCATTCGGTATCTGGTGCTCACCCGAAGAGCAATGCGGCGAAAGTCATATGCTATAGGTGATGATTTTTGTAAGAGGGGGATAATTGTGCTACAATATAAGGGATGGAAGAAATTCGGGAACAGATTACGAAAATTATTTTGCGAGTTTTTGATGTTTCGGATTTTTCAGCAGAGGTTACGCCGGCGCCGGAGAATTTTAAGGATCTAGCGGATTTTTTACCGGTAGACTGTTGTATCTTGGTCCACGGTTTGCACGGGTTGAACTCATATTTTGTACACAATATGTACAAAATATGGTATAATAGGGGTAAGGAGAAAAAATATGGCAATTGCAACCGCAGATATACATGTAAAAGTAGACCCAATGGTTAAGGAGTGCTCGGAAAGCGTGTTAGAACAGATCGGGATTTCGATGTCCGACCTGATAAATATGACTTTGCGCCGGGTTATTTATGAGCGTAATATTCCTTTTGATACGAAAGTTGACGAAAAGATGCCGGCCTGCATGAGTATTAAAACCGAGGATGAACTATTGAGGTTTTTAGATAAAGCCGTTGAAACTAACGAGAACAGTGAGGAAAGTTATAGCGCCGCCGAAATCCGCAAAAATCTAGGTATAGCGGAGACGGCTTAATGAGATACTGAGTAACCTTTTTATCGAGAGCAAATCAGGATCTTTTAGAGGTTCTACAGGTAAAATATACGGTTCATGGGAAAGAACTTCGTGTTGCGCATAGTCACAGATATGCGATTTTTTATTCGGTCAATAAAGCCGATAAAATCGTCGAAATTCAGGCGATCATTTTCGCGCGGCGAAATTTTGAGAAATTGCTATTTTCATAATACTTATGGTATAATGGGAATATGGAAAATAGTGGGCAAATGACAACACCAACAATACCTAATACAGCCGGCGCAGCCGTAGCGGGTCCTGTAGACCTTCGGTCTTCCGCGTCCCAAGGGGCGGTCGCAACAGGTTCCCCCACAGAGTCCGCGTTAGGCGGATCCGCGGGGGTCCCCCCAGTTGCGTCACCCGCTACGCCTGCTCCAGCTGCTCCAGCACCGGCTCCTGCTTCGGGCGGACAGATGGCTTTGAAGATGGAAAACTTACTCGAGGAGTGTGTACGGGCGAAGGCTTCGGACCTGCATATTCAGGTTGGGCTTCAACCGATGTTACGCGTCGATGGCGTACTTCGGCCAATTCCGAATACGCCGGTTGTGACGGAGTCGGATGCGGAGAGAATGATTTTCTCGACGATGGATTCGGAACAGCAGCAGGTTTTGTCGAAAGACAAGGAGTTTGATTATTCGTTTGCGTTCGGCAGCCTCGGACGTTTCCGTGTTAATGCTTTCCAAGAGATGGGAAACCTAGCTGCGGCACTGCGTTTGATTCCAGATAAGATTTTGTCTTGCCAAGACCTAGGTCTTCCGGCAGTGGTCGAGAAATTTACTGAATTTCCACGCGGTTTAGTTCTAGTTACTGGTCCGACTGGCTCTGGTAAATCTACGACTTTGGCGGCGCTGCTTGAGAAAATTAACCAGACGAAAGCGGTTCATATCTTGACGATTGAGGATCCGATCGAGTTTACTTATCAGTCGAAGAAGGCGCTTGTCGCGCAGAGGGAAGTCCATTACGATACTTATTCGTTCTCGCGGGCGCTTAAAAGCGCGCTTCGTGAAGATCCGGATGTTGTACTGATTGGTGAGATGCGCGATCTCGAGACGATCCAGGCGGCGATTACGGTCGCGGAGACTGGTCACCTGGTCTTCGGTACGCTTCATACAAACTCGGCGGCGCAGTCGATCGATCGTATGGTTGATGTTTTCCCGGCGCACCAGCAGCAACAGATTAGAATTCAGCTAGCGAGCGTTCTTCAGGCGGTTTGTGCCCAACGTTTAGTTCCGGCGATTGGTGGCGGACGCGTTGCGGCGGCAGAGATTATGATCACTAACCCAGCGATTAAGGCTTTGATCCGCGATGGTAAGACACACCAAATCGACACAGCGATTCAGACTGGCGTCTCTCAGGGTATGCAGACGATGGATAGAACCTTGGTTAAGTTGGTTCAGTCTGGCGTAATTACTCACGATGATGCACGTGAATTTGCAGTTGATATGGCAGAGTTTGAGAGATTATCAAGAGGCTAGTAAATGCGCAGGTTTACCTATAAGGCGACGGATCCGAAGACGAAGAAGACCCTGAAAGGGGTAATTCAGGCTGAAACTGAGCGGTCTGCAGGTAAACTTTTGATCGAACAAGGGCTTTCGCCGATTTTGATCGAGGAAGAGCAGGAAGGCGGTTTTCTTAGTAACCTGTTTCATAACAATAAAGTTAGCTCTAAAGATAAAATCGTCTTTACTAGGCAGTTTGCGACCTTAATCGGCGCGGGTTTGCCGCTCTCGGCAGCGCTTAGGACACTTTCTGAACAGACTGATAGTAAGCCGATGCGGGCAATTATTGACGAGATTTTGGCGGATGTTGAGGGTGGTACGAATCTGACCGACGCTTGCGCGAAACATCCGGAAGTTTTCGACAAAGTTTATCTCGCGTTGCTTTCGGCGGGCGAGATGAGCGGTACCTTGGACCTGTCTTTGAAGCGGTTGGCGACCCAGCAGGAAAAGGATGCGGCGGTAATGTCGAAAATTAGAAGCGCTTTGACGAATCCGCTGATTACGCTTGCTGTGATTATCGCCGTGATTATTTTCCTGATGCTTGAGGTTGTACCGCAGGTCAAGGATCTTTACGAGAGCCTAGGCGAGGAATTGCCGGCTCTTACCGCGGTGATGGTTGCGGGGGCGGAGTTTTTGATCCACCAATGGTGGGTGATTTTGATTGTCGTGGCGGTAATCGTTTGGTTCTTTATCTGGTTTAGAAAGACCGATACTGGGCAGAAGGCGGCGGCGACGGTAAAGATTAATGTACCGCTATTTAAGGGGCTATTCTTGCGCCTTTATATGGGGCGGTTCGCGCGGACGATGCAGAACTTGCTTTCTACTGGCGTGGCGATGCTTGATTCGATGAAGATTTCGGCGGAAGCGATGAACAATATGGTGATTCAAGAGCAAATTGATAAGGCAGAGAAGAAAGTCCAGGCGGGTCGGCCGCTTTCGGAGGCGCTAAAAGAGGCGGATTATATTTTGCCGCTTGTGCCGCAGATGGCCTCGATTGGTGAGGAATCAGGTAAGATTGACGAGATGCTAGGTAAGGCGGCGCAGGTCTATGAGGACGAAGTCGATGAACAGGTTGCGCGCATTTCGCAGATGATTGAGCCGATCATGATGGTACTTCTCGCGGTGATGGCGGGCGGTATTATCGGCGCGATTCTGTTCCCGATCTACTCTCTCGTCAACAATATCGGATAAAAAACAAGCCCCTTTCGGGGCTTTTTTTATTTGATTTCGTCGATGCGGTAGACGTATTTGACTGGCTTTTGGGCTTTGGCGAGGTTAATCGTGTTCTTCAAACGGCTAGCGAGGTTCTCGATACTGCCGGCGGCGGAGACGAGACGTTCGACGCCTTGTTGGTTAAAGGTGTTTAGTCCGTTTCTAAGGTCGTTTGAACCGTTTTTAAGTTTCGTAATGCCATCTGTCAAGGCTGGAGTTTTAGCGTTTAGGGTAGCGAGGCCGTTTTCTAGCTTCTCAGCGCCAGCGTTCAAAGCTTTCGCGCCCTCTGCGGCTTCGGTAAGTTTTGTAGCGAGATAAGGCACGCCGGTTTTCTCATCGGCGAGAGTTTTTACGCCAGCGAGGTAAGCGGCGAGGTTATTCACGCCTTCGGCATAAGTAACATTAGCTTTTAAGCCAGCGGCAGCCTGACTTAGGCCAGTAGTAATGGCGCTAAGCGCATATTTCATAGTAGCTTTTTGCTCGTCGGTAATGACGCCAGAAGTATCTATGATGGTTCCGAGGTTGAGGCTCTGGAGATTGGTCACAGCGGATTCAATGCCAGAGGCGGCTTGGTTAACGCCGGCGACGATGGTGGTATTTTTCGAGGCAAGCTGGGTCAAGCCGGCGCCAGCTTTTTCTGCGCCAGCGGCGGCAGTTTCAAGGCCGGAGGCGAGCGTCGCTGTGCCATTTTTTAGTTCAGTGGCGCCGGCGGCGAGTTGGTCGATGCCGGAAACGAGAGCGCCGGATTTGTCGTTTAGTTCAGAAAGGCCGTTATAAAGCGCGGAAGAGCCGGAGATGAGCTGGTCCATGCCGCCGGTAAGTTTGCCGAGTTCGCCAGTTAGGCTGCTAAGCGAGCTGAAGCTCGAGACGTCGAGGTTGCTGAAGATTTCGCTGGTTGCGATAGACATGGCCATGCCGAGTTTAAAATCTTTAGCGTCGGCGGTAACTTTTAGGGAGCTCGGGATGTTTATGGCAGCCTTACTTACGCCAAGATTTTCGGACATTCCTGGGAAAGCGATGCCAGCGACGATGGATTTATCGCCGTCGTTTACGAGCTTTCCGCCCTCGACTTCGACGTTTTCGAAGATATTGTTATCAAGTATCAAGCCGGTCATAACGGCGTAGGGAACGAAAAGTCCGCCGGATTTTTCGGTGTTCTTATAATTATAGGAGATGGTTACTTTGCCGGATTTACCTTTCAAATCTTCGGCTTTGATTTCTTTGCCGTCAAGAGTATAGCTGACATTCATTTCGATCGGGGTCTTGACGTTTCCTTCAGTCTTTTTGTACTCGCTAACGCCGAGAGAATTTTTCGTCCAGTCGGAAGAAATGGTCTTTTTAACGGAGCCGTTGTTTTCGGCGAAGACATAAATGGTTTCATCGATGAGCGAGCCGGTTAAATCCGTATCTCCGGTCGTGGCGGCCTGAGCGATCGTGACTTCGTTCAGGTCGTTTTTGACGGCGGAGCTGTTACTCGCTAGCGCGAAAGTTGCGCCGAAGCTACCAGCGATGGCCGCCGTGGTTAAAATGGTTGGTATTAATTTTTTAGACATTTTTTCATCTCCTTTGTTGTTCTACAAATTAATTTATCGAATACCATAAACATGGTAGGCAAGAATAGAATCACCATGATGACGCTGATGACGGCGCCGCGCGATAGAAGTAAACAGATGGAACTAATAATATCAATATCGGAGTAAATCGCAACGCCGAGGGTGGCGACGAATAAGCCGGCGCCGGAAACGATGATCGACGGAATAGAAGTTGAGAGAGCGATAAAGATAGCTTCCTTTTTGGCTTTGCCACCCATGCGTTCAGTTTTGTAGCGTGTAGTCATTAAGATCGCGTAGTCTACCGTGGCGCCGAGCTGGATAGTGCTGAGACAAATCGGAGCGATGAATGGTAGGCGTGTGCCGGTAAAGTGGGCTATGGCGAGGTTGATAAAGATCGCGAGTTCGATTACGGCGATAAGGATAAATGGTAGGCTGATAGATTTTTCAACGAGGGCGATGATGATAAAGATGGCGATGATGGAGATGGCGTTTACGACCTTGAAGTCGGTGTCGGTAGTCTCGATCATGTCTTTCATCGCCGGGGCTTCGCCGATCAACAGGGAACCATCGGTGTGTTTTTTAACGATTTTATCCAGCTCGTCAATTTGGTTGTTCGCTTCGTCGGAGGCTGTACCATATTCAGAACCAATGAGTATCAGCTCCCACTTGTCGTTCTTAAGTTTGCTAGTCAATTCTTTCGGCAGGAATTCGATCGGAACGCGTTTACCAATTAATGATTCAAGCCCGAGTACATATTTTACTCCCTTGACATTTTCCATTTCGTCGATGGTCTCGCGGACATTATCTTCAGGGGTGTCGGATTTTATGAGGAGCATATGGGTCGCGCCCATATGGAAATTCTCGTCAAGTTTTTTCGAGGCGATTTTATAAGACATGCGGTCTGGCATGGATTCGCCGAGGTTATAATAGACTTCGTTATTAGTTTCTTTATAGCCAAGATAGGCTGGCGGAATGAGGACGAGGAAGATCGCGAGCAGGGCCGGCGCAAGCTTTAAGATAGTACGGCTGAGGCCTTTAGTACTTCTAATGAGCGGCTTATGGGAGGCTTTAGAGAGAGGTTTGTCGAGAATGAGAATAAGCGCAGGCAGGACCGTTACGCAGCCGATAACGCCGAGAATGACGCCTTTCGCCATGACGATACCGAGGTCGCGACCCATGGTAAAAGACATGAAACAGAGGGCGACGAAGCCGGCGACAGTCGTGATCGAAGAGCCGACGACAGAGGTAAAGGTTTTTCGGATGGCGTGGGACATGGCCTCCTCGTTAGTCTTCGCGTGCTCCTGCTCCTCTTTATAACTGTGCCAGAGGAAGATGGAATAGTCCATGGTAACGGCGAGTTGGAGAACGGCGCTTAAAGCTTTTGTGATGAACGAGATTTCGCCGAGGAAGATGTTTGTCCCGAGGTTTAAGAGAATCATCATGCCGATCGACACGATGAAGACAAACGGGGTAAGCCAGTTGTCGAGGAAGATAAGCATGGCGATAATCGCGAGGACGACGGCGATGGCGACGTAAATCATTTCCTCGGATTCGCAAAGTTGTTTTAGGTCGAGGACGAGGGCGGTCATGCCGGAAACGTAAGCGTGTTCGCCGGCGAGGTCGCGAATTTTAATTACAGCATCTAGAGTCTGGTCCTCTGAGGTCCCGCCATCGAAGAAGACGGCGAGCATAGTACTATTTTCGGTATTAAAAGCGTTATACAGATCGGTCGGAAGAATTTCCATTGGGACACTTAGGTTGGCGGCGGAAGTGTACCAGACGACGGAATCGACGCCAGGGACTTCTTCGATTTTCTCTTTTGCGTCATTAACCTGATTCTCAGGGGCGTTTTCATAAACAATCAGCGAGAAAGCACCTTTACCGAATTCTTTCTTCAATTCTTCCTGACCAACCATGGTATCCATAGATTCAGGAAGATAGGTCAGCATATCATAGTTAACGCGCGTGTTTAGCATACCAAACAGCGCCGGAATCATCAAAAGGATAGTCGCGAAAAGAATCGCGATACGGTGTTTTACGACAAATTTACTGGCCTTCATATCTGTTATTTTAGCACCTAATAGAGAAAAATGAAATGGTAATTTCTAGGCATATGCCCAATTTTTAGGCATTTTCGGTAAAGTGTCTAGTAAAATGTGCTATAATATATATAATATATGGCAGATTTTACGAAACAAGAGATAAAGAAAACGTTTTTGGAGCTTTTAAAAGAGAAATCTTTGAGCGAGATTTCTGTGCGCGAGCTGACGGAGAAATGCGGGATAAATCGGAACACTTTTTATTATCATTTCCGGGATATTCCGGCGCTGGTCGAGGAGATCGTAATGGAGCAGACGAATGCGCTGCTTTCGGTGCACCCGGACCTAAGCTCGATAGAAGAGTGTCTTTATGCAATTTTGGACCTGGTGCGTGATAACCAGATGATAATTCGACATATATATAACTCGCTGTCTCGGGCGGTGTTTGAAAAATATTTGTTCGAAGTTTGCTATGTTCTGGCGGAGAATTATTGGAAGCATGTGATGGCGCAGGCAAAACCAGCGAATCTTTCAGACCTTCCAAATCGGCAAGTTGTTCTAGATTGTTATGCGTCGGCGTTGTTTGGGTTAGCAATGCGTTGGCTGGCGAATGGACTAGATGACAAGGTCGCAAGAAAAGAGGTGCCGGAGATTGCGAAGATTTTGAGCCGGAATATTTCGTAGATTTGTGGTATAATAGACATAAGCAAAATAAGAAACAAAGGGAGGCTTTATGTGTACAGGCGTACGATTTACAGATGACAAAGGGAACATGTTCTTTGGACGGAATTTGGATTGGTCCGTAGGATATGGACAGAAAATCGTAGTCACGCCAAAGGGTTATAAATATAACTCGGCCTTTCTAGGTGAGATGTCGCCGAAGTACGCTCTAATCGGCATGGGTATTGTTCAAGAAAATGTACCACTATATTTCGATTGTGGCAATGAGGCGGGATTAGCGATTGCGGGCCTTAACTTCCCTGGGTACGCGCAATACGAGCCGAACGCCGTGGATGGTAAAACTAATGTCGCAGCTTACGAGTTTCCACTTTGGGTAGCGATGAACTTTAGCACGGTCGATGAGGTTGAAGAAGCTCTTAAGAGCGTTGCGATCGTGGCGAAGCCGATTAATGACCAGTATCCAGTTTCGCTTTTGCATTGGATTATTGGCGATTCTAAGCGCAGTATCGTTGTCGAATACACCGAGAAGGGAATGGAAATCTTCGAGAATGATGTTGACGTGCTGACAAACCAGCCGGGCTATGGTTGGCACAAAGAGAACTTGCGCAACTATATGAACCTAGTCAACTTACAGCCGAAGGGTGTGCGTTGGGGCAAAGCAGAGATGCGTCCGTTCGGTTCCGGTTCTTTGATGCGTGGCATTCCTGGCGATTACTACTCGCCATCACGCTTCGTACGTGTAGCTTATCTGAACACTCATTATCCAGTTAAATCTTCCGAAGAAGAAAACGTTTCGCGTCTATTCCACACGCTCGCAGGCGTGTCGATGATCGACGGTGCGGCGGCAATGGCAAATGGCGATTTTGAGAAGACGGTTTATACTGGTGGCTACTCGGCAGCGACGAAAACTTATTACTGGAACACTTATGAAAATCCAGCAATTTCCTCGGCGAAACTTGATGACTATGATATAAATGGTGCGGAGCTGGTCGTAAGCTAATGAATATCGACAAACTGATTGGCTCATTGATTTATCTGCTGATAGTTTTGGCGGTTTATCTGGTGGTTTCGCGAACGTTAAAGACGGTGTTTTCTAAGGCGCAGAGGAAAAAGGGGGTAGAATCTGCGCAGGCACATCGGTTAAAAACGATTCATGAAATGCTTGAGAGCATTCTTAGGTATGTCGCATTGATTCTAGTAGTTTTGACGGTGCTTGCGAACCTGGGCGTTAACGTAACTTCGATACTGGCAGGGCTGGGAATCATGGCGGCGATTATGGGTTTAGCATTTCAGGATATGCTAAAAGACGTGATCGCGGGAGTGATGTTTATCGTTGAGAATCAATTCAGCGTCGGGGACACAGTTATGATCAACGACTTCAAGGGCGAGGTTATTAGTATGAGTCTAAAAACTACGCGGGTACAGAATTCGAAGGGGGAAATAATGATTTTAGCAAACCATAATATTGATGGGCTGATTAACTGTAGCAGGGAAGAGGAATAACTCGGGTCTTGCTAGGCCAGGCCTGTTGTATAAATGTGAGTTTTGTGGTATAATGTGTTTCGAAGTTTTTGTTGTTTTTGGAGCTGAAAACTAGTACTTTTCAAAGGAGGTCTGAATATGAGAGGGATACTTGACAAACTTCGGGAAGTTGGTTGTGAAATCGATTTTTTCTCAGAACTAAGGACACTGGACAATGCGGGAAATCCGAGCGGAGAGTTAATGGGAAATCCATTTCACATTACTTTCGCGAAGAATAAGACTGATCAATATTTTATGTTGACGGTTGCCGAAGGCGCAGATTTTCGGAAAGCAGTCGAAAAATTAAGCGGAGTTGTAACTGATTTTATGGGCGCTGGACCGATCATCTCTTACGAGGAAAAAAGAACCGGATCGGATTACGCTTGAGTGGGACTTAATGGATCCGGAAGGGCGAATTCGGAAGATCGTAAATGGAGGCGGGGAATTTGCGAAGCTAAAACTTTCGAATATCGAGTTGTTCGGCGAGAGGAAGCTGGTGGATTATCAGAGTGATGCTGAGATGCAGAGAAATCGCGAGATTGAGGCCGAGCGCGTGAAGAATGCGCGAATATATGGCAAAGATCCGGGTGGACTGGATGTTAAGGAAATCGAAAAAATGTCCGAGCGTGAATTGTTTGAAATCTATTATGCGATCACGTATGAGGTTTGGGCGATTAGTCACCACGGAAGACGCGATTTTTCGAATGGTTATATGACAGAAGAAGAGTGGAAAGCAACAGAGAATCAGCTTTCAGAGTTGCAATACTCGGTTGAGTATCTACTCTATATTATTTCGAAGAGAATTAACATACCTGTAAATGAGCCGGAAGTTGACAAGCATATCAGACCGGATAAAGATCTGTTCATGAAATGGTATAATTTTCACGAAAAAGATCTTTCGGGGGACTGGCGCACGAGTGCGTGATAAAAAGCGTCGCTAAAATGGCGGCGCTTTTTTTGATATGCTGATTTGATGGTGGGTCGCGAGGGGCTCGAACCCCCGACCTTCTCGGTGTAAACGAGACGCTCTAGCCAACTGAGCTAGCGACCCTTGTCTGTTATTTTAGCATATTCTGTGGTAAAATGGAATAAAGAAAGGAAGTTTTTCAATGAGCGAAAAATTAGAAAGTATGCGGCATACGCTTTCGCACGTGATGGCGGCCGCGGTAAAAGAGATGTATCCGGAAGCGAAGTTCGGGATTGGGCCGGCGATTAATGACGGATTTTATTACGATATTGACTTCGGTTCCGCGAAAATTGTTGAGGCGGATCTTGCGAAGATCGAGAAGAGGATGCGCAAAATTATTCAGGCTGGCTTCAGCATGGAGCGGTCGGAAAAGTCGCGCGAGGAAGCTCTAAAGTGGGCGGATGAAAATAAGCAGGATTTGAAGCGTGAGCTAACCCAAGAACTCTCAGAAGGGGAAACAATTTCTTTCTACACAATTACTTCTATGGCGGGGAAGCCGCTGTTTGAGGACCTTTGTAAGGGGCCGCACGTTGTCGACTCAAAAGAGATTTCGCCGGCGTTCAAGTTAAACCGCGTGGCGGGGGCGTACTGGCGTGGCGACGAGAAACGCCAGATGTTGACCCGACTTTACGGAGTGGCGTTTGAGAAAGAAGACGAACTTGAGGAATATTTGAAGAAGCAAGAGGAGGCGAAAGCGCGGGATCATCGTAAACTTGGCCAGCAGCTGGATTTATTCTGTAACTCGCCGCTAGTTGGCTCAGGTCTGCCACTATTTACTCCGCGTGGTACTGTACTTCGTGATAAGCTGAACGATTTTACCCAGAGCTACCGTCTAAAAGCGGGGTATAAGAAGGTTTGTATTCCGCATATCGCGAACGTCGATCTCTATAAGACCTCGGGACATTATGAGAAATTCCCAGAGATGTTACAGTTCGTTTCGCAAGAATCGGGCGATCATCTCGCAATCAAGCCGGTAAGCTGCCCGCACCACTCGCAAATTTTCGCGAGCGTGCCGCGCTCTTATAAGGAGTTGCCGGTTAAATATCTGGAAACGACGATGGTTTACCGCGATGAGCGTAAAGGTGAGCTTGGCGGTCTTTCGCGCGTGCGTGCGATTACCCAGGATGATTCACATGTGTTCTGTACCGACGAGCAGGTTGGTGATATCTTTGGCGAGTTAATTGCAGCGGCAAAAGATTTGTACAAGCGAGTCAATATGAAACTGAAGTTGCGCTTATCTTTTCGCGACGATGGCGATGGCTACATCGGTACGCCAGAGATGTGGGCTAAGGCTGAAAGCCAGATTAAAGAAATGGCCGAGAAATTTAAGATGGACTACTTCATCGGCGAGGGTGAAGCAGCGATGTATGGTCCGAAAATGGACTTTATGGCGATGGATGCGCTTGGGCGTGAATGGCAACTTGCTACGGTTCAGCTAGACTATGCTATGCCAGCACGCTTTGGCCTAGAATACGTCGCAGAAGATGGCTCAAAGAAGACTCCGATCATGATTCACTGCGCCCTGATTGGCTCGATCGAACGCTTTATGAGCGTTTATATTGAGCATACGGCAGGATGGTTTCCACTATGGGTAGCGCCAGAACAGGTCAGAATTTTGACCGTTAATGATCAGGTTTCTGACTACGTTGCAAAGATTACCGAGGTGCTTGACGGCATGGAACTAAATGACCCGATTGCGCATAATGAGATGCGCTACACGGTTGACGACTCTTCGGATTCTCTAGGCAAGAAGATTCGTCGTGCAACGGACATGAAGGTGCCTTGCGTCTTGATCGTTGGGCCGAAAGATGCCGAAGAAGGCCAGGTTTCGGTGCGTATTCATGATGAAAAAGCTGAAGGTGGGTCTCGCGAGGAAAAGGTAAAGCTTGAGAAACTCGAAGAGTACATCCGAAGTCTGTAAGATCCCAGTTATCATCGGGCCGACGGGGTCAGGGAAAACTTTGGCGGCGATTGAGATTGCCAAGAAAATAGGCGGGGAGATTATTTCCGCGGATTCTAGAGCGATTTATAAGTATATGGATATTGGGACGGCGAAGCCGACGGCGCATGAGCAGGCCGAAGTTCCACATTTTGGCATAGATTTAGTAGAACCGGGTGAGCGATTTACGGTGGCGGACTGGAAGGAGTATGCGGAAGAGAAAATCGCGGAGATTCTGGCGCGTGGGCATGTGCCAATGATCGTTGGTGGGACGGGACTTTATGTTGATGCACTGATTTTTGACTACCAGTTTTCTGAGGAGGCTCGGGAAAATTATACCGACCGACAAGAGATGCGACCCGAATACAAGGTTTTTGGAATAAAATGGAGTACGGATGAGTTGCGCGAGCGATTAAAGCGGCGGATTGATGAACTATTTTGTGACGAGTTGTACACGGAAACGAAGTTTTTAGTACAAAAATATGGCTGGGACTCGCAGGCGATGAAAAGTGATATTTATCAGTTTGTCTGGGGTTATATGCAGGGTGAGTATTCGCTCGAAGAAGCAAAACGCTTGGCGGCGCTGGATGATTATCATCTTGCGAAACGGCAGATGACATGGTTTAAGAGAAACGATAAAATTATTTGGCTGCCGCTTGAAAAAATAGTTCAGAGTGTGGTAAAATATATACAAGATGGTTAAAGAAAATGCAACTCCCCTAGAAAGATTGTTCGGCTCGAAGACTCGAACAAAATTGCTTAGACTTTTCTTTGAAAACCCTGATAAATCTTATTATGTAAGGGAAATTACCAGGGTAATTGATGAACAAATTAACTCCGTCCGTCGGGAACTTCTGAACCTAGATAGTATCGGAATTATTAAAAATGAAACCTACGATAACAAGGTTTATTATTCCGCGAACACAAAACATCCGTACGCTAGGGCGCTTTCGGATCTATTTAAGGCGAAGATCGGCGGAACGGCGCGTGAGAAAGATGTTAGAAAGAGTACTTGGGACGAGTACGTAAAGCCGGTTCGGAAGTATGTTTCGGGCCTAATCGTAACGAACCGGGTTCCGGGTCAGGATGGGATTGATATGCTGATCGTCGGGGATGATAAGACGAAGAAATTGACCCGCTGGGCGGAAGTAGTAGAAAAGAAGCAGGGGAAGCCGCTAAATTATGTGATTATGTCGCTTGAAGATTATTTGTATCGGAAGAGCGTGCGCGACCGGTTTATTACTGAGGTGTTCGAGATGGACATTTCGGAAATTTACGACCCTGAAAAAATTATAAAATAGGAGGTATTATGTTTGATTTAGAAAGTAAAAATCCAGACGAAATTACGATTAACACGAAAAAGACTTCAGTAACTTTTAATGTTGTGGAAAATGAGATTGATGCGGGGCTATCGGTCGGAAAAATTAAAGGTCCGGGTGAATTTGAGATTGGTGACGTCACGATTCGGGGGATTGATGTTGATAAGGCGAAGGCTGTTGCTAAGAAAGAAGCCGCTGGGGAAGATGCGGATGCGACCGAGGCGGATCCGACGATTAAGAGCTCAGGAAAGACGATTTATGACGCTGAGGTCGGCGGGATTCACATCGGTATCATCGGCGGGTGCGAAGATGCGTTAGACGAACTTGGGGTTTCAGACATCCTCTGCACTTCTTCGGTCCGAGCGGTGCGCGAAATTGAGCCGAAAGTAGTGATTTCCATGGGAAATATCGATGGCATGGTTACGGAACTGAAAATTTCGGCAAGAACAGAGAAGAAATTTAAGGTTAAAAATGAGGCTTCTCTGCCAGCAACGCTTGAGGTGGTTTCGCTTTAATGAAATTTGATGTGGGCGAGTTTCTAATCGTCATTGTCATCCTGGTTATTTCTACTGTGCTCCACGAGATGGCGCACGGAGGAGTGGCATATCTTCTCGGGGACACGACGGCGAAAGAAAACGGTCGGCTGTCTTTAAATCCGCTAAAACATATTGATCCGTACATGTCGATTTTGGTGCCGATAATCTTATATCTTCTCGGCGGGCCGATTTTTGGAGGGGCGAAGCCAGTGCCGGTGGATTCTAGGAAGCTGAAATGGGGGCCTTGGGGGATGGCGCTGGTCGCGATCGCCGGGCCGCTGACGAACTTTCTTTTGGCTTTTGGAGTATTTTTAATTGGTTATTTTTCTGGAGCATTTATTTCCGAGGGCGGGGAATTATATTATTCAGGTCAAATGGGTTATATACTCGAGGAAGCAATGTTTATTAACCTCGGTTTCGGTATTTTTAACCTGATCCCGATTCCACCGCTAGACGGGTCTAGGATTTTGTATGCGATTGCGCCGGATGGGGCAAGGAGATTTTTAGAAGGGGTGGAAAAATATGGGATGATTATTGTGCTTGTGCTCGTAATGATATTTTCAAGCGCGCTATCTAGGCTACTCATTGGCGGGATGAACGGGATCTTGGACTTTTTCCGATTTATCGTCGGGGCGTGATATAATAAACGTAAGTATGAAGCAAAGAATTCGCGTGGTGGGGATTGTGAAAAAGGGGGAAGATATTTTGCTTCTTAAGAAATTGCGCGGCCGAGTTGAAGAGCTGCCAAGTTTTGAGCTTCCGACAGGGAAGATTCGCTTTGGCGAGCAGCCAGAAGAAGCTTTATCGAGGATGTTTTCAGAGAATTTAGGGGTCCAGGTTTCTTCGGTGACTCTTAAAGATGCGATTACTTTTACCGGGCTTTCGGGGGCGAGCCAGATGGGCAACCTGTACATTGTCTACGAGGTCTCGCTCCCAGAATCGGCGAAAATAGAGGTAGCGCGCGAGCGGTATTCGGCGTATAAATATGTAGCTGCTACTGATTTTTCAGGGCTTCGGTTAGACGAAGCGACGGTCTCGGTGTTACAAATCGAGAACATTCGGAAGGCTTCGACGACGTCTTCAGAGGAAGCACGGAGCGCGGCGAACGGGGCGACGGTCTATGTCGACGGCGGATCGCGCGGGAATCCGGGTCCGGCAGGCATCGGTTATTACATCGTGGGCGAAAACGGGGAAGTTCTTCGGCGCGGTGGCGAGTTTATTGGGTTTGCGACTTCTCGCGTTGCGGAGTATTATGCACTGAAAGAGGGGATTGAGCAGGCGCTGGAGCTTGGGCTTTCCCGGGTGCGCTTTGTGGGCGATAACCTAATGATGATTAACCAGATGAATGGCATTTTTAAGGTCAAAAACCGAGATATTTTGCCGATTTATAACGATATTCAGAAGATGCTACCGAAGTTTGAGGCGGTGGCGTTCGTCCATGTTCGGCGAAATATGAATGCGGCGGCGGACAAAGAGGTAAACAGAGCGATAAATCGGCATTTTAAGATTCCAGGGGACGGCGGGAGCCATAGCGAGGAATAAGTTTTTATGGTATAATGGTAGTGGTCCGAAAGGCAACCGCTGGTTTTCCAGAGGAAAGTCCGGGCAGCATAGGGCACGGTGGTCGCTAACGGCGACCGTTCGCAAGAATAGGGAAAGTACCACAGAAACAATACCGCCATTTGGCAAGGGTGAAAAGTGTGAGGTAAGAGCTCACGGCGTGCTATAGTGATATAGTACGGAGGCAAACCCCACTGGCTGCAAGGAGTGCTAGTAAACCTTGGTCCGAGGATGCACGCTCACCGCTTGAACCCTAGAGCAATTTAGGGTCTAGATAGATGGTTGCCCAGCTGATTTATCAGTGGACAAAACCCGGCTTATTGAGGGCCACTAAGGTATGAAAAACCCAGCCAAAGTTAGGCTGGGTTTTTGTTTTTCAAGAGTGTCTGTTGCGTCTGGCTATTTTCTTTTTTAATTTTCTTGCTACCTCATCTTCGTAATCGCGCCCAGGGCCGATTAAGTTTACTTCGAACATCAAGGTGAATAGTATAGAGCATAACGGTGTTAATATTATAGCGCAGAATATGCCAAAAATTATCGTGACAGACTGTGGTTCTGGGCGCGATGTAATTTCCATCCATATCCCAATCTCCATTAGAGTGGCAATGATGACGGCGCGCACTATGCGTCGGGTCCAAATTATTCTTTTGACCATTCTCCTGAAATAGATACATTCGTCAGTATCGTAAGGTTCAAACATACAATCACCTCCTTGCAGTGAGAGACTATAGATACTCTTTAATTTTATCATAAAAAACCAAAAGAGTCAAGCCCAAACCGCTTGACTCTTTTGGTTGTCTCCAAGATCTATTTAACTAGGCCTTTTTTCTTCAGAGTACGGAGCGTCGAGGTCGCGACGTTTAGTTTTACTTTTTTGCCATCGATGACCAAGGTCTTTTTCTGGACGTTTGGTTTGAAAACTTTACGGGTCTTTCTCTGGGAGAAAGAGACGTTATGGCCGTACATTTTACCTTTTCCGGTGACTTCACAGATTGCCATCTTATTTCTCCTTTACGGCGGCTACGATAGCCTTAAATGCTTCCGGGTTATTTACCGCGAGATCGGCAAGGATTTTGCGATCAACGGCGATGTTCTTCGCTTTCATGCCAGCGATGAGCTGGGAATAGCTTAAGCCTTCGGCGCGGGAAGCGTTGTTAATTCTAGTAATCCAGAGCGCGCGGAGGTCGCGTTTTTTATTGCGACGGTCGCGGTAGCTGTATCTTAAAGCTTTGATGACACCCTGTTTCGCCATGCGATAGCTGCGGGTGCGGTAGTGATCCATGCCTTTAGCGGCTTTTAAGATTTTCTTATGTTTGTTCCTAGCTGGAACTCCTCGTTTAACTCTCATCTTAAACTCCTAACGCATTCTTAACATTTTTCTTAATTTTCCCCTGGACGAACGCAGCGGTTTTCATGTTGCGCTTCCGGGATTTCGATTTTTTCGCCAAGATATGGTTCTTATAGGCGCGGCCACGGGAAATCTTACCGGTACCGGTTAGTTTGACACGCTTAGCGGTGCCTTTATGCGTCTTTAGTTTCGGCATAATTTTCTCCTTGTTTAGTTAATATTGGGGAAGGTGCGACCAGGGAACCGTGGAAGTCAGGAATAACTTCTTCCGAATTCGTACCTGGTTAAGCTACAAGAGCCTGCTTAGTTACTTTCGGCGAACACTCGCAGAAAGATTTCTTCCGGCAAAGTTCGGTTTTCCTTCGATAACGATGTCTTTGCCGAGCATGCCAATCACTTTATCAAGCATTTCATGGCCGAGCTCTTTATGAGCCATCTCGCGACCCCTGAAGACGATCATAATCTTCACGCGGTCACCATCCTCGAGGAATTTGTTAACTTTGCGGAGTTTGATACCGAGGTCGTTGTCGCTGATTTTCAGGCCGAATTTCATCGTTTTAAGCTCAGATTGTTTTTCGCGGGCTTTTTTGCGATTTTTCGCCTGTTCTTTCATCTTCTGGTACTGGTATTTACCCCAGTCGATGACTTTGACAACAGGGGGATTCGCATTAGCGGCAATCTCGACAAGGTCAACACCTTGGTCGTTGGCGATGGCTTGAGCTTCTTTACTAGACATGATGCCGAGCTGCTCACCGCTGGCGCCAATTACGCGGACTTCTGGATAACGAATTTCTCCATTAATCCGGGTATGCTGATTGTTACTAATGTTACTCCTTCCTTTTTAGTATCTGTTCTATTTTAGCATAGGTTTAAAGCTTTTTCAAGGGGTTTTTATAAGGTTTTTTCGGTTTTTCGGAAAGAAAGGGCCTCGGAGATATGTTCCTCAGAGATTTCGGTTTTGTCTTCAAGGTCGGCGATGGTGCGGGCGACGCGGAGGACTTTTAGATAGCTTCTAGCGGAGAGAGCAAGCTTATCAGCGGCGGTGTTTAAGAGGTCTTTGGCGGGTTTTTTGAGGCAGGCACGGTCGCGGAGGTCGGTGGCGGTAAGATGGGCATTGCGTTTTTTGCGCTCGGCTTGGCGGTTTATAGCGGTTTCTAGGGCGGTTTTTAGACTATTCTCGGCGGCCTGCTCGTCGTCTTCTAACAGGTTGGTCGGGCTTTGTTGTCTGACCTCGACATAGAGGTCGATACGGTCTAGAAGGGGACCAGAGATGCGTTTTTGGTAGGTTTGGATCTGATGATCGGTGCAGGAACAGGGGTGGTTCGGGTCGCCCAGATAGCCGCAAGGACAGGGGTTCATAGTGGCAATCAGCATAAAATCAGCGGGGTAAGTGACTTTCAGGTTGGCGCGAGAGATAGTGACCTGGCGATCTTCCAGGGGTTGGCGCAGAGCTTCGAGGATATTTCGGGGAAATTCAGGGAATTCGTCCAAAAAGAGGATGCCTTTATGCGCCAGAGAGATTTCGCCAGGGAAGACGTCGTGGCCGCCGCCGATTACAGAGGCGGGGCTGGAAGCGTGGTGGGGAGCGCGAAAGGGTGGCTTTTCATAGATCTTGCCTGGAGTTTTCAGGGAATGGAGTTTCGTAACGGTAATCTTCTCCTGATCGGTCAGGGGTGGGAGCAAATCGGCGGCGGCCTTCGCCAGCATAGTTTTACCCGCGCCGGGTGGACCCTCTAAGAGAATATTGTGTCTGCCGGCAATAGCGATGGCTAGGGCACGTTTAGCGCGTGATTGGCCTTTTATCACGCTAAAGGTTAGTTCGGGCGTTTCTGGGGCTTCTGAGGCCTCTGAGGGGGAATTAGAGCGGATACTCGGGTGGGTTTTGGTGCGCTGGGCTAGTTGAGCGGTTTGCGGGCATATGGGTTTGATGAGATCTTGGGCTGTTAAATGGCGGTAAAGCTGATCTAGGTTTTTGACCCCGTAGAGTCTGACTCCTTTAATCAGGCTGGCGGCGGCACAATTTTCCTCTGGGAGGAAGATTTTTTTGATGCCAGCCTCTTTGGCGGCCTCGACGAGGTTAATAATGCCGCGAACTGGGCGGAGGTTGCCTTCCAGGGAAAGCTCACCGAAGAAGGTGGCGTTTTTTAGGTCGGATTTTCGGAGTTGGCCGCTTAAGACTAGGACCGAGAGGGCGATCGGCAGGTCGAGATGGGGGCCGTCTTTACTTAGCTCGGCTGGGGCGAGGGAAATAGTAATCCGATTTCTTGGGAAGGAGAAGCCGGACGACCTCAAGGCGCTTCTGACACGTTCTCTGGACTCGCAGACAGTTTTACTGGCGAGGCCGACCAGGTTGAAACTGGGCAGACCTTCGGAGCTGTCGCCCTCGACCTCGATTTTGGCGGCGGTGGCGCCGAGGGGAACGAAAGAGGTGACTTTGGAGATTTTAGAATTGACAGAGGTGTCTGGTTGTGCTATAATGGAAGGGTCAGGCAAGTTCGCTTTGCGCGTATAACCCATTGAAATATGGGCACTTGCCGCAGACTGAGGAGCAATCCGACTGTCGGTAAAGTTCTCCGTTTGGGGAACTTTATTTATTTTGTAATAGTCTACAATCTCTAGCTCGTCCGCATCTCTGATCATCTCTATAACGATGCGAGCTTTGTCGTTTATACGCTTCTGGATCACTAATTTTTGCCGCTCTTTGCGGCCCTTTCCGCAATATCTAATGGAATCTGGCGTTTTTAGCACTCGGCCCAGCATAGAGATGTCGGTTTTTGTAAGGGGGTTCGCATCTATAAAATAGCCGGTTTTTTGTTCTGCACTTCTTCTAATTCCAGTTAGATGGCCGCTGTTGTCCTCGTGACGAACGGTATTGATCCGCAGGACGAATTGTGCGCCGTCTTCGATGTTTAAGCCGGTTTTATCGCGATAATATTCAGCTTCCCACTCTGTTAGTTCGGCGATTACTGCGCTAGTGCGACTTTTTATGCCGAGCTCATAAAATTTTTGGACAATAGGATCGTCGCTAGATCTTAAACTGTCGATGAACTGCTTAAAGCGGCTCTCTCTGGCAGATTTAGAGTTGTCGGTGTTTTTTAGCTCAGTTTGTTTGGTGCCACGCTTGACGAACTCTGGCGTGCCGTCTGGCGCGAAACTTAAGGGCTTGGTTCCTAGTGTAACCTCTAGGTCGGGGGTTGGGGGTACATTTTTCATCATAGCGTCCAGTATATAACACATTTTAAAATTTTTACAAGAGGTTTTTTGCCAAGTGTTGTAAAAAATACTGAAACGGGGGCGGAGGGGGTATTTTTCCTGGCTTTCCAGAGAACGCGCCGAGTGAAGCTCGGCTTGTTGTGCGTAGCACAACAAAAAACGACCTTTGGTCGTTTTGCGTTCTCTGGTGGAGCTGGCGGATACTGCCTCCGCGTCCGAATCATCACGGGGATATCTTTCTACGTGTGTAGTCTGTTTCTTTAAAGGCGAAATCCTGGCGGAAGATAGACAAGACCGCCTAGGCGCCGCGACTAGATTTCGGGGAACCGTGCGTCGGGCGGACCCCTATTCTCATGCTATGACAACCCATCGATGCTATGAGAAATCACACGAGGGCCGAGCTTAAATCCGTAGATCTAAGCATAAGCAGGTGCGTAAAGCACGTGCTTTGCAGTTTTGTTTTCTGCAGTTAAACTATACTTACGGTATAAATCGACACGCTTGATATCTGTTAATGACCCGTCTAAGCTTTGTCAGCCCCAACTTTTACATTATAGCACAAACGCCTTAAAAAGTCCAGAGAAAAACACCCCTGTTTTTAAGAGGTGTTTTTAGAAGAGCTGGCGGTTTTATGCCAGGGTAAGAGGTGATCTAGCTTTAGTAGAAATTTTTCAAACGGGGTCAGAACATTTGGGGTATTCTCCGGTTTAAGGCTGGCACATTCGCGTATGGAATGGTCATCGGCAATTTTTACGGGCTGCCGGATGGCATGGGAGATCAATATTCTGGGGAAAATGAAATCCTCGTCGCCGGCCAGATAGTTATAGAGGATATCAAGCGAGCGGCAATGATGAGCAGTTTTCTGCATCATATCAGAGAAGCTTGCATCTTTTCGCTTGCTTTCTATGCGGCTGCCATTTCGACTAGTAACGATTCTTCTCAGTTTCGCGTCGGCGGCACTGACAATTTTGTGCATTTCTTCGGCAGATTTCTTAGCGTATCTGTCGTAGTCCACGATCCAATCCTGCTTCATGATCCAAACTACATTGTTCGGATGGCAAAACACGAAGGCGAACTCATAGGGGTCCTTTTTAGCAGAATTTAGCTCAAAAGTATGGGCAGGCGCCACTGTATCAGGGTGAAAAATCTCATCCAAGATACAATACGAGGCCATATTTAAATCTTTGCGAATGAAATCGACATCATATCGCTGGAGAAAGACATGGCCGCCCTCCTTGATTTTCATAGAATCACGCTCCTTTCAAAGAACTAAACAAAAGTTTCTTTTTTCATTTTAACATGGGCGATTTTTTTGGTCAATTCGGGCATAAAAATGGCGCCTGGTTTGGCGCTTTAGATGAAGAAAGGGCCCGTTAACTGCGAGGAAACCGGGCCTTTCTAAAGAGTGTGGAGTTTTTGGCTATGTTGTTTGTTTTTGGCCCTGAATAATTTTTTTATTCAAAAGCTACCTCTATAATATCGCAGAAAAAAGCTTATGTCAATAGTTTTTTTGGACTTTTTTCGACTTTTTTCAGAAAGTTTTCCACAGGGTTTTTGGTTGCCTTTTCATAAAACCAAACACTACCTTTCCGAAACGGACTTGAGCGCCAGTAGATTTTACAACATCTAAATCGGAAAAACTGGCGTTTTTCGCGATTAATCTGTTGATAAAATCTACGCGCTCAAATCTGGCCTAAATCTCATTATGTTTCGGAAAGGTAGTGTTTGGCTTCATAAAAGGCAGAGATCGTTTTTTGTGAAAAATTGGCTCAAGCCAAAATAAAAATGACAACAATTTAGTAAATTTTTAGCGCACGAGCGCAAGCGAGTTGCCGTAGCTAAAAATTTGCGTTAAAAATTGTTGTCATTTTTATATTGCGCGCAGAGCCCTTTTCACGAAAACGGTTTCTGCCTTTTATGCAGCAAAGTTAATAATTTTATTCAAAAAATTGGGTGGGGAAGGAGGGTTTTGTTGTAAAAAATACAACACTAGGGAATAATGGGTGTAACAGAGGCGAAAGTTGAGTAAAAATAGTGAATGTTGTAAAAATTACATGAAAAAAGTCCGAAAAAGGTATTGCTTATTTTTCGGATGTGTGCTATAGTGAAATTAGTCGAAAGACAACACAAAAAGTCCAAGACAAAATAGCAAATTAACAAGGAAAACCAAAATGAAGTACAAATAACGTACTGGTTTGGTTGGGCGAATAGGTAATTTCTAGCCATAAATTACACTTTCCGAATAGGAATTACCTACCTAGCTCCGCCAAACGCGGGATTAAAGCTCCGCGAATGCGTAGAGCGCTACTAAATCTTCCAACTAGCACATTAGAAAAAACAGAGAAGGAAGAGGAAGTAAAGGACCTATGCCCCACTATACGTGGAGCGGTCAAAAGTCAAGGAGCGAGATTAAAGGTTGCGGCCAATAGTTGTAATCAAGCGCTGGATAACCTCTCGCTCTGCGACCCATAAGAGATCGCAGCTTCTTATGGGTCTCATCTTCTTTTAGGGGGATTATCAGAAACAAAATAAGTGTGGTATAATGAGGTTATGTTTAACCGCGTGATGTTGCTCGTTAGTTTGGCTCTGATGATCGTCCTACTTGCGATGATGAATTTTACAACACCGATGGAAGTTGGCCCCCTCGGTGTTTTATTATTTTTTACAACAATTTATGTAATCGTGTTTGGGATCGTCACTTGGCTGGTCCAAATCGTTTATCGGATGAACAAGAAGAAAATGGGGCGAAAGGGGCGGTTTTATGCGGCGGTGATCTCTTTTGCGCCGATTATGCTACTTCTGGTTAGGTCGTTCGGCAGTTTATCGATTCTAACAGGGGTGCTAGTTCTGGTTTTTGTGGGACTGGGGTGTTTTTTGGTAAAAAAGCTTGTCTGATTTTCGCGGGTGTGGTACAATAAGCTTATGGATAATTCCGGTGGAGGAGTAAACGAGGTTAATCTGTTTGACTGGGGTAATTTTGAGAACCAAAGCAGGATGCTCGGAGAAGAGTTGACGCCGGATTTTTCGACGCAGGTTACGCCGGAACAGATGGAGAACAGGGGCAAAAATCCCAACCAGGAGTTGAATATCGCGGAAATGACCAGGGAAGGAGAGCAGGTCGCTAGCGCGGAACAGGGGCGAAATCCAGGTCTAGAGAACGCGATCGGCATCGTTACCGTGGGCGCGACAGAGATGGTGGGCGCGCCGACAGTGGCGCAGATGTCTGGGGTCCTGCCGCACGATAACCGGACGACTGAGGAGATCGCGATTGATGCGCCAGAGGTGGCGCGAGATGGTGACAAGATGGAAAAGGACTGGATGGAGCGAGCGCGGCGCGCGGTCAATGAGACGAAGGGCGACCCCAATAAGCGCTTGCTGGACGTGGCGTTGCTCAGGGAAGAGTATATGCGGAAGCGCTTTAATCGGATTTTGGGCGATCGAAATGATGTAACAGAGGAGCCAGTAGCGGCATGAGTGGGCTAGTGGTGGGCAGAACAGGGGCCGGCAGGAGCGTGAGCGATAACAGGGGGGCGCGCTGATGGGTCTGATAGTATTTTTGCTGATTATAGGTTTGGTTGCGGTTGCGGCTTGGGTGATTAACGTTAAACGCCAGAGAGAGGGTAAGGAGTTAGAACGCGGGCTTAAGATGGTACCGATGCTGATTCATTTGCCGCCGCAGACCGACGATATTCAGGGGGGCGGGCGCGATGAGCGCGACGTGACGAACGAGGCGATTTCAGGGGCGCAGGTGATGTATTCTATCATCGCTTCTACCCTGAACAAGGATTGGAAAGCCAAGATTTATGGCCAGAGGCACATCTCTTTTGAGATTGTGGCGAGCAACGGGATGGTCAAGTACTACGCGGTAGTGCCGGCGGTTCTAACAGAGACGGTGAAACAGGCGGTGGTTTCGGCTTATCCGACGGCGCGCCTGGAGGAAACTGATGAGGAGAACATCTTTAGCAAAGAGGGTGGTATTACTGGGGTCGCCGGGGGTGAGCTAGAGCTTAAAAAGGAGTTTGTCTATCCGATTGCGACTTACGAGGAGTCGAAATGGGACGCAACAGGGGCGATTTTAAACGCAATGTCTAGCGTCAAGCCAGGGGAGGGGATGGCGATGCAAATGATGTTTAGACCGGTTGATCAGGGGTGGACCAAGAAAGCAGCTCAGAGAGTTCAGGAGATTCGCGACGGGAAAAAGAAGCGCGGCTTTTCAGGGATAGGACTAGAGTCGGTGGCGGATATCATCCGGGCGCCATTCGAGGTGCCAGAGATGCACGAAAAGAGTAAAGCAGAGGGGCAAGAGCCGATTACGAATCTCCAACAAGAGGAAATCGCTGCAATTGAAGGTAAGACGCGCTATCCGGCGTTTGAGACGCTAATCAGGGTTGTGGCCAGCTCGGCTAACCAAGCGCGCTCAGAGGCGCTCCTAGGGGGCCTGGTTAGCGCATTTTCACAGTTCGACTCCCCGGCTAACAACGGGTTCAAGTACGACGGCCTAAGAGATATGGATAAACTGACCGCGGATTACATCTTCCGTATCTTCCCAGTTTCCAATCGTTCTTGTATCTTGAACAGCATGGAACTTTCGACGATTTTCCATCTTCCGTCCCAGAGCTCGATACCGACTTCCCAGATTGAGCGCCAGTTGACTAAACAGGTTGACGGGCCGGCCAAGGTGCCGACCGAAGGGCTATGGCTGGGCGTGAACGAGTTCAGGGGTCAGAAGAAGAAGATTTATCTGTCGGAGAAGGATCGCCGTCGTCACACTTACGTCATCGGCGCAACAGGTATGGGTAAGTCGGTACTCCTTAAAAACCTCGCTTATCAGGATGTGATGGCAGGGCGCGGGTTCGCTTTTATCGATCCGCACGGTGACGTCTGTGAGGAGATTCTAGCGATGATTCCACCAGAGAGGGTAGACGATGTGATCTACTTTGATCCGGGCGATCTTGAGCATCCGATGGGGATGAATATGTTTGAGTTTTCTTCCCCTGATCAGAAGGACTTTATTGTTCAAGAGGGAATTAACATGCTTTACTCTCTATACGACCCCGGTCATACGGGTATTGTCGGACCGAGAATGGAGCACATGTTCAGGAATGCGGCGCTACTTCTGATGAGTGATCCGAATGGGGCGACCTTTATTGAGATTCCACGCTGTTTTACAGATCCGAATTTCGTCAGAGAGAAGTTGCAGTATGTGACGGATAAGGCGGTTTATGACTACTGGACAAAGGAGTTTCCAGCGTCACAGAAGTCGAATGATGCCGGCGAGGTGATTACTTGGATGGTGTCGAAGTGGTCGCCGTTTCTCTCTAATACGATGATGCGAAACGTGATGGGTCAGGTTAAATCTGGGTTTGACATCAGAGAGATTATGGATCAGAAGAAGATCTTGCTCGTGAATTTGTCCAAGGGTAAGATGGGTGAGCTGAACTCGAAGCTTCTAGGTATGATTTTCGTGATGAAGTTCCAGACGGCGGCGATGTCCAGGGTAGATACCCCTGAGGACGAGCGCAACGACTTCTGTCTGTTTGTGGACGAGTTCCAGAACTTCGCAACAGAGAGCTTTGAGAGTATTCTTTCCGAGGCTAGGAAGTTCCGGTTGAACCTTGTGGTGGCGAACCAGTTTATGACCCAGCTAACAGATAAGATTCGCGAGGGGATTCTCGGTAACGTGGGGACGATTATCTGCGGTAGAATCGGTATTACGGACGCGGAGATGATGGAAAAGGCGTTTGTACCAGTGTTTAACGCCGAGGATCTACATAACCAGCCGAACTTCCACGCGGTCTCGACGGTAATGATGTTTGACATGCCGTCCAAGCCGTTCACGATGGCTTTGAATCCGCCGCTGGGGAAGGAAAATCCAGAGGTGATGGAATCGCTGAAGCTATATTCGGCGACGAAGTATGGGCGGATGAGAGCAGAGGTAGAGCGCGAGATTAATGAGAGGTTAGGTGCTACCAAGAGCGCACCTAAGGCCCCAGAAGGCGTTCCTGAAGAGCCAGGTGGGTTCTTGGACAAGTGGAAGGAGAAAAGCGCTTATGCTGGCTCTCAGGGCTCGTCAGAGCCGATTAAGCTGGGGGATGATGGACTACCATTGGTTCCGGGCGCTGAGGCGACGGGTCCTGCCGCGTCGCATCGCCCATCCACCCCCGCTCGCCTTTCGGCTCGGGGGGCGGCGGGACCCCTCGACGCGTACGCCTCCGGCGTTCCGCGTCCCAAGGGGCGGTCACCCGTCGCATCGGAGCCAAAACCAGCCGTAGCCCATGACGAGCCGGATGTATTTGAGGATGTCGTGCCGGACGAGGAGGTCGCGGAGGCTCTGCACAAGCCGGCGGAGGAGCTGAGCATGCCGGACAAGGATATTTTGCAAGAAGATCAGGTCATAAAAATCCGCTAGAATATGATAAAATAGAGTTAGTTTATTAGATTAACTTACAGGGGTGGGGGAAAATTCGTGAAAAAATCGTGAAATCGTGGATTTTCACGCGAAATGCGGAAATTTATGGTATAATAGAAAAATATGAAAATCAATCGACTGAGGACGGAAATTCAGACTTTGGGTGAAGAATACCATAAGCTCGTAGAGGCAGATCCCCAGGGGTTTTCGAAAATTTTGCGGAGGGAATTACCAGAAGCAGTTTATAATTCCAACGCGATTGAGGGTTCTACGCTTACGCTTAAAGAGGTAAAAAGCATTATCATAAAGGGTAAGGTGGAGCGTGCGGCGAGCGTAAAAGAGATTTACCGGGCAAAGAACTTAAGCTTAGCGGCAGATTTGGCTTATGAGAATTTGGATCAGAGATTGTCGGTCCTTCTGATTCTAGAATTACATAAGAAGTTTCTTTCAGGGGTGAACGATGTGGCGGCTGGACAGTTCAGGATTGATAATCGGCGGGCGAAAAAGGATGCGCAAGCCGAAACTAGCCCTGAATTCGTTCGTGCTTTACTGGAAGATTTGATAAAACGGCATAATGAAGATAATCGTGAATTTTTGGAAAAAATAGCGTTTTTTCACGTAGAACTGTTAGCGATGCGGCCGTTTCCAGAGGGGAACGGACAAGTCGCGCGTCTTTTGATCGATAAAGAGCTGATGGAAAATGGTTTTCCGCCGATTATTATTCAGAATAAAGGCTGCGCGGCGGAATATCAGGCGCTAATCAAACAGTACAAAAAGACGGGGAATTGTGACGAGCTCGTGATATTTTTCGCTTTAGCATTAGTAGAATCGCTGCGCAAATATATTGCGCTACTTTCGAGCGAGAAGACGATGACGCTTGGAAAATGGGCAAAAAATCACAACATAAAAGCCAATATTGCGTCAAATAAGGCTAAGCGGCAAAGTATTCCGGCGTTTCGGCATGATGGGCGATGGCGAATTAATGCAAATTATGCGCCGGCGCCGGACCCTTCGCCATGGGGCGACTTTATTACGACGCCGGTTGAATAGATTTTTTATACGAAACACTGCGAAATTGTTACAAAAATATTACATTTGTAGTGTTTTTGTAGTATAATTGTAGTAAAGGAGAAAATATGAGCACGATACCGGTACAGATCAGAATAGATAAAGAAACTAAGGAAGAAGCCTCGCGGCTTTTTAAGGAGCTGGGGACTGACCTTCCAGGGGTGATTAATGTGTTTTTGAGGCAATGTGTTCTAACTAAGAGCATTCCTTTACAGATAAGCCTGCCGGAACGTTATGAGGGGGAAACAGAGGTGGATGAGGTACCGAAGGAAGTTGAAACCCCAGAGGACGATGGGTGGGGCGTGGAGAGATACTTCGCTTGACGCGAGATTTCGCCTATGATAAAATAATGACAGGAAAGTTATGCTCTAGTAACATAACTCCCATGTTTGGTTGGTGATTAGTTATCCTTTACGGGTAACTAATCATTTTTTAGGTTTGGCAACTTTCAGGCCGACACGGAAGATTATGCGCGCAATTTCTAGCGTGATAGTCATAGGCATCTCCTTTCTAAGCGCCTTTAGCGCAACTAGAATAGCCGTTTATTGAGGAGCCTCGCAGCTTTTGAGCGTAGCTCTAGCGCAAGCCACACCCGCGCCTCAATTTCACCCCTAAAAAATTTTAACGAACCAAACGTCGTCCATTATAGCATACTTTGTCAAATTTTTACAAGCACAAAAAATGCTTGGCCTCTGTTATCTATCTGAAATATATTGATATATTATCTTTTATCGCTTGAATTTTTTCAGAGTTCGGTGTAAAATAGGGGTAATATTAATAAAAAAGTGAGGTAATTCCAGTGGCAGACAATGCTAATAATTACGACAGCTCTGAAATTCGGGTTTTGGAAGGACTAGAAGCAGTCCGAGTCCGTCCGGGTATGTATATCGGTTCGACAGGTTACGACGGTCTACATCACTTGATTAAGGAAATCGCGGACAACTCGATTGATGAGGCGATCGCAGGATACTGTACGAAGATTGAGATTACAGTCCAGGCAGATGGGGGAGTAAAGGTCGAAGATAACGGGCGTGGTATCCCGGTTGATATTCACCCTAAAACTAAGAAATCTACGCTAGAAACGGTTTTGACCGTGCTTCACGCCGGTGGTAAGTTTGGTGATGGTGGCTATAAGACCTCCTCTGGTCTTCATGGCGTCGGTTCTTCGGTTGTGAACGCGCTATCTACGCGGATGGTGGCGGAAGTTTACAGGGATGGAAAGATCCACCACATTGAATTTGACACCGGTAAACCAACTTCGGACTTGCAGGTTACCGGGAAAACCGAGAAGCGGGGAACATCTATCACTTTTTACCCTGATGAGAAAATCTTCAAGGGCGGAACAAAAATTGATTTCAACTGGGTATTATCTTATGCAAGACATCAAGCTTATCTGACTAAAGGGGTCGTGATCGCGACTGCCGACGAGCGAACAGGGGCGAGAGAGACCTTCTACTTCGAAGGTGGGATTCGTAGCTACATTAAACGCTTGAACAACGGTAAAGAGGTACTTGGCGACGACATCTTCTATGTCGACAAACAGGATGAAACCGCGGGCGTAGAAATCGCCGTGCAATATAATGATAGTTACGCCGAAACGATGAAACCATTCGTGAACAACGTTCTTACCCCTGATGGTGGTACGCACGTAGTCGGTTTCAGAACAGCTCTAAACCGTACGATCAACGACTATGCTCGTAAATCTGGGCTTCTTAAGGAGAAGGAAGATAACCTAACAGGGGATGATATTAAGGAAGGTCTGACTGCGGTTATCTTGATTAAACTCTCTAACCCAGAGTTCGAGGGTCAGACGAAGAATAAACTCGGTAACCCAGAGGCTCGTGGTTACGTTGATAAGGTAATGAGCGAATATTTCGGCTATTATCTTGAGGAGAACCCACAGATTGCGAAGAAGATCGTCCAGAAGGCGACTCTCGCGGCGCGGGCGCGTAAAGCGGCGCGGGCGGCGCGTGATAACGTTATTCGTAAGGGGGCGTTTGAGGGGCTTAACCTGCCTTCGAAGCTGGCGGATTGTAGCTCTCGTGATCGATCCGAGTGTGAGCTCTTTATCGTAGAGGGTAACTCGGCGGCTGGCTCGGCGAAAGAGGGGCGCAACCCGAAGATTCAGGCGATTTTGCCGCTTCGTGGTAAGGTGCTCAACACCGAGCGCGCACGCCTAGATAAGATGCTCGCGAACCAAGAGCTGGTTTCTCTGATTAAGGGTCTAGGGGTCGGAATCGGCGATCAGTTTGATATTTCGGGACTTCGTTATGACAAGATTGTGTTTATGACCGATGCTGATGTCGATGGTCTGCATATCGCAACGCTTCTCATGACCTTCTTCTTCCGCTATATGCCAGAGGTAATCTCTGAGGGACACGTTTATTTGGCGAAACCGCCGCTGTTCGGCCTGATTAAGGGGACAGGGAATACCAGGAAGATTGATTATATGTATGACGAGGTCGCGCTGGAAAAGAAGTTGACAGAGAAGATTGAGGAAAAGCGCGCGAATGGTACGAAGATTGACGAGAATCAGGAGCGATTCAAACAAGCCGGTTATACCGCACAACAGCGGTTCAAAGGTTTGGGTGAAATGGATGCGAAGCAGCTCTGGGAGACGACAATGGATCCGGAGAATCGCATTCTCGTTCAGGTACATATTGATGACGCAGAAAAGGCAGACGCCGTATTTACGAAGCTGATGGGGGATCAGGTCGATCTTCGTAAAAACTTCATTCAGGCTGGAGCGGCGAGTGTTAATTTGGATGATTTGGACTTTTAAGGAGGAAGTATGGCAGAAGATGATAAATTAAAGAATAACCCCGCGGAAAATACCCCTGAGAGCGCACCAGAGGCGCCAGAAGAGGTCTTAGATAGCAATCCTGCTGAAGAAGGTGAGGTCGTTGACGGAATTGAGAATCGTGGTGTTGAGTCCACGATGGAAGAGTACTTCCTAAAGTATTCTATGTCGGTGATTATCGACCGTGCGCTCCCTGATGTGCGTGATGGTCTTAAACCGGTAAACCGTCGTATCCTCTATACGATGAATAAAAATGGCTGGAAGGCCCCGCACGCGACCGTAAAATCGGCGCGTATCGTCGGTGATGTCATGGGTAAATACCACCCACACGGTGACTCTTCTATCTATATGGCGATGGTGAACCTGGCGCAGCCTTGGAAGATGCGCTACACCCTGATTGAGGGGCAAGGTAACTTCGGTTCGATGGATGGTGATGAGCCGGCGGCCTATCGTTATACAGAGGCGCGCATGGATAAAATCGGCGCGGAACTGCTGACTGATATTGAGAAAGATACCGTTGATTTTCGTGATAACTTCGATGGAACTGAGCAGGAGCCGGTAGTTTTGCCGGCGGCAGTACCGAATATTCTCTTGAACGGCCAGATGGGTATCGCGGTCGGTATGGCGACGAATATTCCGCCGCATAATCTCGGTGAGTTGATCGACGCGACCGTGGCTCAGATTGATGATCCGGAGATTTCGCTGGACGGGCTGATGCAGTATGTTAAGGGTCCAGATTTCCCAACAGGGGCAGAAGTTTACGGCGGTACGCCGATGAAACAGGCCTATGCAACTGGTAAGGGGTCGGTAACGATTCGGGCCGTGGCGAACATTGAGGAGAGAAAAGGTGGCCGCTATAACATCGTGATTACAGAGGTGCCATACGGTATGAGCAAGGAAGCGTTCGTGGACAAGGTCGGCGAGCTAGTGATGGCGAAGAAGCTGGATCATATCGCAGGGGCGCGCGACGAGTCGGCTAGAGGTAAGATTCGGGTCGTGGTTGAGCTTAAGAAAGACGCTTTCCCGAAGAAGATTCTAAACCAGCTCTATAAGATGACCGCGCTTCAGACGACTTTCCACTATAATATGCTGGCTCTGGTTGACGGGGTACAGCCGCGGATCTTAGGGCTGAAAGAGATTCTTGCGGAGTTCATCAAACACCGTCAGAAGGTGGTGCGCCGCAGGACTGAGTTTGAGCTCAAGAAAGCGAAAGAACGCGCACATATTCTCGAAGGTTTGAAGATTGCGCTAGATAATATTGACGAAGTGATTGCGACGATTCGCGCCTCTTATGATGATGCGGACAAACAACTCATGAAGAAGTTTGGCCTCTCTGAGATTCAGGCGGCGGCGATTTTGGCGATGCAACTGCGTCGTTTACAGGGGTTGGAGCGTGATAAGATTGAGGAAGAGCTGAAAGAGCTTCACGAGCTGATCAAGAAGCTGGAGGCGATTTTGGCGGATGAACAGGAGATTTTGAACCTGATCAAGACCGAGCTGATCGCGCTTAAGGAGAAGTATGGCGATAAACGCCGCTCGAAGATTATCAATCACGAAGTTGGCAAATTCTCTGAGGAAGAGCTAATTCCAGAGGAAGAGAGCGTGATTTTGCTGACCTCTGAAAACTACATCAAGCGTGTGCCGCAGAACGATTTTAGGAAGCAGAACAGGGGTGGCAAAGGTAAGCGTGGGATGACGACGAAGGAAGAGGATGTGATTGCGCAGATCGTTACGGCGAACTCGCACGACTTCCTGCTATTCTTTACTTCCCAGGGGCGAATCTTCCGTTTGAAGGCTTACGAAGTGCCACAGGCTTCGCTGGCGGCGAAGGGCACGGCGGCGGTTAATGTCCTGAATATGCACCCTGAGGAGAAGATCACCGCGATTATTAAACAGGGGTCAGAGGCTGGTCCGAACGGGTTCCTGTTTATGGCGACGAAGAAGGGTACGGTCAAGAAGACTTCGCTTTCCGACTACGAGAATATCCGCACGAATGGTTTAATTACGATTAAACTGGACGAGGGCGACGAGCTGAAGTGGGTCAAGGGGACGACTGGCTCCTCTGATATTGTAGTTTCTACCTCGGCTGGTCAGGCGCTACGTTTTAACGAATCTGAGGTTCGCGCGATGGGTCGTGCGGCTAGGGGGGTTCGCGGCATGCGGCTTCGCCCGAAGGATGAGCTAGTCGGGATGGACGTCGTTACCGATCCGGAAAATCAGAAGTTAATCGCGGTTTCGGCGAACGGCTACGGTAAGGCGACAGAGGTGGTGAACTTCCCTGAGCATCGCCGCGGCGGCGTCGGGATTAAAGTTGCTTCAGTTACGGCGAAGACTGGCCCGATCGTAGCGGTTCATACCTTGGAGCCGAACGCTAAAGAGGTGATTATGATGTCCACTAAGGGTCAGGCGATTCGGGTCGCGACAGAGGAGATTCCAACGCTTGGTCGCGCAACGCAGGGGGTTCGCATTATGAAGATGAGCGATGGGGACACGGTTGCGTCGATCGGGATTTTGCCTGAGGACGAGGAAGAAGACAAAGACGGCGAGAAATAGTACGAAACTGGGCGATTTGTCTTTACAAAATCGTTATGTTTTCGTATAATGAAATCATAGAAGGCAAGCCTCTAGAAAACTTACCTTCGTGTTGGTGATCTAGTCGCCGTTATCGGTGACTAGATTTTTTAGTTTTAACTCTTTTCAGGGTTACAACAAGCTTTAAGCCTAATAGTCTAGCCCAAATCTCATTTTCTCTCCTTTCCGAGAGTTTCTAACTTATCTAGAATCGTCGTTCATTGAAACCCCCTCGCAGTTTTTACGCTGTAGGTCCACACCCGCGCGTACGCCGCTGGATTTCAATTTTCTGAACACTAAAGGTGCCAACACGCGCCTAGTATATAACATATTTGAAAAAAATTACAAGAGGCTTTTTGCCAAATGTTGTAAAAAAATACTTGAACAGAGGTAATTTGAAGCGGATTTTTATTGGTCGCTTTTTCGTCCCTGTTAGCCTAGGTTGAGGTAAAATCTTTAATTATAGCACAAATCAAGAGAAATTTACAAGAGAACTGCAAAACAAAATTTTGTCGCTTAAACCTCTTGTAAAAATTTCAAAATATGTTATATACTCGCGAAGTAAAATAAATTAAAAGGAGTTTTTATGGAAAAATCAACGCGAGAATTCGCAAAAACAACAAAATTAAAGATTATGGGCTTGGCTGCGGCCGGCTTGGCAGGGGCGGCTGGCTTGATGGCGAATGGTTTGGCTTATGCTGAGGAGCCGATAATCGAAATTTTTAAAACAAATTATGGCAATGATTTCCATATCACGCAGATAGACGAAGGCGCGAATATGATAAAGGCGGCCTGGGACATGAATGTTGGATGGAGCCCGGCGACGCGAGATTATGATCTGACGGATTATCACATCTTTCTAGGGGAAGTAAGCGACGACGACCTTCCGGGGATGCTAAACCGCGCGGATGGAGTGACGACGATCGCCAGGGGTAGCGATGGGGCGACGATTTTTGGAAATCCGTATGCGCAAATTGAGTTGGTCGCGCCGGAGGGGGTGAGTTTGGCGGACAATTCTGCGAAAGTGATCACATATGTCGTTAAAATTGAGACAAAGAAGCCAGAGCTTTCGGACAAGATTATCGCGGGGCGGGTAGATTATTCGCGGTGTACGAGTTCTATCGGTTATGCGGAGACGGGGGGAGTGTTCTGCTCCAGGGACGAATATGCTGACGGCGAGTCGTTTTACAGCGCTTACGACCAGAGCTGGAAGAAGCTGAAGCCGGCGCGGGAGGTGGAATATGTGGACAGAGTGGTTGAGGTACCGACAGAGGTCGAGAAGATCGTTGAGAAGATTATTGAGAAGGAAGTGCCGGTCGAGGTAGCGAAGGAAGTCATGGTCGAGCGGCTGGTAACAGAGGTAAAAGAGGTTCTGAAGCCGTTTGGGGTGCCGGTAATAGTAAATAATGAAAGTGTTGTAAAAAATACTGAAACTGGGGTAGAATCTCAGGCAGAGGAGGGGATTACCACCGATACGACGGCTTCATCGGAGGGAATATCGGCGACGACAGAGGTGCCGGAAGTACCAGAATTGGGTGGGCCGAAGAAAAATTCGGCGGGTAGTTTGCTCTGGTGGCTGGGACTTTCGGGGATGGTCGCGGTCGGGGCGACTGGCGCGCTATTCTGGTTCGTTCTGCCGATGATTGCGCCGCGTCGTCGCCGCTCGGAGAAGTCTGACCAAAAGCGTAAATAGTATGCTATAATAGAGATATGAACGATGGGATTTTGATACTGATATCTTTTATCTCGGGCTTTATCATTGCGCAAGTCGCGAAACTGCTGACGGCGCTGGCTCGTCAGAGGGAGAAGATGAGCGGGAAAGAAGTGATTTACTGGCTGTTTCGCTCGGGTGGGATGCCTTCAGGTCATTCGGCGAGTTTCGTGGCAGCGGCGACGGCCTGCGGGTGGGCGCGTGGCTTTACTTCGGTAGAATGTGTGATTTTGATTTGTATGTCGGTGATTATTATCTATGATGCGGTAAATGTGCGCTATGCGGTAGGGGAGCACGGGAAACTCCTAAACGAGATTGCGAGAAATGATGGGAATGTAAAAACGAAGCCACAAAAGCTGGTCGAGGGGCACACTTTGCCGCAAGCGTTCGTCGGGATTTTGATCGGGCTAGTCATCGGAACAGTGGCGTATTATCTGTACGGGCTGATTTCGGCCGCTTAATTTGAAGATTTTTCAAAAAAAGTCGAAAAAAGTTAAAAAAAGTCTTGACATTTCGTTTCGGATGATATAAGATAGAAATAGTCTAACAGCTGCGAGATCTTGTATTTTCAGGTGCTCTTAGAGTAGTTTAACAGTTTAGTTGTGCAATTTAACTTGTCAGTCATTATGTTGAACTAAGGTTCAAAACACTTTAATGGAGAGTTTGACCCTGGCTCAGGATGAATGCTGGCGGCGTGCCTAATACCTGCAAGTCGAGCGGTAACAGAGGTAGCTTGCTACCTGCTGACGAGCGGCGGACGGCTGAGTAACGCGTGGGAACGGACCCCAAACTGAGGGATAACTACTCGAAAGAGTGGCTAATACCGCATGTGATCTTCGGATTAAAGCTTCGGCGGTTTGGGACTGGCCTGCGTACGATTAGATAGTTGGCGGGGTAAAGGCCCACCAAGTCGACGATCGTTAGATGGTTTGAGAGGATGATCATCCAGACTGGGACTGAGACACGGC
>JAFRBS010000019.1 GCA_017404725.1 Candidatus Saccharimonadota bacterium | reverse complement strand
CGCCACCGGAGTTGAAGCCCAAGTGGTACGCGTTCACCTCGGAATTCGCCGTAGACGACCAGTAGAGCGCGAAGTCTGACGGGTAGTAGACCGAGCCGCCGTCGCGGTAGCCGGTATAATTAAAGTTTAAAGGTGCTGCCATGAATTTGTTTCTCTGGTCTGCGTCGATACGGTTAGAACCTGAGCCGCCGTAGGTGATGTCGAGGTTAGCGAAGTTCCCGCCAGAACCGCCGGTTGGCAGTTTCCAACCCTTCGGACAGATACTCGCCGTTGCGTTTACGCCTGCACTGGTGCCATAGACGCCAGTTCCAGCCGTCGCGGCGTACCAGTTGTAGAGGTAACCGTTAGGGACGCCAGTCTTGAGCATTAAGCTCTGGTTGTAGCAGGCGGCAGTCGGATCTGTACACCAAGTTCCGGTGTTTTCCGCCGGGAGGGTGTAGGACGCGCCGGATGGCAAGTCAGAGTTCGTGCTGTCTAACGCGACGGCCGCGCTGCCACCTAGTTTCAGATCTTGCGTCATCCAACAATTCTCATCCGCCAGCTTCCGGACAGTGTACGAATTGTTGTCCCGAACGTCGTACAATGTTGCTTAAGCGACATTAGGTTCGGCTGGTCGAATGTCGAGCTCGTTACCGCAAATGGCTGCCGCGGTAGATTAAGATGTCGAGGTAGGCGGAGACGATGCCGGCGATGACTACCCAGCTTTCGTATTGGGAAATTATGGCGGAGATTTGGGTAGAGAGGGAATCGAACGGGAAGAATTTTGCCAAAATCGGCGAGAGCAGCGCGGTTAGGACGATTGCGAAAACTGCGGCGTCGATGAGATGGACGATCCCGCCGAGCCCGCCGCGTGGGGAGCGGAGATATAAGAGCAGGGGGAAGGCTGCGACCAGCGCGATGAAGACGCCGGCTTCGATTAAATCTAGCGGGACGTTCGTCAGGAAGCTCGAGATCCAGGTTGCGAATGGTCTTCCGCACATTTCGTAGACCGACAGCCCTGCGATGACCGCTAGGTGTGCTGGGCCGGCGTGTTTTTTCGTCAGGAAAAACAATGTGAAGAATGCGCCGAGAGCAACTAGGATTACCATAAGCATATTATAACATAAAAGCTGGAGACGTGCTATAATAAATACATGGGGATTGAACGAGTTATTGAACCGACAGCCAGCGAGGACGATCGCGAGGCCGAGGAAGTTTTAGAGAAGACCTTAAGGCCGCTGACTTTTGATGAGTACATCGGGCAAGCGCGGATGAAAGAGAACCTGAAGCTTGCGATCGATGCGGTCAAAAAGCGTAAGAAGGCCGACAAAAATGCCGCGGGGCTAGACCATATTCTATTATACGGCCCGCCGGGGCTAGGGAAGACCACGATGGCGAACGTGATTGCGCATGAGATGGGCGCGAATCTGAAGATTACCTCTGGGCCGGCGATTGAGCGCGCCGGGGATCTGGCGAGTATTCTGACGAATCTTCAGGAGGGCGATGTACTGTTCATCGACGAAATTCATCGCCTTCGGCGCGCGGTCGAGGAAGTCCTTTACTCGGCCATGGAAGATTATAAGCTCGATATTGTCATCGGCAAGGGCCCGGCGGCCTCGAGTGTCCGGCTCGATCTTCCGAAGTTCACGATTATCGGCGCGACGACGCGGACTGGCTCGCTCGCCGGGCCCTTAAGGGATCGCTTCGGCATCATCCATCGTCTCGAATATTACAAACCTGAGGAAATTGAGAAAATTATTGCTCGGACGGCGAAAATTCTGGACACGAAAATTGATGAGGAGGCGATTAAACTGCTCGCGACGCGTTCGCGCAGGACGCCGCGTATCGCGAACCGGCTGGTCAAGCGAGTGCGCGATTATGCCGACGTTAACGGCGACGGGTTTATCGACATGGGGATTGCTGAAAAATCGCTGGATTTGATGGAAATTGATGAACTTGGGCTCGACCCGGCGGACCGAAATATGCTGAGTTTGATGCTAGAAAATTATGAAGACCGACCGGTTGGACTTGCGACAATTGCGGCTTTAACAGGGGACGAAGCTTCGACGATCGAGGATTATTATGAGCCATACCTGCTCCAGCTTGGGCTGATCGAGCGCACGCCGCGCGGACGAAAAGTGACGAAAAAAGCGGAACGGCATTTAAAACGCTAGCATTTTTATTTTCGAATGGACTGTGCTATAATAAGGAAAAGTAGGAGTTTAGGCTATGAAAGAAGACCTAGTTAAACTACACCACGCCCGCAGTCAGAAGGACTTTCCAGGGCTGAATCTTGAGGAAGGGGAGTACGTCGAGTTCGTGATTCGTAGAGCGCCGGTCGGCATTTATCTGATCTGGGGGCTTGCTGGCATCGCTGTAGTAACTTTGCTCATCTGTCTCGGCCTACTCATTACCGACAATAATGCCGCCGCGACTCTGAACATAAATCAGTCCGCTATCGCCTATCTTTACGCGATTATTTTCATTCTTTTCGGTATTATTGGGATTGCCGCTTTCGTCGCGATTCGGGTTTATAAGAGCAACCGCCTGGTCATCTCGAATAGCCGACTGTTCCATTACCAGTCGCTTTCGCTGTTTTCTCGTTCAACAAATGTGATCGACCTTGCTTCGATCGAAGACGTAAGTTATCGCCAGACTGGTCTTTTCGACCATCTGCTCCATATGGGGACGATTCGTCTTTCGACTGTCGGCGATGAAACGACATATACCTTTAAGTACGTCGCGATTCCGAAGGCTCGCCTCGATTCGATCACGCATCTTGTTCACGTCGCCAAAAAAGACAATAAGTAAGATTAGCTGCTGCGGTTTTTCTTGATGTAGTCTTCTTCTTTTTCTAATACTGCGCGCAAGGTATATTCGCGGCATTTTCCGTCTTCGCAGTTAGCTGGTTGGTAAGAATATGAGCTGCCGTCGCTGCCAAGGTTGATGCCGTTCGGGTCTGTGAACAGGGAAGGATCCATCGTCGTTAGGTTTTCTTCTGAAATCGTCTCTGGGTAGAAGCCATTTTTGGCGAAATACCCCTCTTCGAGCGAGTAATACATCGCGTTTATCGCGGTTTTTCGCGTATCGTCGCGGTTCATGGCGTCGATGTTCATTTTCTGGACAAAGAACAACACGACCGCAAGCGACACGAAGAGAATCACGACGACAAGTTCAAGTACTGTAAATCCGGTTTTGCTTTCTTTCATATATGGCCTTAATGTTTCGTGCAGGTATAAGTAGCGTTATTAGACTCTAGGACTACGCTGGCCTCTCTTGCGCCGTTGTCGATAGTAACGTTAAGGTCTTTAATCTCGAAATCTTTGAGGTCGATGACGTCGCCGTCGATCGTGTAGCCGTTTGTGCCGATGCCGATGCTGGTAATTTCGCCGGCAGCAGTTCTACAGTCCCAATCGCCGAGCATACCGTTAAAGATGACTGTAAATACGGTCCCGACTACAATGACCAGAAGCGTGGTCATGAAAATCGAAATCGCGGTACCGATAATCGAGAGAACTAAACCGCTGGCTTTTTCGCCGTGTTTAGCTTTATAGATAATGGTCAAAATTAAACCAACAATACCAAGCAGTAACGCGAGCGGCGCACTAATGAAGATTACCGCGAATACGATCGAGAGAATCCCGAGTACCATCCCAGCGGTATTCAGGCCTTTGGAAATTTCTTTTTTACTGTTATCGTTTGTCATAGTCCTCCTTAGTATTATTGTGGTAGCACGGACTGGGATTGAACCAGTGACCTTGGGCTTATGAGTCCCACGCTCTAACCAACTGAGCTACCGTGCCAAAAGTGCCCAAATACATTATACCACGTTTTCTTCTTGAAAAGTAGTTTTTTATATGATATAATGTATCCTATGATTACTAAAGAGAATAAGGAGAAGGCTATCTCGAAGCTCGCGCGCAATAAAAAGGACGTGGGTTCGCCAGAGGTGCAGGTCGCGATTTTGACCGAGAGGATCAAAGAAGTAACCGAGCACGTTAAGGCGAATAAACACGATTTTATGGCGCGTCGCGGTCTAATGCAGATGGTAGGGAAGCGGAAGCGCCTCTTGAAATATCTGGAGCGGACTGACTACGATCGCTACAAAGATACTGTGGCGAAATGCGGCCTTCGGAAGTAATTTGCCTTCGACACTAGCTCGGTCGGTTTCAAGCTTCTGTCTTCGACTTGGTTAGATGAAAGGAAAGCCCCCGCAGAAATTCTGCGGGGGTTGTCCTATAAAAGAGGAGAAAGAAATAACATGCGGTGGCGTTAGTCAGGCGCCACCGATCGATTAAAGCAATAGAAGGGTGGCAGGAACGCCAAGACTTCTGAGGAGAGACTTCCTTCTCTCGAGCTCATTGGCTTTCTTTGCCTCTTCTTTCTTCTTTTTCACTGCCTTTTTATCGAGCGCTTTGCGCTCGTTTGCTGAGGCCGTGCGATAAATAAAATTTTCTATAACTTTATTTGCCGCTTCGATTTCGTTTTCCTCAAGGCAAACCTTATAAGCAGCGTAGCCGTCGGCGTCTTCAAAAAACGCAATCAGTCGTTCTTCGAAGTCGGGAGCGATACGATTTTCCAGATAATCCTGAAATCGCTCGATTAATCCAAGCTCTCCATCTTCTACGTTAGACGGGAGAATGCTGTATTCCCAACCTATCGCATTGCCTACGGCCGGAATGATGGAGGCTGATAATCCTGCCCCCATATGTTTCTTCCGGGTCGCTACAAAGATTTCTATGACTGGGTCGTCTGCCTCACGATTCGTGCATATGGCCTGGTCAATAACGATCGACCCCTGATAAGGGTTGTCGTTAATTCGTGTCCTTCTTGCGATTTGCGGAGCGTTATATACGCTTTCCGGCGTAGCAGTCGTCTGCTTTGTCATTCGTTACACCTCCTAAAGTGCTTTTTCTGAACAGGGGTAGCCCCTAACAACATCAACCCTTCCATTATATCACAGTTTGTCAAAGAAATCAAGACCTGGTATAATAGATTTAGATAAATTAACAGGGAAGACGGCAGATACCTGTACTCGAAATTTCGAGTGTAGATACCTGAAGTTTTCCCGGAAAGGAGATTTTTATGGAAATTATTAACCCTAGCGGTAAGAAAACTACTTCTGTTTCGACGGAGTGGTGCGGGAGGGAGCTGACGCTTGAGGTTAACCGAGTTGGGTTTCGGACTACTTCGAGCGTGTTGGTTCGCTACGGTGATACGGTCGTTCTCGGGTCGGTAGTCGTTGGGACGAAGCCGGTTGTACAAGATTTTTTCCCGCTGTCGATTGACTATGAAGAAAAGTTTTATGCGGCCGGGCGCATCCCTGGATCGCGATTTATTAAGCGCGAAGGGAAGCCGTCGGATAATGCGGTGCTTGTTGGGCGGTTGATTGACCGGCCGATTCGACCGTTGTTCCCGAAGGGCTATCGACAGGAAATTCAGGTTGTGACGACTGTGCTGTCGATGGATCCTAACTTCCGTCCAGATTGCGTTGCGATGGTTGCGGCTTCGGCGGCGCTCATGAACGCAGGCGTGCCGTTTGACGGACCGGTCGCGGGGGTGCGAATTGGACGTGTTAATGGCGAGTTTAAGGCGTTTTTGACTCCTGAGGAGAGGGAGGCGTCGGATCTTGATCTGGTCGTGGCTTGTCGAAATGGTAAAGTCATGATGGTCGAGGCAGGTGCTCGCGAGGTGCCGGAAGAGGTGATTATTGAGGCGATGCGCTGGGCAGTAGAGAATACCAAGCCGGCGCTTGAGCTTCAGGAGCAACTGCGCGAGGTTGTTAAGCCTGAAGAGCAAGAGTATGAGCTAGTCTTGCCGAATGAGGAGATCCAGAAGGAAGTTGACGCATGGACGGCGGTTAAGTTTGGTCCGAATGGCGACAAAGTACGCGGAAATGTAATGGAGCGCGCCCAGATTTGTGATGAGTTGATGAAGGAAATGGATGCGGAGTTTGCTCTGAAGCTTGGTGAGGGGGAGACTGATGAAGAGAAGGTCGCGGACTACGAAGAGCGCCTTAAGGCCGAGTATGATGAGGCATTTACGCTTTCGCTTCATAAAGAGGTGCGCCGGTCGATTGTCTCTGATGGAGTGCGTCCGGATGGGCGAAAATTGACTGAGGTTCGACCTCTGTCTTCGCAGGTTTCGATTTTGCCGCGGACACACGGTTCATCGCTGTTTACACGTGGCGTGACGCAGGCTATGAACATTGTAACGCTCGCGCCGCTTTCGTTCTCGCAGTCGATTGACACGATGGAGGTTAACGATGGGACTCGTCGCTATATGCACTTTTATAACGCGCCGTCTTACACCGTTGGCGAGATTGGGCGAATGGGTTCGCCTGGACGCCGCGAGGTGGGTCATGGGTATCTAGCAGAGCGTGCGCTTTCGGCGGTTTTGCCGTCTGAGGAGGAGTTCCCGTACGCGATTCGTTCGGTGACCGAGATTATGTCTCAAAATGGTTCGACTTCGATGGCGGCGACTTGTTCTTCGTGCTTGGCTTTGATGGATGCGGGCGTGCCGCTTAAAAGACCGGTTTCCGGCGTGGCGATGGGGCTAATGATGGATGTCCCTAAAGGGACGGAAATTGAGGCTTCGGATGTCGATAAGGCTTACACGTTAACTGATCTGATGGATGCTGAGGATTTTGCGGGTGATATGGACTTCAAGGTCACTGGTACGACTGAGGGTGTAACCGCGCTTCAAATGGATATGAAGGTTCACGGTTTGCCGGTCGATATTCTCGAGAAGGCGATTGCGCAGAGCCACGAGGGTAGGATGTTTATTTTGAAGCATATGCTTTCGGTGATTGATGGGCCGCGCAAGGAGATTTCGTCTCTTGCGCCGCAGATTGAGAAGATTCAGGTCAAGCCGGAGAAAATTGGTTCGATTATTGGTAAAGGTGGGGAAATGATCAATAAGATTACGACTGAGACTGGAGCGCAAGTTGATATTTCGGATGATGGACTGGTTACGGTCGCTGGGCCGAATGCAGAAGTTATTTCTAAGGCGGTAGAGTGGATTAAAGGTTTAGTCGAAGAGCCGGAAGTTGGGAAAATCTACACTGGTAAAGTTGTGACAATTAAAGATTTTGGCGCATTTGTAAATATTATGCCTGGGGTTGACGGGATGCTGCATATTTCGCAGATTTCGGATAAGCGACTCGACAAAGTTGAGGACGCTTTGAAAGTTGGGCAAGAAGTGCGCGTGAAGTTGACGGCGATTGATGATCGGGGGAAGATTTCGCTTTCGATGAAGGGTGTGGAACAAAAATAACTAGTACGGGATTTCGAAGTAGTCGAGGTAGGTTTTGAACTGGTCTTGGGCGGTTAGGCAGGTGTCTTTTAGGTAGCCTTTTTCGCGAGGCCAGTTGTTTAGGCCGCGATAGTAGAAGAGTTTTAGGTCGTCGTCAATGATAAAGGGAACGATGCCGAGCCTTAAGCATTCTTTGAAAAGGATTAGGCGGCCGATGCGGCCGTTGCCATCTTGGAACGGGTGGATTTTTTCGAAGCGGTAGTGGAACTCTAGGAGTTTGTTCAGGCTCGGGCGCTTTAGGTTGTTGTACCAGTTTAAGAGCCTTTTCATTTCGGCTTCGACTTTGTCTGGCGGAGTGGTTGGGAGGCCGCCGACTTCGTTTGGCAACTTCTTATAATCGCCGACATTGAACCAGTTTTCAAGGCTGTCGGAAGTGCCATTTTTTAGCATAAAATGGAGATTTTTGATCAAGTTTTCGGTCAGATGGCGGTTGGTATTTTCGGTGACATAGTCGATACAGCGGAAGTGATTGGCGGTTTCGATAATGTCATCAGTTTTTACGCCTTTGAATTTGCCCTCGGGAAGAATAGTGTTCGTTTCGAAGATATAACGAGTTTGGTCGTGGGTCAGAGTGCTGCCTTCGATATGGTTAGAATTATAGGTTAGTTCGATTTGAACCTTATGGCAGATTCCGCCCCTAATTCTGTGGTCATTTTCGCGGCGGAGGATTTCGAGCAGGGAAGGAGGGGCGGCGCGATTTTTGCGCACAGGTTTTTCTGCGGTTTCGGGGATTTGCCACGAGCCGTTTATTATTTCGGCGCCTTTTATGCGGCCATTTTCGCAAAAATCGCGGACTTGGCGCTCGGAAATTTGCCATTTCTCGGCAATTTGCTTAACTGATTTTTTGGCTCTCATACCTCTTATTATAGCAGATTTTGCGGAAGAAAACTAGCGAGAAGTTGGGAAGTTTTGAGGTTTTTGCCGATTTTAAGGCTGTGATACTTATGATAAAATAGAAATATGTGAATGGCGATTATTGCGCGAGATGAATTAAGGACGATAAATGACGAGCGAGGTAGATGAGTATAAATTAAATAGATGCTTAAAGATATATCCAATATTTTATGGATTGTCTGCGGATTTGCTATTCTGGATAGCGATTAATACGCTGTTCCTGACGACGGTAAAGGGATTAGATCCGTCGCAGATTAATTCAATAAATGCTCTAGCGACGGGCGCTGGAATTATCTTTCAGCTATTCTTAGTAAAAATAGTTAGAAAAATAGGAAACAAAAATTCGGTGGTGCTAGGAACAATTTTATTGTTTCTTTCTGCTCTTTTGAATACGGTGTCAACTCAGTATGTGGGATTTCTCATTGCCGAGATTTGTTATGCGGTTGGGTTTATCTTTGCGCGAATGGACAATGTCATATTAATAAAAAACTTAAATTATTTGGGTAAAGAAGAGGATTACATAAAACTACAGACCAGAGGGCTCACAATTTATGCTTTTATAACTATGGTGTTATCAATAGTCGCGGGTTTATTATTCAACGTTAATCCCTATATACCTATGGCACTTTGTCTACTGGTGTGCTTTATTGACATTTTTCTAGCAAGGACTTTTTATGAAGTACCCGTAGACAAGAAAAAAGAGGTGAAACAGAAAAGTAGAGTGAAGCTCGGCAAGGTTGTGATATGCATGGTCCTGCTCTATGGTTTGTTTTATGGGATGGTTGCGTGCGGGCAGAATAATAGTAAATTGTTTATTCAACTGAATGCGCAAGAGTTTTTGCCGCTAGATAAGGTAGTCGTATATATGAGCATTTTTATATTTATTTCAAGGGTATGCAGATTGATTTCTAATTTGAGTTTTATTAAAGTCTATGATAAGCTGAAAAATAAAACATTGTTTTTGCTAGAGACTTTGTTGTGCATGTCGTTTGCGTTGCTTTTGGTGGGCAATTTTATTGGGTATAATATGTGTGGTATTTGGGTTATGGCGTTTGGGTTCTTTATATACCTAATAGTGCGTGACCCTTTCGACGTTTATATGAAAAAGATATTATTTAAGCATAGTAAGGAGGAAGTGCACGATAAAATAGTCAATTATATTTATCTATCAAGAAAAGTGTTTACGCTGATATATGGATTGATTATATCAATGATGCTGATTAATTTGTCATATGTTTATGTAATGGTTTTATTGCTTTTGATAACGGCGTCCTATATCTTCTTGATGCTGAAGATACGTGGGCTGCTGAGAGAACACTAAACGGGTTAGTTTAATTTTTAAACAGTTTATGCTATAATGAGCGTATATGGCTAAGAGGAAAACGACGAAACGTAAGGCGAGCTCGAAAAGAGCGACTAAAGAGGTCGCGCCGCAGCACGAGCTTCCGGGTGGTTTTTGGCGGCAAGTCGTGGCGGTCTTGATGATCGCGGCGGCGATTGTTCTGG
>JAFRBS010000018.1 GCA_017404725.1 Candidatus Saccharimonadota bacterium | reverse complement strand
GGAGGGTGTAGGACGCGCCGGATGGCAAGTCAGAGTTCGTGCTGTCTAACGCGACGGCCGCGCTGCCACCTAGTTTCAGATCTTGCGTCATCCAGATGTTGTTATCTGCGAGTTTCGTTACGGTATACGAGCCGCCACGGGTATCGGCTAAACTCTTCGACGCGCCTGTCGCCGTCCCCTGAACGATCGCCGGCGACATCTCTTGCATCGTCGAGATATTGCTGAGCGAAAGCGGCGAAACGGTCAGAGCGAGGGTCCCGGTCGTATTCGTGTTCCCGTTCGTAACGGTAATCGTCTGCGACCCTGCCGGGTAAGTCGTCGGAATGTCCGTAGAATAGCCGGTACAAGTAAAGCCGGTCGGGCAAGTCACGCCGGAAAGATAATAACCTTCCGCCGGGGTAACCGTAACGTTCGCCGCGTGGCCGAACGGAATCGATAAGTTATCTGTGTTCGCGATTAAGTTCGCGACCGCCGGAATCGCTACGTCCGAGACGTACGGGTTCGAGCTTCCGTCGAACATCGTTGCGGTATAAGTCAGCGAGCCTACGTACGTACCCGTCGCGTTGTTCCCTGTCGAGACGCCGTAAGTAACGCGCGTCGTTTCCCCGCCGCTCGTTTCTGTGTCGTAAGATTTAATCGTCGTCGCGCTCGTCCCCATCGCCGACCAAGTCTGCTGGATCCCGTTGTCTGTCTTATAAGACCAGAGGTTCTGGCCGCCGGAAACAGTCCCGTTGTTCTCGACCAGGACGCCCGCCGGAATCGTCGAGGTATTATCGTTTACGTTTAAAAGCGCCGCCGACCCGCCGACTGGCTGGACCGAAATCGCGTAACCCGTACCGCTGTTCGTGTAGACGGTTACGTCGGAATAAGTCGAATCGAACGTATTCGGCGTCATGTTCAGCTTCGCACAAGAGGTGTTCGTGTTGATTTCGTCTTTCTGACCTTCCCGGCCGTCGAAGGTGTCGACAACTTTCCCGCCTTCGCCGTTACTATAAGCATAGCGGTTAACCACGCCGTAAGTAACGCCACTCTCGGCCAAACAGTCCGGATCCGTATCATTCGGCGAGACAATCTTCATCGCGATCGACGTCGCAACTTCCATCTCGACTCGCGTATTCCCGTTCGTCGACGTCGCCGCAAACGCCCCCGGCGCCATTACCGCCGCCGCGAACGCACTAAGCCCCAAGCTCGCCGTCAAGCCCGCTGTCATTAAGTTTTTTCTTGTATTCTTCATATTGTCTCCTCCGAAAAGGTTAATAATATTAATGTTAATTGGGAAACACCTCCCTAATTACTCTCCATTATACCACAACCATTTTCCATGTCAACAAAAAACCGCAATGTGCTAGCAACCATGCTATAAACTGAAGAAGATATGATATAATTGGAGAAATGAGCAAGCAATTAGTTTTTATAGATGATTCGGGCGATCCCGGCTTCAAGGCCGGAGCTAGTAGCTCCACATTCGTGATGGCCAGTGCAATCTTTATTGATTCTGAGTCAGCACAACTGGTAGACGACGCAATTTCTCAATACCGACGTTCACTCGGATGGAAAGATTCGCATGAATTCAAGTTTAGGACGACAGCTAAGCCTATTAAGCTAGAGTTCTTAAGAATCGTAAATCAGTACAATTTTGATATCTATGCGGTTTATGTGGATAAGGCAAAGTATCCAAATATGTTTAAATTGGCAGCCAACGATAAGCTTTATAACTGGTCCACCAAGGAGTTGCTTGCGATTATGCCACTAGAAGACGCTGCGATTAGAATGGATGGTAAATATACAAGACAATATAAATTGCGCGTAAAAACTTACATCCGTCGCGAACTGAACTCTGGAGAAAACAAGAAAGTCGCAGATTTCGATACAAGTGATTCTCGCCGAGATAATCTTATCCAGCTAACCGACATTATCGTTGGGTCAATTAACCGCTCATTACAGAAAGAAAAAACGGATTCTGATGAATACATCAATATTATTCGAAAGAAAATAGTCGAGCTCAAGTCGCTCGATCTTATGTAGAAAATTGCAGACAAGGCGAAACCGGCTCTATCCCTACCAGGGCAAGTATCCATAACGGACGCCTTTCGAGCCGGCCTCTTTCATTACTAATGATAACACAGATTTTGAAAAAGTGCAATACTTTTTACCAATTTTGTCAGAAATTATGATAAAATAGAGATACAGCGCCTCGGTCTGGATTCGTTCCCGCCGAGGTTTTTAAGTAAATTAATTCAACATTGCCAGGTCTAATATCAACAACATTCGTGACTATATTTCTCAAGGACAAGCGGCCCTCTAAAATCGAGCCACCCGCCATTTCTGGCGGGTCCTCATGTACTACTTTTAGCGATCCACTCTGATCGGGAGCAACCCAGCAAGATCCATCTGTTCCAAAGTAACACGCGTCAGTTCGCTATTCTCAAAACTAATTTCGTATTCGCGACCACCTTCACGAGTCGGCTTAATGAGGTTGCGATCACGAAGCTTCTTAATTTGCTGAGCGATAGCAACGGAAGTGACTTCCGAACAGCGCGGCCAAGGATATTACTTTCTAGTCGAGAAACAATACCAGCTTTTTCCATACGATCAACGGACGGAAGCAAAATCTTCTTATTCACGAACTCTGCGTCGGCAAGAGATTCGGATTTCTTAATCTCATCACGAACCCCAGACAGGAAGTATTCGCACCACTCCAAAATATGCTCGTCTTTATAATCATCGGCGAGAGCCAGCATATCATAATACTTATTACGATCACCGGCAAAAACAGCCGTTGGGTTAAATAAGCGCATTTTATTTGGCACAATATAACCCTTCTTGCAAAGAAGCGCATAGGTCATGAGTCTGTCGGTGCGACCATTGCCATTGCCGAATGGATGGATCCAGACGAAACGATGATTGGCGATAGCGATTTTAAGTAGATCATACTGCTCGCCGTCGTCACTATTGATGTAATTATTTAAATTCGCTATGCATGGATAAGCCATACAAAAATGGAGCCGCGAACCGGGTTTGAACCGGTGACCTCATCCTTACCATGGATGCGCTCTACCAACTGAGCTATCGCGGCATTATACTCATTATAACACACCCCGCATAAAAAAGCCACCACTTTCGTGATGGCTTCTGAAATTACGCCCTACGGCTGGCCAGCCTGAGCGTGCGAAAAGTCGTATGCGCATCCTTTTTGACGCGCCGCAGGTCCTTCTTCCATCTCTTAATATTTCGCCTTAAATTTCGGATGGATTTCCCATAGTTAACCTCGTCCGGATCGATCGGACTATTTAGCCCGAGCGGCTTTTTCGACTGCTTCGTCTTGCACGCCTTGCATAATTCATCAACACGAATCCTGTCTAAAGCCATTAGCTCCTTAGTTCTCTCAGCAAAACGCGCCTTCGTTTCCGCCAGAATCCTCTTCGCCCGGTTCAGCGGCTTTTTGACCTCCCAAATTTTCTCACGATAATACTGCACATTATACCGCGCAAATTTTTTGATCAACTCCGTGATGCTATCAACATACTCGTCCGACCCCGGGGCATAACTCTCCGCGATAAGTTTAACAAACGTAAACGGGTCGTCATGATGTCTTGCGGCAGTTTTATACTTCCTAATCATTAAGTCTACATGATAAGCATAACATTCTTCGTGGGAGTCGAACCGACGCGCATGTTCATATATCGATTGCGTCTCAGTCTCATAAGCGTCGATTCCGAGATCGTTGTTCTTGTCCCGACTAATATCGCTCTTGAAATAAAAACTCTCGAGCGCAACTTGGGCGAGCAGAACGTAATCCGAATCGCCGAGGCCGTCCTTTGTGAGGCTTTTTTCGCAAAGTTCATGAACAATCGGCCAGCACTTTTTTACAAAAGCGACCTGGGTTTCCGATAATCCATGATTCTCCTTTTGGGCAGCGTTAGCGGTCATTCTAGAGGCCGGGCTAACGATGGAGAAAAGCAGCACAAATGCTAAAATAACGGTTGCGACTTTCTTCTTTGTAAAGAACATGGTTTTCCTCCTTTTCTTCTTGCCGTGTCTTTGGCAAGGTACTAGAAAATTTACACCAACCTATCTATTATATCACAGATTTCGACAAAAATCAAGCGCGAAATCCCCTAGCAGGCTAAGCGTGCCGGCGAACGCGCAGCCCCCGCCTTCTCGCATTTTCGGCCCGCTTTTTAGCATTTTCGGCGATTTGCGCCTCGATCCGAGCGGTCGTCGCGGCGACGTTCTCAGAATCATCTGCCGCCTCATAAATCTCCAGAATCTGACGCAAAGTCGAAACGGCATGATCGAGATCGAACGCGGCCTCGAGCGCCTCGATAGCATTCTTCCGATTTCCTACTTTCTCCTCGGCTTTAGCCAGCGCAATATACCGCGCCGGAACATCGCCCTCGAGCTCCAAAGCCTGACGAAAAGCCATAATCGCCTTCTCATACGCGCCGGTCTCGAGATAAATCAGCCCAACGTTATGCAGCGACGACGCGTTATTATCGAGCGACTGCGCAATCTCGAAACATTCGATCGCCTCATCAAACCTCTGACTTTTCGCATACAAAATCCCGAGCCGATTATACGCCGCCGCATTTTTCTCATCAAACTTCAGAATCGTAAGCAGCGCTTTTTCCGCCCGAACCGGCTTCCGATCGCGCATGGAAGACTGCGCAATATTCCAGAGTTTTTTCATCTGCGACTCAAACTTCGGGTCCTTCTTCTCTTTTTCTTCCTTATCTTTAGGAGTATCCGAGAAAACAAAAGCGAGAAAGGCACAAAAAAGCAAAATTAGCAAAATACCTAACATAACCCTATTTTAGCATAAATCCGCCACTAAATGCAACTTGATATGGCCGTTTCGATCCAAATTTTCATAAAGTTCCAGAAACTTCTCAAGCTTTTTCAAAAATTTCGGGTTCTTAGTTTTAAAATACGACTTATATAAAATCTCAATCGCTACTTGAGCCGCCTTTTTCGCATCCTCGCGCGGGTTTTTATGCAACTTTTTGTCCGAAATTTCCGCAGCAATCGCGAGCAGGCGATTAAAATCGGCAGCGATCAATTTTCTGGCTAGCTCCTCACTCCCCTCATCAGCCATTATCGGCCGATCGAGCGGATTTTCCTGCTTAAGAATATAAATTTCCCCGCGCGAAAGCACGGTTTCTAGAAGGTCACTCGGAGATTTCGTAAACAATACGAAATGATAATTTTCTTTCGGCTCTTCGAGCAGTTTTAAGAACGCATTCTCCGCCGCCTCGTTCATATTCCCCGCATTTTTTACGACGATAAACTGATCGCTAGTCGCCTTAGTTTTTACGCGCTCCTCGATTTCGCGAATTTGGTCGACGCGAATTTTGCCGTTTATTTCCTCGACTTCGATAGTCGCCTCTTTCGGCAAGTTGATCGACAGCGCCTGATTTTTGGCAGTTTTAACGACTTTTTTGTTGCTAATTTTAATCTCGTCTTCGATGACAAAAATCGAAAACCCGGTACCTTTCGCAAGCTCAGGGATTTTTTCCGAATCATCAAAAAACACTACTTTTGCCTTTCGAGAAATTCATCAAATTCTTTCGGAATCGCCGCCTCAAAAATTCGGCGATCGCCTGCATCCTCTCCCGGAATGGTAATTTCGAGAGATTTCGCATGGAGATAAAGTCGATCTTCCGGCTTTTTGTCAGCTTTCGGCTTCGAACCATAAATCGGATCGCCAACGATCGGACAGCCGAGATATTTAAGATGAACGCGCAGCTGGTGCGTCCGCCCAGTAACCGGCTTCAGCTCGACGAGCGAATAATTCCCCGCGGTTTTTATGACTTTATAGAAAGTTTGCGCAGGTTTACCATTCGGGTCGACCAAGAAAGTCGTCGGATGTTTAATATTTCTGACTATCGGCAGATCAATTTTCGCTTCATCAAGTTTCGGCCGTCCCTCGACGATAGCATAATAAGTTTTATGCGTTTTTCGATCCTGGAACTGCTTCCTAAGAAAACTTTGGACCGCCGGATTTTTAGCAAGAATGACCACGCCCGAAGTATCGCGATCGAGGCGATGAACAATCAGCCCGTAATCCTCGAGCGTAACTTCCGGGGTCCATTCGCCCTTTTTCATAGAAAGCATCCCCGCCGGTTTGTTTAAAACGAGTACGTTCTCGTCTTCATAAATCGTAAAATCTTTTACGTTAGGCGGAACTTCCCGCTCCGGAACGTTTAATTCGATTTCCGGCGGCTTTCCGTCTGCATCAAGCTCAATCTCAGCATTAGGTTTCTTAACAATCTTGCCACCGACCGCGACATACCCAGACTTGATAAAATTCTGCAGCGTAGAACGGTTAAACTCAGGATGAAGCCCGACTAAAATATGGTCGAGCCGCTTTCTTTCCGCCTTTTCCGGCGCCGCGCTAAGCTCAACGTCACCATTTTTCACGCGCGACATTTCCGGCTTGCTAAATTTTTTCCCAGTGATAATCATCTTAAATATTATAGCATATTTTAGAACATCTTCCAGTATGGTATAATACTTATATGGATACGATTTTAACTGGAATTCGCGTAAATGGCGAGCTGACTTTAGGAAATTTTCTCGGCGCGCTCGTGCCGATGGTTCGTCTGGCGAATGAACATAACAAAACCCATAATATCAACATTTTTGTCCCGGATTTACATACGATCATTTCAGATGTTGACGGGGATTTACAGAAAAATATCATTAAATCAGTGAAATATTATCTTGCCGCTGGTCTAAAAGTAGGCGGAAATGTCCATTTTTATCGTCAGTCTTACGTCCCGGCACATTCTGAGCTAAACTGGATCTTAAATTGCGTCGCTAGCATGGGCGAACTTAATCGTATGACCCAGTTTAAAGAGAAATCCGAGGGAAAAGAGTCGGTAAACGCTGGAATTTTTGATTACCCAGTTTTGATGGCCGCGGATATTTTGCTTTACGACGCGAGGTATGTGCCGGTCGGCGAGGACCAGTTCCAGCATCTAGAGCTGACGCGCAATCTTGCCATCCGGATAAACAACCGTTTCGATGAGCCGATTTTTACTCCGCCAGAAAAAACTGAGGAACAGGTTAAATTTATGAACTTAGACGGCGGAATTCGTATCCGTGATCTACAAAATCCAGAAAAGAAAATGAGTAAGTCCTCTCGCGCAGAGAACTCAAAAATCATGTTATCAGATGATCCGTCCGTCGCCGCGAAGAAAATTATGTCCGCCACGACTGATAGCCTTGGGAATATCAAGTTTGATATGTTTAACCAGCCAGGTATTTCTAATCTATTACAAATTGAGGCTCTAGTAAATGACGTCCCACTCCAGGAAGTAATCTCGACTTGGGCTGGCGAAAGTCATTATGGAGATCTGAAAAAGAAAGTTGCCGAAAGTGTCTCTACTTTTCTCGCGAGTTTCCAGGAAGAACTCGCCGCTATTTCCGAAGAGGCAGTTTACGAGCTGCTGGAAACCGGCGAAGCTTATGTGAACGAAGTTGCCGACAGAAAACTGGAAAAGGTCCAGAAAGCTTTCGGCTTACGTTAGACAAAAAAATGGTGGAGCATATCGGATTCGAACCGATGACCTCTTCAATGCCATTGAAGCGCTCTAGCCAACTGAGCTAATGCCCCTTAGATATATTATAACACAAAAATCCCACTTTTATAAGTGGGATTTTTTGGCGTCAGCTAGTTTTTGGTAAAGATTAGTTTCGAGCCGTTTTGTTCCATAGATAGTTTACCATCTTTGAATGTATATTCGGAAGAAGCGCCGTTGATCGTGATATTCTTATCGTCGTAAGTAACATCGCTTTCTTCTCCGAAGAGGTCGAGCTTTCCGCTTTTGTCGCTCTTAAGCTCCATCGTCGCGCTCATGCCAAGCCCTTCGAGAATGCTGATGCTGTTGCTCTGATCTTCGCCATCGCGCTCGATTCCGGTCAACTTATACGTCCCGACAAGGTTCGGGCGAGTAAAGATGAACAGGCAAACCGCCGCCGCGATTACTACCGCCGCTGCCGCGATAATCAGCCCGATACATAGACCTTTCATGCTCTTCTTTTCGGCCTTCTTGGCCGGCTTGATCGCCGCCGGCTTTTTTACTTCCGATTTTGTTGCAGTCGCTTTTTTAGTAGCTGGTTTTTTTACAGTAGCCATAATACTCCTTAATTTATTTAATTAGCTTATGGTTATTATACTACTTGTCGCCAGGTTTGACAAGCTTATAATAAATCGAAGGCGCAAAACGAACCGGCGCGAGAACTTTCTGCGCACCGTTCTCGAGCTTAATCAGTCGCTCTGTCCCGAGCACATTTTTTAGCGTGCGGTTCCGGAAATTCGAAACGGACAAAACTTTCTCGATTTTAAATCCCTGCTTTTTAAAAATATCTTCCATATATTTCGGATGGTAATTATAGAAACCGTTTTTACTAATATCAGTCAGATTCGCGACGGAACGATTAAACGGATTTATCTTCGTGCGGCGTGTCAGAAACCGCACCATGCGCGGCAAAGTTTTCTTGTTCGCGACTTCGATTACCGCGACGCCGCCCGGCTTAAGAATGCGGTATAATTCGGCAGTCACTTTTTTCATGTCTTTAAAATGATGCGTCGCGCGGATCATCATCAGGCTCGTAAATTCGCCATCTTTAAACGGCAGGTCATAAATATCGCCAGCCTTAGTCTTTAGACGTCGGCCATAAATCTCGCGCGCCTGCTTTAACTCGGTTTTCGAATAATCAAATAACGTCGCAGATTTTGCCCGCGGAAGATATTCATCAGCGAGGCGGCCGTATCCTCCGGCAATATCGACGAATTTGTCCATATGTTTCGGGAGAAGTTTCCGAATCGCCATGCGATCCGCCGCATCTTCATACGCGCGATCCGCGTCTTCCCAGAAAATCTTTTTATAATCGTAGCCGTTATAGTCGGAAATTACCTTGGGTGATTTTTTACTCATAATATATATTATACCATATTTTAAACGGCGTTCTTAAAGAGAACCTTCTTTAGTTTCGCGACGAACGGCTTTACTTCCTCAAGGTTCAAGAAGAAGCTAGCGACAAGATAAGCCACGACCGAGACGAGCGTAATGACGCCAAATTTCGGCAAAGTATTAAAGATCGAATCGTCGGTTTTTCTGAACGGCAAGAATTTCGTCATCGAATAAGCCACGACGCCAGTAATCGCGGTCGCGATCATCATGCGCAAAATCGCGCGCCAAAAAGTTTTATCGAACAATTTATTTTTCGAAACGCGCTGTAAAAGCCAGAGCAAAATCACGATCTCAAGCACAGCCCCGATCGACTGAGCATAGCCTAGCCCTTCCGGTCCCCAGCCAAAAATGGCGAAAGCGATAGCGAGCAGAGTCGAAAACCCGACCGCAACGATCGAAACGATAAACGGAGTTTTTGTGTCTTGGCGAGCGTAAAATCCACGCGAAGCGATATGGAAAACACAGCGCGCAAAAGTCGATAGGATCAAAGTCCCAAGAATCGACGCGATCAGCGCATCGCCACCATTTTTAATGAACGAAACGACGTAGCCACGGCCGAAATACGCAATAATCGAAACCGGCAGCGAAACCCAAATAATCGTCCGTAGAGCCACGCGAAAAGTAGCGTAAAACTCGCTTTCTTTCCCACGTCCCAAGTCTTCGGTCAACTTCGGGAAAAAGGCGGTCGAAATCGCGACGCCGATCAAATTCGTCGGCATCTGGCTCAAGTTCGTAGCCTGCTGATAACTACGCAACGCCCCGGCGCCCATGCGCGAAGAAAGGTTCGTGTTTACGATCGTGTTCACGTAATCAATTCCCTGGTCCAGCGAACGCGCCGGCAAAAGTTTCAGAACGGAGCGAAAACCATGATTTTTCCAGTTGATCTTAAACTGGTAATCGAACCCTAGGCCGATCAACCCGACGATAGACATGATGACCTGCAAAATCGCGCCAAGCACAACCCCGAGCGCAACGCCCATGATCCCACCCTCGAAAATCTGGATGCCGAAGATGTTAATTCCGCCGGTAAAGACAGTGATCCCGATTAAAATACCGACGTTATAAAGCGCCGGGGCGATCGCGTAGAAAACGAAACGTCCGACGGCCTGCTGGATGGAGTTCAAGACAGTCGCGATGGACATAAGAAACGGGTTAATCGCGATCACACGCATCATATTAATCGCAAGAATCGTGCCGGGTTCATCAAGCCCCGGACCGACAACGTAGCGAACGAGCGGGTCCGCAAAAATCATGATCAAAATACTGGCGATAAAAGTAATCAACGCCATCAGATTTAGGACCGATGAACTCAGCTCCCAGGCGGATTTTTTGTTACCGTTAACAAGCCGCTGATTAAAAACCGGAATAAACGAAACGGCGAGCGCCCCAGACGTTAAAATGAAAAACATAAAATCCGGAATCGTGAACGCGGCGGTATAAGCATCGATCCCGGTCGGATAAGTATCGAGATAAAAACCGTTTAAGAGTCGGTCGCGGAAAATACCAAGCAGCGCAGAAAGCAGCGTCGAAACCGCTAAAATCACGGCGGCGAATTTAATCGACAATCTAGAGTTTGCCATCGCGACGACGGATTTAAATTTAATTTTTCTCATCTACTTTATTATACCATGCCTAATGCAATTTTGCGACGGATGGCATGGTCGAACCTTTAAGTAGCGGACCTAGTTCAGCTTCTTCCAGAGTTTCGTTTTCGAGCAAAGCAGAGGCTAAGCGATCAAGCACTTTCGCATTCGCCTTTAAGACGGCCTCCGCACGCGCCGCGGCCTCATCAGAAAGCAACTTGACCTCCGCATCGATCGTCTCAGCAGTTTTCTCAGAATATGGCTTGCCAGTCTGGATGGTATAATAACCCGTTTCTTCGCCCGGGAAGACGAGATTTCTAGTTTTCATACCCATGCCTTCCTCGACGACCATTTCCTTAGCGAGACTCGCGACGTTCTTTAGGTCAGACGAGGCGCCGGTCGTAATCGCTTCCTTGCCGAAAACGAGTTTCTCGGCAATCCGCCCGCCCATCGCGCGCGCGAGAATATCCTTTAGCTCGTAAATGTTTTTATAGCTCCGATCTTCCGGAGGCAGGAACCACGTCACGCCGCCAGTATTTCCGCGCGGAATAATCGTAACTTTATGAACCGGGTCAGAATCCGGCAGGACGTGTCCAACGATCGCATGCCCAGCCTCGTGGTAAGCGGTAATTTTCTTTTCGGTATCGTTCATGACTTTAGATTTTCGTTCCGGACCGATCGCCACGCGCTCAAACGCCTCGGTCAAGTCTTTATTCGTAATTTTTTCATGTTTCTCTCGCGCCGCAGTAATCGCCGCCTCGTTCGCAATGTTCGCAAGGTCAGCGCCAGAAGACCCGGCAGTCTTTTTCGCGAGACTATTTAGGTCCAAATCCTCGGCCGACGGCTTGTTCTTAAAATGCACTTTCAGAATTTCTAAGCGGTCTTTTCGTTCTGGCAAAGTAACGTTAATATGGCGATCAAACCGCCCCGGGCGAAGCAGCGCCTTATCGAGCATATCAACGCGGTTCGTCGCAGCCATAACGATGACGCCAGAGTCATTATCGAAACCGTCCATCTCTACAAGAATTTGATTTAGGGTCTGTTCATCTTCCCTGCCAGCCCCACCGCGCGCGTCGCGCTTATGCGCAACGGCATCGATTTCGTCGATAAAGATAATCGCCGGAGCATTTTTCTTGGCTTTGTTAAACAGGTCGCGAACGCGGCTCGCGCCGACGCCGACGAACATCTCGGCGAACTCGGAGCCAGAAATGCTAAAGAATGGAACGTTGGCTTCGCCCGCCACGGCGCGAGCCATCAAAGTTTTACCCGTACCCGGAGCGCCAGCGAGTAGTACGCCGCGTGGGATTTTTGCGCCGAGTTTTTCGTAGCGTTTCGGATTTTTCAAGAAGTCAACGATCTCGGTTAGGTCTTGTTTTGCGGCTTCGTTCCCTGCTACGTCGTCGAATTTGACCTTCTTCTTGTCCGGCCCGTATAATTTCGCTTTCGCCTTACCAAATCCCATAGAATCTTTATTCATGGCCTGGGCCTGGCGCATCATATATGCGAAGAAGATAATCAAAGCGAGAGTTGGGAGAACTAGAATTGCAACATCGCCGATAGTTCCCCAAATGTCGAACGGATCAGTATACTCGATAACCGGATATTTTTCTTGGCAAGATTTTTTCTCGTCGCCCTGAAGATCCTTACAACGATCAACTAGACCTTGGTCGTAGAGCGTGCCAGAGCCATCTTTTTTGGAGGTTTGAGTGGCGCGGTCCTTATCTTTTAAAGTAATTTCAAGCTTGTTACCGGCGACGGTGATTTTTTTAATATTTCCGTTTTCATCGTTCGCGCGGGAAATCACGTCAGAGAGCGGAACTTCCTCTAGGGTAGTCGCCGGATTCATCAGCGAAACTATGCCAAGCCCAAGCAGGACCAAAATAAAGATAAATGAAATGCGCCGCGCGAGATTAGCGTTCTTTTTTGCATCAGTAGAATTCTTATTACTCTTCGTATTATTTGCCATATATCAATTATAGCATAAAATGGTAAGCCTCGCTACGCTCGGCTTTCCCCGAAGCGTGGTAAGACATTCGCTCTAACAACTTTTCTACGAAAAGTTGTATCGCTTCATGTCTTTCCCCGAAGCGTGGTAAGACATTCGCTCTAACAACTTTTCTACGAAAAGTTGTATCGCTTCATGTCTTTCCCCGAAATCGGCGCGCTTCGCGCGCTGATTTTTTTGTTTCACAAAAAAATCGCATTTCCTTTGGAAATGCCGATTTCGTGGTCGGGGCGACAGGACTCGAACCTGCGACCTCACGGTCCCAAACCGCGTGCGCTACCAACTGTGCTACGCCCCGCTGACCATACATATTATAGCATTATTCTTTTTCCAGTTCAAGGGCGAGATGATGACCATTAGAAATTTCGCTGACAACGCGATAGCCATCAATCGGCGATTTCGCCTCGGCATCCGAATCGCCAGTCAACTTCGAGCTGACCGAATCGTCCCCGGCGTTCGGCAAATCCGTAATATACCAGAACCTATCGTGCCCAGTCTTAAAACCATCGAGGTCGTCGATCACATTATAATGATATTTACGAACCGGCTCCTCCGAACCATATTCATAACTAATCCAGTCGTTCATAATATAAACCGGATGTTTCGCGCTCGAATAAAATATCGCGTCGTAATAATTCCAGACATTATTCATCAAAATCGGCTCATTCTCGTCCGCCATCTCAGAAGTCAGCTCATAAATATCTTTAACATACCCGCGCGGCTCACGAGCCTCGACGTTAACAATCCCGACCACAGCAGAAGTGATAACCAGCCCAAGCAACAAAAACGGACAAACCAGCAAATTTCTAGCCTTAACAAGTTCGCGCTTTCTGCGTTTTTTAGCCAGGCGTTCCTTAAACGCGCGAAAATTAAAGAAGATGGCCAGCCCGAATAACGCCCAAACTAAACTCGCTGCATAAATAACATATCGGTCGATAAACATCGGACGAAGCGGCGGCAGCGAAAGCAAAATCAAAATCAGCGGCGGCGCAAAAACCAGGAGCAGGAGCATCCGAAAATGGTCTTTTTGCGCTTTTTTCAGATTTTTGTAGGCCTTGACCAGCGCAACTGTTGTAAAAATTACAACACCCGCCAGAAGCAAAACACCCCATCCGGTAATGTATTCTGCATCTTTATAAACCACCGCATTCCCGAGATAATCCAGCGGCGTAACCGCGGTAAGCTCCGGAATCCAAAAACCGTTGCCCTGGACTGTGCCAGTTTGTTTGAGGAAAAACGGAACCCAAGGCAGATATAATATAATCGCAAAAATATAAGTCGGAAGCAGCGGCTTTTTCCAAATTTTCTCCTTGCGAATGAAAACGAGATAAATCAGATGCGCCAGCCAAGCGATAGCGGCAAAATAATGCGTCCACATCCCCAGCGCAATCAAAATCGCATACAGCGCCCAATATTTCGCTTCCCTTTTCTCGAGCGCCACATCAAGGGCATAGGTCGCGCCAATCACGATGGTAAAAACGAGCGTATACATCCGCATTTCCGCGCCAAAGCGAATAAACATCGGCGAAAGCGCGAGCATAAAGCTAGAGGCTGTCGCAATTTTAGCGCCAAACCAGCGCTTTAGAAGATGGAAAGCCAGAATAATCGCCACCGCGCCAAAGAAAACGGACATAAACCTGAGCGCAAAATCAGTATTCCCGAAAATTAGCGACCAAATTTTTAGCAGGAAGTAGAAAAGCGGCGGATGGACGTCCTGCGCAGTCAAATTCCAGATGTCGGCGAAATTGCCGCGAATTAAATAAGCCGAAAAGGACTCATCAAACCAAATCGACCCCCGAATATTAATAATACAAAAAAGCATGTAAACTACGCTGAAAACCAGCGGAATAAACATGCATAAAATATGACGTCGCTTTTGGTTCATATATAGTTCCTGGTCTGGGTGATCGGACTTGAACCGACGACCTCAGCGTCCCGAACGCTGCGCGCTACCAACTGCGCCACACCCAGACATATTATTATTATATCATTTTTTGTGGTATAATGTGGAAAAAGGAGGCGAAATGTCACGAACAATTGAAGTTGACACAAAAACATTTTTCAGATTCTGGATCGTCCTGGCGGTCTTGTCGCTAATTATCGCTATGATTCTCTGGGCGGCCGAAGGTTTAATCATCGTCGGGCTCTCGATTTTCTTAGCCATCGCGATTAAACCGCTCGCAAATAAACTTGACCGCATAGACAAGAAAAAAAGCCGGCCAGCGCTGACGGCGATAACCGCGGTAGCGATCGTGTTCATCGTCGTGGGGACGGCGGTAGCAATTATCGGGCCGATGGTCGCGAACGAAACGGTGCGCTTCGTAAAACAAGCGCCAGAAATGATCCAAAACTCCGTAGGCGGGCTCGACGGAGTGAACAAATTCTTTGCCAACTTCGGCGTAGACAACTTCTCAGACCAGGCCATTACGGCAGTAAAAAGCTTCTCGTCCGACTTCGTGAAAAACGCTTCCGGGATCTTAGTTTCCGGAATCGGAACAGTTACGAGTTTCCTGACCGGACTAGTTTTGACCATAGTCTTAACAGTATTGTTCATGGTCCAAGGCCCAGGGCTCGTAGACTGGCTAAGAAAGAAAGTTACCGGGAAAAATACCGAGGCCGGAAAACTTGCGGCACGGATTTTAAGCAAAACCGCCGGCGTAATTTCGAAATATGTAACCGGCCAGGTACTCGTCGGGGTATTAGACGGAATCGTGGTCGGACTAACGACGTTCGTGCTGTCGCTGATTTTCGGATTTTCCTCTGGATTTGCCTTCCCGATGGCGCTAATCGCGGCAGTATTTTACCTAATTCCGATGTTCGGTCCGATTATTTCTTGCGGGCTGATTTCCCTGCTTTTGATTTTCCAAAATCCGATTGCGGGCGGTGTTTTCCTAGTGTTCTATATCGTATATCTACAAATTGAAAATAACATTATTGCGCCGAAAGTTCAGGGTAACTCTTTAAAACTTCCGACTTTGGTAATTCTTGTTTCGATTACAATCGGCATGTACGCGTTTGGCCTGCTCGGGGCGATCATTTCGATCCCGATCGCCGGCGTAATCAAAGTCTTAATCGACGAATACCCGAATATTAAAGCCCTGCGCGATTAGCTCAGCCCGATCTTTAGTAAGATTTCCTGCAGCATAAAAACTATTAAAAACCCCGTGAATAAGAACGGCCCAAACGGAACTTGTGCTTTCTTCCCTTCTTTTAACATAATTGGGACCGAGAAAATACTTGCAAGAAAGTTCGCTACAAAAAGTACCGCGAGCGCCAAAAACCAGTTTGGCAGAATCATCGCCACCGCTAATGCTAAAAGCCAATCTCCTCCCCCGACCAGCTTCTCTTTCGAGAATATATATAATACATAATACAGCCCCGGCAAAAATCCAATTGCCCCGATAAGGCTCAGCGGCGCAACCCCTTCGAAAATTATCGTAACGATCAGATATGCCGCCGCAAAAATATTCGCAAACAGTAGCCCCATATTCGGCATCCTTCCCCACTTCGCATCATAAACCACGACAACCCACATCGCCACTACCGCAAATAGTACTAGCACCATCTTCAAAATCGCCACTAGCGGGAAGCTACCTCCTACGCTGACAAAAACTGAATCGTAAAAATACATTCCAATTAGTATAAACACTGTCGCAAGTCCAATCTCACTCAGGATTTCTGCCTTTCCAATTTTGGCTCTACATTCTTTACATCTTCCTTTCAAAAATACCCAAGATAATATTGGCAAATTCTCAGAGAACTTCAATTTTCTCCCACAACTCATACAAACCGATCGTTTCCCCGGGCTTTTCTTCCCCTCTTCTTTAAGCCTCAGCCGCCAAGCCTGACAACACGCAAAGCTCCCAAAAACCGCCCCGAAAACAAACAAAATCGCTAAAAACACTACCTCGTTCATATTCCTATTATATCACACGCCGAAAAATCTCAAAAAACCAAAAAACACTTGCATTTTCATCAAACTTGCTATATTATAGACATAAGTGTAATAAAAGATTTTAAGTAAAGAGGAAATATGTTAAAGAATCACTCCAAATCAAAATCAGGTTTCACCATCATCGAGGTTGTCCTCGTCTTGGCTATCGCCGGCCTTATCTTCTTGATGGTCTTCTTAGCCCTCCCGGCTCTCCAGCGCTCCCAGCGCGACACCCAGCGCCGCGACGATCTTTCTGGCTTCTCGACCCAAATTACAAATTACCAATCCAATAACCGTGGTAAAGTGCCATCTAGTACTGGCATCGACACAAAGGTTAACGGTAACGGCTGGGGCGCTTTCCTCAAAAACTACATGAGACAACTGCCTGAAGATAGCATAAATATTCCAGATACCGAAGGCGAAGGCGAATTTATTGACCCGGATGGAACTAACTATATCATTAATGATAAGGGCGATTACACAAATTATACTGCTCCAACAGATTTCGACCACACTATTTATGTTTATCATAAAGGCAAATGCGAAGGCGAAAATGTAGTAGAAGCGACCGGCTCTAACCGTCAGCTCGCTTTCGTTTACAAACTCGAAGGCGGTGGTGTCTTCTGCGGCTCTAATAGCTAATAAACCAAACCTATGTATAATAAATAAACCCCCTTCTGGGGTTTATTTATTATGTATCATATGATATAATGAAGTCATGACTACAGCAGAAGCTACAATCTCTATGGTTAATCGCCTCTCTGAGGCGGAGATGCTTAATGTGCAGAAATATATTAAACAAATTCTAGCGAAACGGAAACGACAGCAAGAAAGGGTGGACTTAAAAAGATATACCAAAAAAGAATTTCTGGCCCTGATCGATAAATCTATAGAACAAAGTAAGCGAGGCGAAGGTTATTCGTGGGAGGAAGTTCAGAAAGAGTTCCACGAAGAATATGGCCTTTAAAATTACGCTTTCCGACGACAGTAAGGCAAGTCTTAGAAAAACTTTCGTGTATATTTTGTACGAGCTTAGAGATGGCTTCGCCGCTAACAATCTTTATGCAGACGTCAAAAATACTCTGGCATTGATAAGTTACAATGCTGAAGCTCACGCTTTTTGTGAAGACAAGGATCTAAGCGCAAGAGGAATTAGAAAGATTCATCTCAAAAAGCACAAATACAAATTCTTCTATCATATCACCAGCGATTCAGAGGTTTGGATCGATGCATTTCTCCACGACAAACAGGACTTCGAAACCATTCTAAAATAATTATCCTCTTGGCGGTTCACCTTCGGCATCAGCCAGTAGTTTCTTCGACTTAATCTCATACCGTTTCCCGTTCACCGGCGAAACATAATAATCTTCATTAATCAAATTAACGAACATGGAGAGATCTTTATCGTCCATGATAATAATCGAGCCATCGTCGTCCGTCATCAGTTCAAGCTGCATTTCATCCGCATAGTTAATCAACTGTTCCTGCGACATTTCTTCTTCGATCGACATTGCCTGGACTTTGCGAAGCGCTGGTTTTCGCTCTTGTAAGAGCGCATCAAGCGTCAAACCCTCTGCGAACGAAAGCTTATACTTCTCGGTTAACTCTTTTGCCTTTTCCTCGGCGATGACCTGAGTCTTATAATCATACTGGAACAAAACCTCAAACTTCTTCTGGTTAAAAATCACTACGTCGCCACCAACGATCGCGACCTGATTGTCCGAAGGCATCTTAATCGCCACTTCCGCCGAAAACGGCGCAAAACTTTCCCCGTTAAGCTCCCAAGACGACGCGCCTTTAAGCGCCGACGAAGCCGAAAGCCCCTTCGCGATATAGAAAAACTTCATGTCTCCCGTCGAAGAATCCGGGTACGAAAACTTGGCGAGAATTCCCTTAATTTTCTTAAATTCATACTCATCGTCCGAAAAATAATCGATGTCTTTATACTCCTTCTCGATCAGGTGTAGAAGCGTTTCCGCTCGCGAAACCTTCGAAAGCTTCGTCCGATAAACAATCTTTTCTTCCCCGTCGCTTTTCTCATATTCGCGGCATTCCAGCCCCTTGTCCGCACCCTCGATGACATATTTAATTGCCTCATTCATGAACAGCGCCTTGACCGAGTTCGTCAAAGATTCCGAATATTTTACCTTATACGGCGTATAATTTTTGTTGAACAAAAACAACTCGACCGAAACATTCCCCTTAATTTCATCTACTTCGTTCGCCCATTGAAACACATCAAATTCATTCATAAAACCTCCTTTATATATTTATTATAACAAATCGAAATACGTATCGTTCGTGATCGTTTTCTCATCTTGTGAAAACAGCTTCAGCGTCCGCTTTAAATCTTCCATCACTTCCGAAACCTTATCGCTATCGTTCAATTTCGTCTCAATCTTCAGATAATACCCCGGAACTCGGTCAACTTTATCAAGATACATTACCGCGTCCTCGCCGATCCGGAGCACCTGCCGCCGCCGAGAAACTTCCGCCGCATTCCCAAACCCAAGCTGATGAATCAAATTCACTGTCTCGACATAATCGTTAACCTGGGTCTGGTTAACCACGTCGACCCCCGAATCCGCGATATGTCTTTTCAAAATCAAAACATATCGCGCCGGCTTCTCGACCGACTTCATTTCCGTCCGCATAATCATCCTCGGCATATTCATATTCGGCCGATACCCCCGCGGCAGATATACTCGGTCATGTTGCCACATCACCGGCTCGAACGAAAGCGAAATCTCTTTCATCCGCCGATCAAGCTCTTCCTTATTTTTAACCTTCGTCTTAATAATCGCTCGTTTCATTTAATTCTCCTTCTCCCACTCTTCGATCGTTAAGCCTTTTCTCGCCTTATTCGCAAATTCATCCGCCATCTCGTTACCAACAGTTCCGACGTGTCCCCGCGTCCAAATAATCTCCGGCTGGTATTTCTCATAAAACCAGTATACCGCCTTTACTAACTCTAGATTTTTGATCGGACCGCCACGCTTTTTCCAATTCTGCGCTTTCCAGCCTGGCGCCCACGACTCCAGGACGTTCTTCCAAAATTCCGAATCCGTATGAATCTCACATTTCTCCGGCGCCGCACATTTTATCGCCGCACCAATCGCCGCTCCCTCCATCCGAATATTCGTAGAATTCTTCTCAGACCCCAGACGAACCGGCACAAACCTCCCATCAGCAGTCTCCTCGATCACGGCGTACCCGCCAGGACCAGGATTCGGATTCGCGCTCCCGTCTGTCCAAAATATTCTCATGCCTTAATTATACCATATCTGGGCCATTTTTGCCACGCAGCTGTGCCCGCAATTTATTCCGCGCGTGCGCCGTAAAAATCTTATCAAACCATGATGCCCGCGCCATCTGCTTCTTGCTCGTGATAATTTCAACAACATCCTCATGTTTTAGCCGCGTATTCAGACTGCTCATTTTCCCATTAATTTTAACGCCAAGTACCCGCTCTCCAATCTCCGAATGCAGCCGATACGCAAAGTCCAGCGGCAACGCCCCGTTCGGAAGGTCGATAATATCTCCCTTCGGCGTATAGACAAAGATCTTGTCCGCAAACAGGTTTAACTTCAGCTTTTTCATGTCAATTTTCTTCCCCTCGCGCAGCTGCGCCGCCGTCGTCTGAAGCTCAGAAATCCAAAGAAGCGACGTCGGCAGATGCTGAATCTTCCCCGTCCGATAATTCTCGGTCAGCTTCTGTTCATTGTAATAAAACGACGCCGCAAGACCTCGCTCCGCATACTCATGCATCTCACGCGTCCGAATCTGGAACTCAATAATTTTCTTGTCCGGCGTAATTACCGTCGTGTGTAGCGACTGGTAACCATTCTGTTTCGGCATCGCGATATAATCTTTAATCCGCCCCGACATCGGCGTATAGAGCGAATGAATTAGCCCAAGAACCAGATAACAATCCGTAATGTCGCTCACGATAATCCGAAGCGCCGTTAAATCATAAATTTCGCCGATATTCTGATTATGCTTCGCCAACTTTTTATGCAGAGAATAAACTGATTTTACTCGTCCGTCGATCGAGAACCGAATTTTCTCCCGACCAAGCAGCTCCGAAACTTCCTTTCTAATTTTGCCCAAAGTTTTCTCCGCCGAACGGTTGTATTCCTCGATCAAATCCTGAAGTTCTTTAAATCGCCCTGGGTCGACATACGAAAACGCCAAATCTGCCATCTCTACGCGCAATCGCCCCATGTTCAGCCGATCTGCCAGTGGCGCAAAAACTTCCAGCGTTTCTTTCGCGATTTTCTTTTGTTTGTCCGGCGGAAGCGCCGAGAGCGTCCGCATATTATGTAGCCGATCCGCAAGTTTAATAATCAGAACCCGTACGTCCGAACCCATCGCAATTAAGAGCCGGAGCAAATTATCTCGCGTTTCCGGAAGGTATGTGTCGATATCGCGCATCCCCGACCGCGCCTTAGAAAGTTTCGTTACCCCATCAACCAAAAACGCCACCGTCTCACCAAATTCCCGCCGAATATCCTCAAGCGTAATCTCTGTATCTTCGACCGTATCGTGCAAAACCGCCGCGATAATCGTGTCCTCATCCATCCCCCAGTCCTGCACAATTTTCATCACCGCCATAGGGTGAACAATATACGGATCGCCGCTTTTTCGCATCTGCCCCTCATGGGCCTTCGTGGCTATTTCCACCGCCTTATCGATTCTTGACTTCCTCGCCATAGTCTCTACCCAAGTTTTTTCAGAAGTTCGCGCAAGTCCTTTTCATTCTTGCAAGAAAACGTAACCGAACGCGCAGAGATCCTAACTTCATGTCCCCATTTTTTAGTCAGTTTCGCCTCTTCTTTAACGAATGTCGAGGCTTTAACCACGCGCGCCGAACTCTTCTTTTTGTTCGTGGCAATAAATTGTTCAACTTTCCTCGCCGACCAGCCTTCGCGCACAATCATCGGCACGGCGCGCTCTATTAAGCTTTCTTCAGCCTTAATAAGCGGTCTCATTACGCCTTCCGAAAGTTTATTTTCCATCATCGCTTTCTTCGCAAAATCTGGAAGTTCCAAGAGCCTCATGGTATTTTTTACACTCGACTCGCTCTTCCCTACGCGTTTCGCAATTTCTTTATCGGTTAGATTAAACTGTGACTTTAGCTTTGCGTACGCCGTCGCAAGCTCGATTGCTGAAAGATCTTCGCGCTGCGCATTCTCGATAATCGAAAGCTCTAGGCGATTTTGCGCGTCCAAAGTTCGCACGATCGCCGGAACTTTTAAGAGTCCCGCAAGTTTCGCCGCGCGCCACCTGCGTTCACCCGCTACGATTTTATATTTGCCTTCTTCGCGAACTAAAACCAGCGGCTGTAAAATCCCATGCTCTTTGATCGATACCGCTAGGTCCTCTAGCTCAGCTTCATCAAAACTCTTCCTCGGCTGGTCCTCGTCGCGAACAATCTCCGAGATCTTGATCTCGACGAGCGAAGAATTCGCTAAATCTTCTGAAACTGTCGGATCGAATTCCTCGTCGACTAATTCCGTCGGAATTAAACTCTCGAATCCTCGTCCTAAACCGCCTTTCGCCATTATTTTTTACCCGTCCTTTCTTCAACTTCGCGAGCGAGCGCTTTATACGCCTTCGCCCCCTTAGAAAACTTATCATAGCTCCCGACAGGCGCTCCGTGGCTCGGCGCTTCGGCCACGCGCACATTCCGCGGAATCGTCGTATCAAACACCTTAGACTTAAAGTATTTCTTAACCTCCTCTAAAACCTGCGCCGATAAAGTCGTCCGCTTGTCGTACATCGTCGCTAAGACGCCTAAAAGCTTAAGGTTAGGGTTCATAGCCTTCTTGACCAGTTTCATGCTTTCTAGGAGCTGTGCGACGCCCTCAAGGGCATAAAACTCGGTCTGTACAGGCAAAAGTAAGTATTCCGCAGCAATCATCCCGTTCACGGTCAAAAACGACAGGCTCGGCGGCGAATCAATAATAATATAGTCATAATCACGCATCACCGTCTGAATCGCTAATTTTAGTCGCACAAAACGCTTCTCCGCGTTCGCGAGTTCTACTTCCGCGTTCGCCAACTCCGGCGTCGTCGGGGCAATGTCTAAATTCTTCGTCTTAGTCTTAAGCACCACGCCCGAAAGAGTCGCCCGCCCCGATAGAACTTCCGTCATCGATGCGTTCATCTCACGCTTATCGATCCCAAGACCGCTCGTCGCGTTTCCCTGCGGATCAAAATCCACAATCAAAGTCTTAAACTTATCTTTCGCTAGGAAGTAGCCAAGATTAACGGCAGTAGTAGTTTTGCCGACGCCTCCTTTTTGGTTAGTTATACAAATAACCGTAGCCATAATTAAATTCTACCGCCTCTTTACTTTTTTGTCAATCTATGCTAAAATGGAAAAAGTTAAAAATTAAAGGAATTATTATGAAGAAAGCAGTCATTAAGGTTGGCGGGAAACAGTATCTCGTCGCCGAAAAAGAGACCCTACGGGTGGACCTCCTCCCGACAGGCACGAAAGAGCTCGAGACTGACGCTTTGCTCGTAATCGACGGCGACAAAACGACCGTCGGTACTCCTACGGTAAAGGGCGTAAAAGTTTCAGCTAAGGTTAAGGAAGCGGAAGTCAAGGGCGACAAAGTTCGCGTAATCCGTTACCACTCGAAAAAGCGTGTCCATACCGAGAACGGTCATCGCCAAAAATACTCTCTTATCGAAATTGTATCCATCGGCAAATAAAACTTCATCTTGCTGAGGATAATGAGATTTAGACCAGATTTGAAAGCGTAAAAAACACAACACTATATGTGTTGTGTTTTTTACTAGCTTTCAAGTCCCCTCAGCAAGATGAAGTTTTATTTGTTAATAAAGCCACTCTTTACAATATCAGAAGGCGACTTCTCTTCCCCTGCCGCAACCGACTTAATCTTGCGCATCTTATTATAAGACACAATCCAATACGTCCCGCCTATACCGATGAACAATAGAATCGTACTCGCCGCAATAATCTCCGCCGGCCCCGTCTTCGGCAAGCTTGCCGGCATACAGTCCTCATTGCGCGTCACTTTAATTTTCACCTTATCGTATTCTGTTCCATTCGGCGAAGCTATTGATGCGTCATTATAAATCACAGTGTTGCCACACGCAAATTTTTCCGTAGAATTCGATAATTTCGCTTCATAAGTAATCGTCGCCGTCTCGCCAGCCTGGAAATTGCCGATATTTAACCCCGTATCGAACATATACCCATCCGGCATACTCTTGCCCGTCGGATCTGCCGTCGTCGTAACATAGGTCGATCCCGCGACATATTCAAGCCCCTCCGGCATATTATCGTGAATCGTCACATTTTCCTGCGCCGTCGTTCCATTATTGGTGTAGTTGATCTTGAACTTTACGGTATCGCCCGGCTTTGCATCAATTTCATCTGCATACGTATCCGAACCATTCACCGCCGCCGTTTTATCTACCAGAAAATCCGGCTGGTCAACTTTTATACGATAAGTTATATATCCAGCATACTCGTTACAACCTGGAATTAAGCCCCAATCGCTATTGTAATAGGCATAGCCTGCGCCCGCGCCGAACAATGAGTTTGCATCGAGAATCTGCCCATTAGCCGAGCCGGCGTTATGGATCGTCGCCGAATTCGGTACATAGCGCAGATATACGGTCGAAGTCGCGTGTAAGAACGCCGTGTCATAAACGCTTTTCGGGTTCGTATTATCCGCTGTGATCGTACTCTTTACGACGCCAGCTTCACCCGCCGAAAGCTGTTGCGGAAGCTCTGCCTTAATCATTACGCCCGAAGCGATGCCGGTTCCGTCCGCGTTCAAATTCGCCGCCGCATTGTTATGGACATAAGTGTAGATCTCATATTCCTTACCAACTTCCAGCGTCACGTTGTCTGAGTAAGTCTCGTCCGTGTCCGCCTGACGAACGCGCACAAAGTTTCGTTCATCGCCGAGCGTCGGGTTATTCGTCATCGAGTTAAACGTCGGATAACTCGCCGGGCTGTCCCAAGTAAAGGTTGCCCGATCTTGTGGACCCCAGTCGTTATTCGCCGCCTGCGTCGTCGCGATTGGCATCGTCATCGGCAACATCGCCGCCGTTAAGACTAACGCTTCTGAAAAAATTGCAAGTTTTTTAAGTTTCATTTTATTGGTTCCTTTCTGCTGCTTCTGCTGCAGCCATTCTTTCCGCTAAGCTCTGTGCATCCCCACCATGCTCAATATTTTCAGTCCGTGATGCTTCGTTAGATAAATCCGGTTCCGGCGTCGTTTCCGTCTGGTTCAGTCCGCCCGGATTTACTGTTTCGGTATTCACGCCTTCGGTATTCGTCCCCGGCACTGCCGCACCCGGCGCGACGTTCGGGTCAACATTCCCGCGTTCCTCCGCCGTTACTTTCGTGTCGTCGTTATTGGTCTCGGTCGTACCCATCTGCTGTTGGTTATCGCCAGCGTGTGTGTCCGGACCCTTTGGCTCCAACGTTGGTGTCGGCGTTACGTCCGGCGTTACCGTCGGTGTCGGCTCCGGCGTTGGCGTCGTCTCCGGGGTCACAACTTCTACAACTGGCGTTTCCGTCGTCGTTTCTTCCGTCGGTGTCCCCGTCGGAGTTTCCGTCGTCTCCTCATCGTTCGGCTCCTCCGGCTCGCCAGGTTCTTCCGGTTCTTCCGGTTTATCTGGCTTGTCCGGAATAATTTCCGCCTCCGCCTCAAACTCCGGAACGCCGATAAGGTCAGCCGTCGCCTCCAGCTTCGATATTGTCTTAGTCTTAATCACAATCACAATCACAATCTGACCACACCTTGCGCTCCAACCCGCCGTAAAGTTCACTTTCTTAGACAGACCGAACATCTCACGAATTCGCGCTTTCGCCTCGTCGCTGTTAAACATGCTCTTTCCGTCCGCATCGACGAAATCGATTATCTGGACATCGAAATCATCATGATGAACATCCTTATCGATACCAATCTCAAGATCCTTATGTCCATAGGTAAAGGACGATTGGTAATGTTCGCCAGCAGGAATCACCGAAACTTCCATCTGCCCGCCGTTCACGAAATTGTTAATATAATCCGACGCCTCCGTCATAAACTTGTCAAATCCTTTTGGATTTTTATTCCGAAGCTCATCCGCAAAATCATTCAACGCCGCTGGCGAATGAATATTTTCTGCGCCCAGAATTCCCGCCGCCATCGCGATCGTACTAGCAATCTCCGGTGAGCCTTTAAGCGCCGCCATCATTCCTTCATAACTCTCAAACGCGGTTTCCGTGCCCTTCCATTTGCCTTCATAAGCCGGACCCATCATCGAGTGTTCGCCATCTTTGTCGTCGTCATAATACGAGTCCCCACCTTTACTATACCCGCCTTCATGCTTCATGTTCTCATAGGTGAACTCTTTCCCGCCAATCTTAAACTTCGCCGTCGACGAAATTTTTTCCGCCTTACTCTCATCAGTCTCGCCGGCGTTTTCATCATCCGTCAACCGTGCCTCAGAATTCGTCGTCACGCTTTCGTCCGCGCTAGGAGCCCTCTCGTCATTGCCAAGATTTCTCGTCTTCTCCGTCAGACCAGACGCCGTAAACTCGTTATAGATGCCCTCGCCGCCAGTCACAGTTTTCGCAACAGCCGGCGTCCCACCATGACCAACAAGCGAACTGAGAATGGACGCTCCAAACGCCCCGAACGCAAACAGTGCAACCTTGACTTTCTTGAGATTGCGCTTAACCCAATTCCCCCTTTTGCTCTCACTCAACTTCGCTTCGAAATCAGCTTCATATTCATTGTTAACCCGCTCGATCGTTTCCTTTTCTAGCTCTAGAAATTCCTTGACTTCCTCCGGAACTTCTACGGCGAACTCATTTCCGTCCACCCCGTCGACCGGCTCGCTCGCAAACTCATCGAAACTGTCATATTCTTTATTATTTTCATGGTCAGCATCAAAGTTATCGATCAAATCAGTAACCCCTTCTGGGCCTAAGACGTCATTATCAAGTTTGTTCATGCTTTCCTCAACCGCCGCGTCTTTCGCCGCCTCGGCGTGTGCACTCTGAAGCTCCGCTAGTCTAGCCTGTGCTGCCGCATCGCCCATATTTGCCTTTTCGAGCAGCTCTTCATATTCTTCGTCAGACAAATTATTCAGCTCAGTCTCCAGCTTAGGCGCTTCAGCCGCCGTCGTCTCAGCCGCCCCAGCCTGGGCCCCGCCGTTTTCTAAGGCCTCCGCCTTTTCCTTCGCCGCGATTACCTCGCGCGCCTTTTGGTACTTGCGTAACTGCTCTTCCGCCTTCGCCCGTTCGCTCGGCGTCTTCGCGAACGAAACCTTATCTAGCAAGTGCTGATACTCATCATCATCCTTGCCATCCATCCATTTTTCGCGGCGTTCTGCAGACCAACCGTCATCATTTTTATACTCTAGCTCCATCGCCAGCGCCGTTCTTTTCGCGATGTCTTTCTGGAACTCCGCCTGCAACTTCTCAAGCTCTTCTGGCGACATACCAGCCAAAGCTTCTTTCTGAGCATCCGTGAATTCTAGTCCAGTATTATTATGCAATTTTTCCGAATTCATATTATGCCTCCGCCTTTTCTTTAAGTTCCATATCTAAGAATTTCTGCCGAAATTCCGGGACCACCTTCTCAAGAATCTTTTCCATATCAAGATCCGCCTCGGCCACCACGTCCTGAAGCTTCTCGTAGTCTACATTTTTCTCTTTCGCAGCCTTCTTGAGCCCCTCAAACTTATCATCCGGCAGTTCTTCAACGATCTCCAGATTAATCCGTTTTACGAGCTGCTCTTTCAGAACTTTTTCAAGCTCCTTTTTCTGCTCCTCCTTTAAGTTCGCCAAACCCTTATCCTCGATCAACTTCTCAACAACCTGATCGACGACTTCCGCGGTGGCAACGGTCGTATTTTCTTCCATACGGGTCCCTAACCTTTCTTTTTATTTAATTATATGACCTTTTCTGCCTCTATGTTAACACTTATGTTTACCCGCGTCAAGACCTTTTTTGTACTTTTTCATAAAAATCTCCACCAATCCACGCCTAAGCGCCAACTCTCCCGCCTAATCTCCTTAGTGCATCAAAAAACCGAACAGAATGTTCGGTTTTTCTCGCAATTTATCTTATAATTTACCTTTCTCCGTAAGCAAGTCGCGCTGCTTCTAGCGCTTTTCGCCCCAGGCTAATTCTTTTCTTAGCGGCTTCGCTAATTTCCCCTGTTGCTTTATACTCCATTTCGCCTTTTTCCGAACCACCTATAAGTTCGAACTCCGACGTATAATCTCCTTTCTGTTCAGTGTTGATTTTCTCGCTCATCTTATGTTTGTTCTCCTTTTTGTTTATGTGTTAGACATTTTTGTTGTTTTATTATCTAACTTACTTTCATAATAGCACACTTTGTATTTTTTGTCAAGACTAAGATCGTTTAGATTGGTATTTTCTCCGAGCGAAGCGCTACTTATTGTAGAGCAAGCTCGGAAAAATGCCGAGATAAACGATTTTTATGCTTTTTCTAATGAGATTGTAAGCTGCTCGTCATTAACTTTGACAATTTCATCATACTCATAGTCCCCACTATCACCGATTTCTACGGCCAAAACTTCTTTTTTAACCATTTCTTCCCACTCTTTAGCAATCTCACAGGACACATATAGCTTAATCCGGTCGTCAACAGATAGCCCAGCCTTCTTCCTCGCCGACTGAATCACCCGAATCAGCTCGCGGGCAAACCCTTCAGCCTTAAGCTCGTCCGTCAAGGTCTTGTCCAATTTCGTTTCAGGGCCTTGAACAACTTTTTTCACGTTTACTTCCTCAGCAATCATCTGCTCGTATACTTCCGGCAATTTCTCGCCCGCATAGGTAAATTCAGACAGCGGCTGGCGCACCTTAATCTGGTCTTCCGTCTCTGATTTATTCATACGCAGTTTCAATCCCTCAGAGATAATCTCCCTAGTTCGCCCCATCTGAGAAATCACCTCTTCGTCAATTTCTCCAGCTTCCGGCCAGTCCAAAAGATGAACCGACGACCCCGCTCCTGTCATATTTTGATACAGCTCCTCCGCGAGAAACGGCACAAACGGTGCTAAAATTTTGCTCAAATAAACTAATACATAGTATAGCGCCGCATACGCGTTCATTTTGTCATCATCGTCCTCACTCTTCCAGAAGCGCCGGCGCGACCGTCTAACAAACCAGTTTGAAAGATCGTCGACAAACGGCAAAACCGGCTCCAGAGCCTTCGGCAGATTATACTCCTCCATCCCCTCCGTAATCTCGTTTCTAAGCTGATGCACGCGCGAAATAATCCAGACATCTAAAACATTAGAAAAGTTACTTTTTAGTTGGAGGGGTGACGCGACTGGGGGGACCCCCACGGATCCGCCTAATGCGGATTCCGTGGGGGAACCTGTCGCGGCAGGACCCCGACCAAGCAACTTTTCTAACGTTTCGGTGTCTACATTGTCTACGCTTGCATACATCTTAAAGAAATCATACGTATTCCAGATCATCGTAAGTTTCCTCGCCACATCCGAAACATCCTTATCAATCAGCGCAAAATCCTCGCCCGAGCAAACCGGCGACGACAAGAGCAGGAACCGCAAAGCATCCGCCGAATATTTATCCATCAACTCGTTCGGATCAGTATAATTCCCGAGAGACTTGCTCATCTTCCGCCCATCGTTCCCTGCGAGCGTCCCCGTCGTAATCACGTTCTTGAAAGGATTTAAGTGCTTTCGAGAGTGCGTTGTATTCAAGGAAGCAGTACTATCGAAAGCGCCAATCGAAGCCAGCGCCGTGTTCACAGCATGTACATAATAAAACCACGCCCGCACCTGCCCCACATACTCAACGATAAAGTCCGCCGGATAATTCTGCTCAAACTTCTCACGATTCTCAAACGGATAGTGAAGCTGCGCAAACGGCATTGAACCGCTCTCGAACCAACAGTCCAAGACTTTCTCGATCCGCTTGAAATGCTCGCCGTCTATATCGAACTCAATCTCATCCACCCACGGCCGGTGATAATCCTCAAGCCTCACGCCCGAAAGTTCATATAATTCCTCATACGAACCGACAACCTTGACCGAGCCCTTATCACCTTTCCAAACCGGCATTGCCGTCGCAAAGAAGCGATCCCGCGACAAGTTCCAATCCGGCGCCGCCTCAATATTCTTCGCAAATCGCCCATGTTTCAGATGCGCCGGGAACCAGTTAATATTCTCGTTCTCCTCTAGCATCAGCTCCTTTGAGCCATCAATATCAAAGAACCAAGATGGAAATGCCCGATACATAATACGCTGCTTCGAGCGTGGGTTAAACGGATACTCGTGCTTAATATATTCAATCTTATAAATAATCCCGGCAGCTTCAAGCACCTTCGCAATAAACTTGTTCCCCGCCCAGCATTCGATCCCGTTTTCATCTGTATCGCGCACGCCAAGCTTGTGCAATTTCTCTGCCATCTCCGGCAGATAATAACCGTTCTCATCCAGAACATCCGAAAAACCAATCTCCGGATTTTTAGTCATCAACTCGTAGTCGTCTTCGCCATACGCCGGCGCAATATGAACGATGCCCGTCCCTTCTTCATCGCCAACAAAATCCGCCGCATAAACTTTATGTTTCTCGCCACCCAAGATGTCTTCATACTCCAAACCAGCCAGTTCCGAACCCTTAAACTTCTTACTCGGCTTCTCGCCCGGCAAAATCTTCTCCGCCAGCTTAACGGCAACAATCTTATCGCCATAAACCCCATACTCCATCTTCGCATTCACTGCCAAAGCCATATTCGCCGGCAGCGTCCACGGCGTCGTCGTCCAAGCCAAGAAAGAAAGCGAAAAAGATGTTTTCGAGCGGCCTGGCGCAGGCTCGGCCGAGCCGGAGCGCGACGACCCTGTGACGACAGGCGTCGTCGATGCGTCCGCCGAAAGCACTTTTTCGCTTCCTTTCGTGAGTTTGAACGACACGAATGCCGACGGATCGGTTACGGTCTGATACGCATCATTATCCATCGTCACCTCCGCCTTCGACACCGGCGTCGCGAACTTCGTATCGTACATCAGGACTTTTCGCCCCTCATAAATCTTCCCCGCATCGTACAACTGCTTAAACGCCCACCAAACACTCTCCATAAAGTCCTTGTTCATCGTCCGATAAGCATTCTTAAACTCAACCCATCGCCCGACGCGATCAATCGTACTTTCCCAAGTCTCCGAGTTCGCGACCATACTTTCCTTCGCCTTCAAAATATAATCCTCGAGCGACCATTTCGTACCAATCTCGCGGCGGTCGGTAATTCCAAGCTGTTTCTCAACAAAATTCTCCGCCGGAAGACCGTGGCAGTCCCAACCCCAACGCCGCTCGACCCGATATCCTCTCATCGTCCAAAAACGCGGCACAGCGTCCTTTACGACCGACGATAGAAGCGTCCCGTGGTGCGGCATTCCAGTAATAAACGGGGGGCCGTCATAAAACACATAACTACGAGAAGCGTCCCGATTAGAAACCGACTTCTCAAAAACCCGGTTTTTCTTCCACCACTCGACTAGTGCCTTCTCATATTCGCTCGCCCGCCGCCTAGGTTCATCTTTGAATTTCATTTCGTGCCCTCCTTTTCAAACTTAAAATCCCCCGGAATTTTATGATAATCTACCTTCGAAAACTCATCATCAAACAGCTCATACAAATCCGAAACCCCGCATTTCTCCGCAAAATACTGCTTCAGCTCATAAATCCTCCGAAGCATCGCCTGCGAATTCGGCGTCGCCTGATGCCTAAGCAAAATATCACAAACTCGCCACTCGATCGGCACCACTCCATCCGCGCAGGCCATAAAATCCGCTAACTGAACTAGTAGATCATAATCGTCATATTCGACTTTCTCAATATAACCCGCCACAAAATCATAAAACTCCTCATCCCTCATGTCAGAAAGCACCGATTTTACCGGAAACGAATGCGTCAGACAAATCCGCGCTACTTCCGGCATCCCCTCGGCCGTCATTTTCTCATAGCCAATCATAATATGACCCCAGCCCGAGTGTGGCTCTTTCCCTACATCGTGTAAAAGCCCAAAAACATACGCCTTGTCCGCGTTCATGCCGGCGCGCCTAGCAATTTTCTCTGCCACATACGCGACTCCGCGACAATGCACCTCATCCAGCCGCTTCGCGCAATTTCGCTCAAAAATTTCTTCTGCTTTTTTTCTTAACTCTTCCATCTCTTATATTATACCACAAAAACTAAGAGTTAAGATAATAAACGACTTCATCAATCGGCGGCAGCGGTAGTCCAATCCACTCCTGAACAACCGAGCCGTTCCCATCCAGCGCTAAAATCGCCGGATAGCGCACGATGTCCCGCGCCCGCGCCATAATTTCCCCGTCGATCGTCTCCGGGTCGATCGCTTCAATTTCCGACTTCGTCGGCATCCGCCCAATATCATTCAGATAATCCTCGACCTCGCGTCCATAATCAGTTTCGCGCTTATATAAACATACTACTCTCATTTGCCCTCCTTTTTCTTCTGCTTTTGCCGGGCGATGATTTTCTCGAACTCGTCCAGCGACTTAAATTCTTGAAACACGCTCGCGAACCGCACATACGCGACTTCGTTCACGTCCGCCAAAACGTCCAAAATCGTCTCTCCGATTCGTTTTGACACAATTTCCTCTTCGCCAAGATCGTGAACTCTCCGCTCAACTTCGTTTACGACTTCCTCAACCTCAAGGTCAGAGTTAAAGAACTTCCCCACGCTCCGGCGTACCGCCGTTTGTAGCTTATCACGATCAAAAGTCTCGATCTTCCCGCTGCTTTTCTTAACCATCAGGGTCGGCATTTCGATCCGCTCGTAAGTCGTAAACCGATGTTTCCCGTCGTTCGTTACTCGCCGACGCCGAATCATCGTGCCGTCCGGAGATTCCCGGCTCTCTAGCACCTTACTGTCACCGATCTTAAACTTACTCATTCCCCCGACCCTCCAAATTTAACTATTTCTTGCGAAGCTTGCCGCGTAACGATGGCGGAACGTCCAAATCGTCATCATCATCGTCAGAACTACTACTATTCTCGGCAGACGTCTCCTCGGTCGCCTTAATCGAATCCCACATATTAACCTTGTTCTCAGCCGCAAAATCTTCCGAAGAAACCTGCGGTTTGCCGTCGTCTTTCTTCTCTTCGACCGCCTTAATCGCGGACGCAACTGTCGGCTCGCTAGTCGGCTTCGGCTCCTCAAAAGCTGGATTATGTAGCTCGAGATTACGATAATAATCGGAGTCAAACCCAGTCGCTACAACCGTAATCACTACCTCATCTTCAAGGTCAGGGCGAATAGATGCACCGAAGATGATGTTCGCATCTGGTGAAACAGCACTGGTAATAACCTCAGCCGCTTCCTGAATCTCGGACATACTCATGTCATAACCACCAGCCACCGAGAAGAGAACGCCACGCGCACCTTCGATCTTAACTTCAATCAATGGAGACTCAATCGCCTGCTGTGCAGCCAAGACCGCACGGTTTTCACCGGAAGCCCGACCGATACCCATAAGCGCCGAACCAGCATTCTTCATAATCGCCTTAACGTCGGCAAAGTCTAGATTAATCAAAGCGTGCTCGGTAATGAGCTCAGAGATACCCTGAACACCCTGACGAAGCACATCGTCAGCGATCTTAAAGGTCTCAAGTAGAGGAGTTCTCGGATCAATCGTCTGAAGCAGGCGATCGTTAGGAATCGTAATCAGAGCATCGACCTCGTGGGAAAGCTCATCAATCGCCGCATCAGCGTTTTCCTTACGTTTCGCACCTTCGAAAGTAAATGGTTTCGTCGCCACGCCAACAGTCAGGATGTCGCGATCACGCGCTTCCTTTGCAATAACTGGGCCAGCACCAGAACCAGTGCCACCACCAGCACCAAGTGTAATAAATACCATGTCGGCCCCGTCGAGCGCCTTAGCGATATTCTCGCGGCTCTCTTCTGCAGCCTCACGGCCTTTCTGTGGATCACCACCGGCACCTAGGCCTTTTCCGATATGAACTTTGGTATCTGCATCAGAATGATGCAATGCTTGTGCATCGGTATTAATCGCAATAAACTCGACATTAGAAAGACCTACTTCTTTCATTCTGTCTACAGCCGAACCGCCGGCTCCACCGACACCTACGACCTTAATGCTTGCTGCGCTTTCTACCTCTGTTGGCTTGATTTCTGGCATTTAATTTTCCTCTCTTGATAATATTTGTATTCATTATAATATATCGCAAAAAAAATATCAACCCCCTAAGTCAGTTTTTTAGAACTTTTTTGTCCAGCCGAAAAGCCCGCCAACTTTTTTCTTGTTCAGACCAACTTTTTTCTTGTTCGGCACCGTACGAACAGCACCGCCACTTCTCGCCGCCAAAAGCGCCAGCCCGACCGCCGCCGCATACTCAGGCTTCTCAATCGCATCGCCAACTCCGCCAAGCCCAGAAGGCGTACCAATTTTAATCGCTGCCTGAAGTTGTTCCTTCGCAAATACATCAATCTCTGCCAATTTTGCGCCACCGCCAACCAATACAATTCCCTCAGGAAGACGATGGTCGTATTTCGCCGTTCGAAGCTCTTTACGTACGCGGTCAAAAATCTCAATCAAACGATCGCGCACAACTTGTTCAACGCTCTCGCGCGAGAAGATCATTTCCTCGTGATCGCGCTTGACTACAATATCATCTCCGCCCCTAAATCCAGCCGTAACAAACCTCTGTTTAATGTCTTCCGCAATATCCGTATCAATCTCCAAAACAATCGCGAGGTCGTTAGTGATATTATTTGCACCAACCGGGATAACCCCAACATATTGAAGATCACCTTCTTCAAACACCGCAACCCCCGTCGTTGCTGCCCCAAGATCGACTACTGCCACTCCGTTTTCCATCTGTTTTTCGGATAAAACTGCGTGCGCCGCCGCCATTACGCTCGGGATCACCTTATCAGCCGTTACCTTCGCGCCGTCAGTCGCCTTCTTCAAGTTCAACTCATTCGGCGCTAGAGCTGAAATTACGCTCGCTTTAAGCTCTAAACGTGAACCAGTCATCCCTAGAGGATCTTTAATTCCCCCCTGGCCGTCCAAGGTATAAGACAGAGGTAAAACGTCTAGAACCGCTCGGTTCGCCGGAATTCTCCCGACTACCGCCGCATCCTCTACTCTGTCCATATCGGCATCAGTAATCTCGTGGTCTTCCGCCCCGACGACAATCATCCCCTCAGCTTTGAGCGACATCACATGCGCACCATTAATCGAAACATAGGCCGAATCGACCTCATATCCACTCATACGTTCGACTTCGCCCAACATTCGGTCAATCGCCTCCGCCGGACCAGTCAAATTCGCTACAACCCCTTTACGCATCCCTGCGTTTGGACCTTCGTTGTAGCCAACTACCGAGATAGCGCCCTCTTTACCTACAGTCGCAACCACCGCCCGCACATTTTCCGTGCCGACATCTAGTCCAACTGCGAACTTCTGGGCTTCATCCATAAGCCCATTATAGCATAACTATTTCCAGGGGGTCAAGATTTCGTGTCCGTCTTCAGTGACTAAAATCGTATATTCACAATGGCATCCATACGAACCGTCTCGCATCACTACCGTCCAACCACTTCCATCTTCTAAAATCCGGTTCTTCGGACTACCGAGAGATGACATCGGCTCAATGCAAAGCGTATCACCAACCTGCAGCACATAGCCGTGCCCCCGTTTGCCATAGTTCGGTACCGCCGGCTCCTCGTGCATTTCACGACCGATAAAATGCCCCACGTAGTTCGTAATTACCCCAAGATGACCCTGTTCTAGAACCTTCTGAACCGCATAGCCGATATCCCCGAGATGCGCCCCCGGGCGAACCTCTTCTACTCCGGCCAAAAGCGCGCTTTCAGTAATCGAAATCATCTGGCGCACCGCCGGCGACCCCTTGGCCTTCTCGCCCGCCTTCTCTGGTACCATCATCGTAAAGGCAGCATCAGTGTAATACCCCTTATAGCGTATCACCATATCAAACGACACCTTATCCCCCTCTTCTAAAACATAATCAGATGGCGCACCGTGAACCAGCTGGTCATTAGTAGAAATACAGATCGCCCCCGGAAACTTCTCTGGCAGAAAGTCATACGCAACCTCTGCCCCGCGCCGAACGACTTCATCTCGAACCCACTTATCAATCTCCTTCTCAGACATTCCCGCCTGAACGTGCTTTTTAAGATCAGTCAAAAGCCCCGCTAAAATCTTCCCCCCTTCGCGCATCGCCTGAATCTTTTTCTCGTCCATTTTATTCTCCATAACTCTTTTCTAAAACATTAGCATCATTTTCAATCACCTTCGCGTCCGTATTGTTGAATACTTCTTTTAACTCCGGCAAATACTTCTGCGTCATCGCGTCGATTCGATCAAATACTTCGTCGTACGTCCCAACTCCATCGATATGCTCAACCGCGATATTCTGTTCCTCCAACAGAGGTAAAATTGAACAAATATTTTGTTCAAAGACCGAAATCCGCCGCGCAATCACTTGTTCAGTATCGTCCGCCCGACCACGCAAATTTATTCGCGCGATTAGCTCGTCTTCCGGAACGTCTAAAACTATCGCAAGATCAACCCGGTCAAAAAACTCCGACTCGTCATCCGCCAACATGATTTCCGTCTGCTTCTTATCGCGCGGATAGCCGTCTAAAACTACGTCCAGTCCGTCAGCGTTCGCTCGCGCAATCGCCCGATTCATTAGCCCGACCACTGTTTCGTCGTCCACCAACTCCCCATTCTTCAAGGTTTCGTTAAACTTCCCGGTTTCTCTTAAAATCTGCCCCACAGAAAGCCACGAAAGCCCATATTTATCAGCGAGCGCTCGCCCCTGTGTAGATTTTCCTGACCCCGGAGGCCCAAATAATATAATCATGCCTCTATTATATCACAAACCAGACCCAAAAAATTCCCTCTTGAAACTTTTAAAAGTATCTGATATAATGGATACCAATATGGCAGTAAAAGTTACTAGAAAAGACCAGAACGAGGCGAACGAGAACATTATTCGCCGCTTTAATCGCAAGGTTTTACAGAGTGGTGTTTTGCCGCTTGCGAAGTCCCAGACTCGTTTTTCGAAGCCTATCTCTAAACGCGAGCGTCGCCAGAAGGCGATTATGCGCGAGATCCGCCGCGCCGAAAAAACCGAGCGCCTAAAACTTGGTCTCAAATAAAATAACCCCCGCAAGGGGGCTATTTTTTATCGAGATTTTTTCAACTGGTCATTTTTTCAGCAAGATTATCCCAGGTCGTTGGCTCCTCAAAAGAGTCTAAACTAGAACCTTCCCCGACTTTTTGATATGTATCCCGAAAATCTCTCGGATTTACCGCATACATATCGTCCGGATTTGTCACGTTAATAAAGCTCCCCTTTGGCATATTCATTTTGTTCCCCCACTGAGAAATCGTAAGATTTTCCTTTGTTTCTACGAACTTTTGCGGACCTCCAGCCGGCTTAAATACTCCTGGATGTTCAGCATCGGCTTCATATTTCTCTTTAAACTTCTTATCAGGAATAATCCACTGGTTAAGATAGCCATTATGATCAACTAACGGATTACCTTCCTCATCAAGTTTTGTTACGATCCAGCCTGGCTCGCCGGTTTCCTCATCAGCTTTAACCGTGGCCACCTTTTCCTTTATCGGTTCCCCATTTTCCCCCTCACTCCAGGAAATAACTTCCTGTCCAATCTTACCTTGCTCCGCCCCAAGTTTTCCAGTCTTAATAGCCTCGATAACCTCTAAGCTACCATCAGCAATTCCGGATTCGACATATTCTCTTGTGTCAACTTTCCGATAATCCAAATAATCCCAACCCGTATTTTCTATCCTGTTCTCCGTATTCGATAACATCTCACCGGAACCCATATCCCTCCTTCGTTATTTATATCTAATTATACATGCACCGACATCGCTGTCAATTTTATCGAAACAAATCGCTATGCGCCCCCGTTCTTGTTAACTCTAAAACCAGCCTGCCGTTATCTATTCTATAAACCAACAACCAATTTGGCTTTATATGGCACTCTCTTAGCCCCTTATAATCTCTTGAATCAGTTAAACTATGATCTCGATATCTCATTGGTAACTTTTGTTCATTGGCAAGCATAGTGATTACCTCGTTTAGATATTTCATGTCATAGTGTCTCTTTTTTAGACGCTTATAATCTTGTTTAAATTTTCCCTTATACTCAATCGTCAGCATCAAGGGCCTCCATTAATTCCTCTACCGTATCAAAAGGCCCGTAAGTTTCTGGATCATTGATTGCCTCAAGCGTCTCGTCATTTGGTACATCCCCCTTCCAAATCCGAAACGGAATCGCTCGCTCAGTCACCGACTGATGCAAAAACGCATTAATCGCCGTACTCATATCCATCCCAAAACCAGCAAACAGCTCCTTCGCCTTCCGCTTAGTTTCTGCATCTGTTCTTACCGTAATTGTTGTTACTGCTGTACCCATAATATACTCCTTTTATACTAACATTGTAACACAATATTAGCACATTAGTCAACCTTGCTTCGCTCGACTCTTAGAATTCGCCCCTCAACACTAACTGACCCGTTCCACTCATTTTTCATCACGCTGACCCAGACATCCGCTCGCTCACCCGGTTGAAGTTCGAACCATTCCCCTCTGGCAAAAAATGCCACTAGCTTCATAATCGTACCTAATCCATCGCGAATCGTCAGGCGAAGATGCTTTCCATCTGCTCCCATTTTCCGAACCTCCATCACCGTCACCCCTGGCAATAAGAACACTGGCTCCGGATTTCCGTTCCCGAACGGCTCGAGCTGGGAAAGTTCCTCCACGAAATCTAGCGAAAAATCCGAAATCGCTTCGACTTCCAAATCTTCCGAAACCTCTAAAAACCGCTCCTGGTCAGATAGTCCTAACCCCTTATAAAAGTCATTAATATCGCGTTTAAAATCATCTAGTCGATCCGGCTTAACCGTCACCCCGGCCGCCGCCGCGTGCCCGCCCCCAGATACAAGATCATCCCGACAGGCATTCAAAGCCTCCGCAAGGTTAAACTCCCCGAAAGACCTTCCCGAGCCCTTAAAGCCGCCGTCGGAAACCTCAGTTAAAACAAACGAAGGTTTGCGCAATCTCTCTGTTAATCGCCCAGCAATAATCCCCAAAATCCCCTCGTGCCAAGGTCCCGAAACCACCACTACCGGCTCAGAAAGAGCATCAGTGCCACCAGTGCCAGCGCCGTCAGCACCACCAGCGCCAGCGCCAGAAGACACCAAAACCCCCGAAACCGCCTCTTGCTGCTGCCTTCGCCGCTCCTTATTCAACTCATTTAGCTCGCGCGCCAACTCCGCTGCCTCTGTCCGTGACCAAGTCGAAAGCAGATCTAGCGACTTCCCCGCCGTCTCCAAACGCCCTGCCGCGTTCAACCTCGGCCCAATCTGAAACCCAATCGCCTCTGTATTTAGCGCCTTCGTACCTGCCACACGCATCAGCTCCAAAAGCCCCGGCCGCTTCGTCTTCCCTAAAACTAGAAGCCCATACCGACAAATTATCCGATTATCAGAGGTTAGCTCCATCGAGTCGCAAATCGTCCCGATCATCGTAAGATCAAGCAACCATTTTTCCCTGCCCTCAGGAATTAACCCGCGCGAAACCAGCGCCCGCGCCACGAAAAATGCCACCCCTGCGCCGCAAAGCTCTCTTAAACCCTTCGGCCCCGTAAAATCCTTCCGCTTCGGATTCACCACCGCGACCGCCGCCGAAGGTATCGTATCTGAAATCTCGTGATGATCTGTCACAATTACATCAACTCCGGCCGCCGAAAGCTCATCAACCACTACGCCATTATTACTCCCACAGTCCACCGTCACGACCAGCGAAACCCCCTCAGAAGTCGCCCGTTCAACCGCGCGAGAACTCATCCCGTATCCATCGATAAACCGGTCCGGCAACATCACAGAAACCGAAGAAACCCCGATTAGCTCTAAAGTCTCCTTCATAATCGTTGCCGCCGTCACCCCATCAACATCATAATCCCCGTAAACCAGCACCTTCTCCCCTGACGAAACCGCCTGAACCAGCCTAGAAACCGCCTTATCCATGTCAGGCAACAGAAGCGGATCGGACAGCTCCTCATACTTGGGGTCCAAAAACTCCTCTGAAAGCCCCCTAGCCTTTAGCAACCTAGAAAACAACCGGCTACCCAAAGTGCCTACCCAATCGTGTTATTTATCGATTTCTGGGTATTTTTTTGTTTTCTGAGCTGCTCGCTCTTAATCACCATACTCTGAAGCTCTTTTAAGAGAGGAAACTGCTTATTCGTCTGATAAATCGTCGTGTTGCCCTTCTTTGTGGAGATCAAAAACTTCCCCTTTTCCAGCCGCCTAAGCTCACGCTGAATATTCCCTGGGTCCTCTTTGATCAACTTCGACAGCGCCCGGACGTGCGTCTTAAAATCCGGGTATTTCGCAAACACCGTCAAAACCTTTCGCCGAACTCGCGATGTAATGAATACATCCAACATAATTCCTCACTTTCTTACCTCTATTATACCATGATTTTCCGCAAATATGTAAAAAATACAACATTTTTTCACATGATATAATTGAAGTATGTATTACGAGGTAATTCCAACCAAGGTTTTTCGCGCTGGGGCAGATGTTCTGACCTATTCCTCAGAGATACCTCTAAAAGCTGGGCAAATCGTGGAAATCCCTCTCGGTAGAAGCAAAATCCCCGGCATCGTCAAAACAGAGTTAGAAAAACCAGAATTCGCAACCAAACCAATCCTCCGCACCATTTATGATGAACCACTGCCATCCCATCTCTTAAACGCCCTCTTATGGCTCTCTGAATATTACCTCTGTCCACTCCCTGTCGTCGCCAATCTATTCCTCCCAACAGGCGTTTTAAAGGTGCGTAAGAGGAATTTTAAAGACGCGGACGCGGGCCGAAGAAGTGTTGTTAAAATTCCTCTTAACCCCGCTCAAAAACAAGCCCTAGAAGCCCTAGAGAGCGTTCCTACGGCCACGAAACTCCTAAACGGGGTAACCGGAAGCGGAAAAACGAACATCTACCTTAAACTAGCGGAAAATACCCTAAAAGCCCAAAAATCGGTCATTTTGCTCGTCCCTGAAATCGCTCTGACCTCCCAGCTAGTTCAGGTTTTTGAGAGCACTTTCGGTCAAACTGTGACAAAAATCCATAGTCGCCAAACCGAGGCGGAGCGACATCTGACCTGGGAAACCATCTTAAAAGCCGACGAAAAAGACCCGAAAATCATCATCGGTCCGCGTTCAGCCTTGCTCGCACCCCTGAAAAATCTCGGTCTAATTCTGATTGACGAGGCCCACGAGCAAACCTATTTTCAAGAGAACCCACCAAAGTATTCGGCTTTAAGACTGGCTAGTTTTATCGCTAATGACCTGAAAATTTCTTGCGTACAGGGGACGGCCACGCCTCTAGTCGCCGATTATTATCTCGCCAAAGAGAATAACGCCGTCATAAAGCTGACCGAAAGAGCCAAAAAAACCGCCGAAAAACCGGAAATCAAGGTTATCGACCTCAAAAACCGCGAGAAATTCCTGAAAAATCGCTATTTTTCAGACGATTTACTGAAAGCAATTAAAGAAAACCTGAAATCTGGGCATCAAACCCTGATTTTTCACAATCGGCGCGGCTCTGCACCCCTGACGATTTGCGAAAAATGCGGGTGGCAGGCGCTCTGTCCAAACTGCTTTTTACCCCTGACGCTCCACGCCGATAGTTATGAGCTGATCTGTCATACATGCGGCGCACATCAGAAAATCCCGAAATCCTGCCCAGAGTGCAAAAATCCCGAACTGGTTCATAAGGGTTTTGGTACCAAACTTCTAGAGGAGGAGCTGAAAAAGTTAGAAAAAACCGCCAAAATCGCCCGGTTCGACGCCGACAACACGAAGTCGAATTCGCTGGACGCGCTCTATGACGAGGTCAAATCTGGGGACATTGACATCATTATCGGCACACAAACTATCGCTAAGGGCCTAGATTTACCGAAGTTAAAGACCGTTGGCGTGGTACAGGCCGACGCGGGCCTCAGTCTCCCAGATTACGGCGCCGAAGAAAAGACTTTTCAGCTCCTTTCCCAGGTTATCGGCCGCGTCGGCCGAGGCCATCTGAAAGATACAGAAGTATTCATCCAAACTTACCAGCCGGATCACCCTGTAATTTTAAACGCTATCTCTGAAAACTACGATGATTTTTCGGACTACCTCTTAAAAAAGCGCAAAAAGGCCGCTTTCCCGCCGTTTTATTATCTCGCAAAATTGACTTTGACCTATAAAACTGAGACAACCGTCTTGAAACACCTAAAAACCTACTACAGCCTCTTGAAATCTGATAAAAATCTAAAGATTTCGGCGATGACGCCGGCGTTTCACGAGCGGACCCCCAGGGGTTATACCTGGCAAATCGTGATTAAATCCAAAAACCGAAAAAGCCTAGTAAACGCCCTGAAAAAACTCCCCGAAAACAGCAATCTCCATCTCGTCCTTGACCCTCCTTCCCTGATTTAGTATAATATCCCTATGGAAATTATTACGACTCCCGACCCGCGTCTGCGCCAAAAATCGACCAAGGCAAACCCAGACGATCCGGAAATTAAACAGGCAATTGAGGCTATGCGAAAAGACTGCCTGGACTGGGAAAAAGAACATCAGTATGAACTTTCCGCCGCGATGGCCGCGCCCCAGCTCGGGGTAAATAAGCGCGTCATCATCGTGCGTGATGATTTTGATGATAAGGCTAATAATCATTTTACCGCTCTCTTGAACCCAGAGGTCATTAAAACCGAGGGCAAAACCATCAGCGATTTTGAGGGGTGCCTCTCCGTTCCCTATCTTTACGGCAAAGTTCCCCGCCCCGAAAAAGCCAAAATCAAAGCCGAACTCGAAGACGGCACTCCTGTCAGAATCAAGGCCGAAGGCTTTCTCGCCCGTACCTTGCTCCACGAAATTGACCATTTAAGCGGCATTCTCTTTATCGACCATATCAAAGACGAAAAAGACGCTTTCTATAAGATGAACGACAAAGGCGACCTCGAGCCCGTTGATTACGAGAAAGAAGTTAAAAATAATAAGGAGTTATGGGGAAATGAGTAAACCAAAAGTCATATTTTTCGGCAACGGCATGCTCGCCGACGATGTTCTAGAAATCCTTGAAGAATATACTGATGTAATTTTTCATGCCCACGATAAAGACGATCTGAAAAAAGTCAAAGAGCTGAAAAAACAGCATCCTGAGGCCCATGGCATCCTCGCCTCTTTCGGTGTCATCTTGAAAAAAGACCTGCTCGATCTTTTCGAACCAGAGGGCATTTTGAACATCCATCCCTCTGAACTCCCGAGGTATCGCGGCCCTTCCCCGGTCGAAACCGCGATCTTAAACCGCGATCGCGACTTCGGCGTCTCGATTATGAAGCTAGTCGAAAAGATGGACGCCGGCCCAATTTACTATCAGAGCAACATCTGGTACGAATGGAACTATTATAAAGACGAAATTTACGAAGGCCTGGCGACGCGCGCTACCGAATGGCTAGTCAGAAATCTCGAAAATCTCCCGAAACCAAAGCCCCAAAACGACAAAAACGCGACCTATACTAAAAAATTAGATACTTCCATGTCCAAATTAAATCCTCTCTACGAAGAAGCCCTGGACATGGCCTGCAAATTCCGCGCTTTTGAGGACTTTCCGAAAACTCGTCTCGAACTCGGCGGCGTAGACTGCATTATCATCGACGCCCATTTCGGCGAGCCGTACGACGAAAGCCAATTCTTAAAACCCGGCCAAATCGTCAAAGACAAAAATTCCGGTTTTCTCGCCGTCGGTGGCGCCGATGGTCGCTACTTCGTCATCACCGAAATCCAGCCCGCCGGCAAAAAACCCATGGACACGAAATCTTTCATCAACGGCTACCTGCGAGACAAAAAATAACGCCAGAGGCGTTATTTTCCGTTACGCCGTCGCCAAAATCTGCGGCGCGCTCTCGCGAATTTCGTTCTTCAAATTCTCCATCACGCTAGAGACAATCTCGCGATATTCCGGTCGATTTTTCTGAATCCACTTAACCGAAAGATACTCGCCCAGGATCGCCCAATCGCCCTGCTCGACGTTATGCTTCTTCAAAATCTTCTTATAAATCTCATCCTCGCGAAAATCCTGTTTCATGTCGAGAATCAGCTTGCGAATAACTTCCTGGTCATTTTTCATGATCCCCTCGAACTCTTCCATCTGCTCGGCAGAAAGTCCTTCGCTCATTTTTTCACCCACGCGCATCTCAAGCTCGTCTTGGGTGTGCGCTAAAAACGCACTTTTTTGTTCTTCGGGCATCTCAGAGAGGCCCACCTCATTTAAAAAACTCTCATCTATATCCATAATTTAAGTATAACCGCTTTATCATAAAAAATCAATAGGTTTAAGGTTCTAGATTGGTATTTTCTCCGAGTATGGCGCGCCTTATGGCGGCCATACGAGGAAAAATGCCGAGATAGGGCCTTAAACCTTATTGATTACGGGTATTACGATTGGCGTATGCCCAGTCGCGTCGAATAAGATATGCGTAACATCGTCCTTAATCTCGTCTTTTAAGACTTTCAGCTCCGGATCAGAAGAAATCGACCGATCCGTTTTCTGACGCAGATAATGCCGAATCTTCCCGATTAGCTCTTCCGAATTGTCCAGGTAAATAAACGCGCGCGACACAATATCCGGCGTCTTGATAAGATGCCCCGTCTTCTTCGAAACCGTGAGAACGATTATGAAAATTCCCTCGCGCGAAATATGGATGCGATCCTTTACGACCGCCTCGTGAACCGCCTGATCCGCATCATCATAAAGTTTATTCCCGACCGGAATCCGACCGTTCTTGCGAATTTTCTTATCCGGAAGAAGCTCAACAATGTCGCCGTCATCCGAAACGATAATACGCTCGCGCGGAATGCCGATGACATTATCCGCCATCTCCGCGTTATGCTCAAGCATGTAAAACTCACCGTGATATGGCATGTAATTTAGAGGTCTAGTTCGCTCCAAAAAGTCCACGTGATCTTCATAGTACGCATGGCCAGAAAGGTGTAGCGGCCCGATGTTATTAAGATGCGTCTTACCGTTCTGAATTACCTGCGCCCCCTCGCGCAGCAGCCCGTCAACTGTATTTACGACGTGCGGTTCATTACCCGGAATCGGATTAGACGAGAACACAATCGTATCCGTCGGCTTAATCTTGATGTGCTTGTGCGCGCCGGTCACCATGCGATTTAAAACCGCGTTGAGCTCGCCCTGCGACCCAGTACAAACGATCGTGATTTTATCGTCCGGAAGCTTAACGATATCTTCCATCTTCATAATCGTGTCTTTCGGCACCTTAATCATCTTTGTCCTAAGCGCAACCTCGACGTTATTAATCATGGAAAAGCCCGAGAACGCGACTTTCCGTCCGCGTGCTGCCGCCTCGCGAAGTGTCGATTCGATACGCGAAACCTGTGATGAGAAACACGAGATAATCACGCGTCCGTTCGCATAGTGATCCATCACTTTCCCGAGGTTATCGCCAACATCAAATTCTGAATGTGGATGATGACCCGGCGAATCAATGTTCGTAGATTCGTTCAACATCAAGGTGATTCCCTCGTTCTTCACGATCTCATCAATCCGCTCGTAGTCGGTCTGCTTACCATACGGATTTTCCTCGTGGCGCCAGTCGCCAGAAAGATAGATCACTCCGTTTGGCGTCCTGACCACAATCGCCGTAGAACCCGGAATCGAGTGTAGGACGTGAATAAATTCAACCGAAAAATGCTCCGAAACCTGGAATTTTTCGTGCTTAAACGGATCGACAACCTGATAGTTCAGATCCGGCACATCATCCAGCTCCGACATCTGTTTTTTGATCATCCCGATCGTAAAATCCGTACCATAAATCGGCGTCAGCGGATTAAATTTCGGAAGTAAATGCCGGCAGGCCCCGATGTGGTCAAGATGCGCGTGCGTAAATAAAATCGCCTTAACTTTGTCGCGGTTATCTTCTAGATATTTGATGTCCGGGATCAGATAATTTACGCCTGGGTAATCACTCCCCGCGAATAGCACGCCCATATCGACGACGATCATTTCCGACTTATATTCGATAATCGTCATGTTCTTGCCGATACCAAACTCGCCAACCCCACCAATCGGAATAATCCGCACCGCCTCTGGGTCCGGCCGCATTTGCTTCAATTTCGCGTTCGTAACTTGCGCACCATCGTAGCCATTGTACTTAGATTTATTTACTGGCACGCCGATGATGTGTTGCGTCGCCTGCGCGTTAACATCTTGAGAAAGCATCCGCTGGTGATGCGTAACCTCGCCCTTACGCGTCGAAACCGAGAGGTTAACTTTTCGCTCTTCCGGCACATTTTTCTTCGACTTCTTCCCACCAGATTTCGCGGATTTCGCGGATTTCGTCGCCTTCGCCGCGGTTTTTTTCTTCGCAACAAGATGCGCATCTTTTCCGCCCTGCTCAAAATTGCTATTAAAATGCCGGTCCTGCGCCGCCTCAAACTTATCGACCGACGAGACCTTCTGTCTTTCTTCAAATTCTTTCTTAATTTGCGGCAACCGCTCTTTACTCATCGCGAGCAATTTCGCACGCCGCTCTTGTTCTTGCTTATTCATATTTAAATTTCCTTTTCTTTTTAACCACCGACCGACATCAGCATACCTCCCTACTGAAAATCGATACAAGATAATTAACTATACTCCTATTATACCAAACATTAGCCAAAAAAGCAACATTTATCTCCCCATCGGGTCGTTCTTCGCCCGCTCGACCAGAATCCTTACCGTATCGTTCATGTTCGCCCCCTCGAGGACAATTTCCGGATACTGAATCTGAAAAACCCGAAAAATCTCATCCGCGAACCCCTGCCCGATTAAGTCCACTCCTTTAAAATCAAAGGTAACCTGCTTAAATTTCTCTAGCCCACTTAAAAGTTTTCGCGCCTGGGACCGAGAAATCCAAACCTCCCCCGAGTCGAAAAGTTTCACCGGCACGACCGTCGTATCGAGCAGGATCTTCTCGTGGTCGAACGAATATTGGTGAAAAAGTTTCGACATAGACCGCTTCGTATCTTCCTGAATCTCAAAATACACCTCCGTCCCTAGAGTTCGCTCGTCCGTCTCCTCGATCGCAAAATCACCAATTATATTATCGATAATAAGCCTTGTCTCCCCCGAAGAAAACATCATTTTATCTGCGATTTTTGAAGTCCAAAACACCCCTTCCCCGGAATGTCTCGCCGGGTCGGTCGTCGTTTTCCCCTGTAAAAGTACCCTAATCGCATCAACCTCGTCAGGAAGCCTCTTTTTCGTCATCAAATTCTGAAAAATCCCCACCCCAAAATCTCTAACGATAAATTTCAAAAAGCCCAACTCTCGCCAAATCTTCACATGTACTACCCCTGAGCGCGAGTGATCTATCGCATTATTCAACATTTCCAAAAACGAAAACGCTAAAATATCTCGCGCCTGTTCCGACACCGGCGAAAAAAACTCTTTATCCTCGTAGACTTTTTCCCAAACCGTCTCTTCCCTTAGCCCTTTCGTCGAAAACTCCTCATCGATTAAAACCCCAGCCGTCGTCCGATAATATACGTTTCTCCCATGTTTTCGCTGATATATTTTTTTACTAGCAACAAGCTTCGCCAAAACCCGACTAGCGTAAGTCCGACTCCCTACGCCCGGAAGCTCAGACAGCTCTAATGCCGTCATTTCCCTACCAGATTTGGCTAATTCTCCATAGATAATTTCTTCAACTCTACTGCTCATGTATACATTATATCATAATCCGTCCACTTTTTTAGACCAATATGTCCACTTTTCCCCACCCCTGTTATCCCGCCAAAAAAGCGGACAAACCTAGAATCCGTCCACTTTTTTAGACCAATATGTCCACTTTCGGGCGAATCCGCCCGTTAGTCGTCCTCAACCACCGCGATATGCGCATCAGTTAGCTGGTCCTCGTCAACCACGGACGGCGAGCCCATCATCAGGTCCACGCCCGAACCGTTCTTCGGGAATGCCACAATGTCGCGAATATTCGAAGCGCCAGTCAAAATCATAAAGATACGATCAATCCCAAACGCACAGCCTGCATGTGGTGGCGCACCAAACTTGAACGCATTAAGCATCCCACCAAACCGCTCCTCAACGTAGGAGGCGTCATACCCCAAAACCGAGAAAGCTTTCAGCATAATCTCCGGATTATGGTTCCGAACCGCACCCGAACAAATCTCGCAACCGTTCATCACCATATCATACTGATCCGCAAGAAGCGCCAATTTTTCTTCGTCAGTTTTCGCCGCTTCTAACGCCGCAAGTCCGCCCTTCGGCATCGAAAATGGGTTATGGCCAAAGTCAATCTTCTTCTCGCCATCATTATATTCGTAAAACGGAAAGTCTACGACCCAAAGCAGAGCAACCTTAGAATCATCGCGAAGACCAAAATGTTCCGCAAACGAAATTCTAAGCTCGCCTAGAACCTTATTCACTTTCTCGCGTGCATCCGCGCCAAAGAACACCGCATCCCCGTCCGCAGCACCGGTCAATTTCTTGATTTCGGCAAGTTCGGAGTCCTTCAAAAACTTCGCAATCGGCGACTTTTCTTCCCCGTTCTCGTAGATAATATAGGCTAGACCCCCCGCACCAAGTTTCCGAGCCTGGTCGGTAAAGTTGTCAATCTGCGAACGCGTAAGCGACGCTCCGCCCTTAACGCACAAAGCCTTAACGCAAGGCGACTGGAAAACCTTAAACTCGGTACCAGAAAGAGCCTCCGTCAGCTCGATCAGCGGCATCTCAAACCGAAGATCCGGCTTGTCCGTCCCGTATTTCTCCATCGCCTCCTTATAAGAAATCCGCAGAACTTCTTCAGAAATCAGCTCTTTCCCGCCAAAATCGACCGCCAACGATTTAATCAGCGGCTCAACTTCCCTCCGCACTGTTTCGCCATCATCCACGAACGCCATCTCAAGATCCAGCTGATAGAAATCGCCATAAAGCCTATCGGCTCTAGGATCCTCATCACGAAAACACGGCGCAATCTGGAAATAGCGCGGGACTCCGCCGACCATCAGAAGCTGTTTAAACTGTTGCGGCGCCTGCGGCAAAGCATAAAACTTGCCCGGATGAACCCTGGACGGCACCAGAAAATCGCGCGCCCCTTCCGGCGACGAGTTCGCCAAAATCGGCGTCGGCACCTCAATAAATTCCCGGTCCGTCATGTATTTTCGAAGAATCTGATAATATTCCGAACGACGCGAAATTAAATTCTGCATACTCGGCCGGCGAAGGTCAAGATAGCGATAACGCAGTCTCAAATCTTCCCCAGTCTCCGGCCCATCATCGTGCGTATTAACCGGCGGCGTTTCCGACTTATTAAGAAGCGAAAGTTCCGAGACAACTAACTCAATATCTCCCGTCGGAATATTCGGATTCTTCAGTTCTTCCGCCCGCTCGCGCATCTTCCCCGTCGCCGTAATCACGAATTCATCACGCAACGACTCCGCCAAAGAAAACGCCTCCGCGGTGTCCGGAGTTACGACTAGCTGAATAATCCCTTTGTGATCACGCAGGTCAATAAAAATCAAACCGCCGTGATCGCGCCGAGAATTAACCCAACCCGAAACGGTCACGGTTTTGCCAAGAAAATCTTTCAAATCAATCGACAATGTCCTCATAACTTTATATTATACCACACTCTAGCGTTTCATAATAGCGGCAAGACTAGAATCGCCGTCAAAATCATCCGTCGGCTCATAGCCGAGTAAATGCCGAACCAACATCTTATAAGTCAAAAGTCCCACTATCTTCCCTTGCGAATCCACAACCATGTAGAAAAACGAGTTCGTCCGAAGAAACGCCGCCATCGCCTGGTCAAGTGTGTAATCATTACGCAGATAAAACACTTTCTCGTCCACATATTTCCCTGCCCGCTCGTTCGCCCGAATTTCCAGCGAGTTCAGATTCTCAGTATGAATAATCCCGATGACCTGCCGCCCGTCCGAAGACAAAACCGGAAAATGCGAGTATCCCGTCTGAAAAAGTTTGTCCAGCATCAAAGGCCCGAGAAAATCATGTTCATAAACAAAAGTGATCTTCTCGCGCGGCAGCATAATATCGCTAACTTTCCGGTCGCGAAAAGAAATCGCTGAGGCCAAAATCGTCCGGTCTTGGTCCGACAAAACCTCTTTCGGCGTATTCTTAATAATCTGCAAAAACGCCTCCAGCGTCTTCGGACTATAAGTCGGAAGTTCTTCCTTCTCCGGAGTTTCCGCATCTTCAGAAACGCCTTTAGGGTCCTCCTCGGGAACCTCCTTAACATCTTTAGGCTGCCCACGAAACCTCTCCAGAATTTTATTTACAATATCTCGCATATGGTCACCTGTCAAATTTTATGTTAATATATTATTAGTATACCATAAATTGAGGAGCAATATGAAAAAGAATTTTAGCAGATCCGGATTTTCCAAAATCGCCATCGTCGGCATCGTGCTCGGCGCTATCGCGCTCGGCGCTATGATCGTTTTGGCTTTAAACCATAAAAAAGCCACCGAAGTCGATTATTCTAAATATAATTTCAACGAAATCATTGAAGGCACAGAAGACAACGGCAACATTTCCGACCATATTAAAGGTAACGCCGACGCGCCGGTTAAACTCTTTGAATACGCCGACTACCAATGTCCAGGTTGTGCCACGACTAATCCTCGCTTAAATAAACTTGTTGAAGAATACGATGGCAAACTCGCGGTCGTTTACCGTAACTTCCTCCTCTCCTATCATCAAAACGGTACCGCCGCCGCTTCAGCCGCCGAAGCCGCTGCACTCCAAGGCTATTGGAAGCCATACGCCGATAAATTATTCGCTAACCAATCTTCCTGGGAATATGCCGACGCTTCCGATCGTACCGCGATCTTCATTGACTACTTTGAAAAAGTCACTGAAGGCAAGGGTGATGTTGAAAAATTCAAGAACGATATGGGCTCAGCCAACGTCAAAAAGAAAATTGATTTCGATATGGGCATCGGCAAGAAAATTGATGTCCCAGGCACTCCAGCGATTTACCTAGACGGCGAATGGATCGACTTCTCTAACGCTGGCACCGAAGAAAAATTCTACGAACTCCTCCGCAAAAAGATCGACGCAAAATTAAATAGCTGAAATCGTAAAAAGGCACTAGATTAGCATTTTCTCCGAACGAAGCGCATCTACACGATGAGCGAGTGAGGAAAAATGCTAAGATAGTGTCTTTTTTACGGTTTCACGGGTGAAGAATTCGAGTTTATCGCCTATCTCTAATTGAATCTTATGCTCAGTCTTAAGCGCCAAACCCCCGACTTCCCCAGCGTCCAACTTGTCAACCTTAATCTTCTCTTTCTGGACGCTCTCAACTTCAACTTCGCCAAGCTCTTCTTTTCCGCGATAAACTTTCGCCAGCATCCCGGCCGCAACCGAACCGTCCGTAACTTCGCCACCAGCGATAATCGAAGTCTTCTCGGTCCTAAACACGCCCTGAACTTTAAGCGTACCAGTCGGCGTTTCTACAATTTCCGCATCAAGCAAATCTTCCATCGATTTCTTCGCATCATCAATCAGCTCGTAAATGACTTTGTAGCACCTAATCGGCACATTATCACGCGCCGCCATCTTCGCGATGTTCGTCGGCACGGTCACGTTAAAACCATAAATAACGGTGTTCTCGCCGTTCGCCATGTAAACATCATTTTCCGTCACATCGCCCACGCCGGTCGCGACAATATTTAGCGCAACTTCACCCTTCGTATCGATCATCTTCAAAGAATCCACTACCGAAGTAACTGAACCTAAAACATCGCCCTTAATTAAGACATTAAACATCTTCGAATTATCCGCCGTGTTCATCATCCTAAGAAGGTCCGAGGAAGTAACATTAGACGCCGCGGCGGCATCCGCCTCGCCCTGAGCGTTGAGTAGCGCCATCTTTCGAGCGGTCTTCTCGTCATCAACTTCGATAAATCGATCGCCAAAGTTCGGCAGTTCCTTAAAACCAGTCACCGTCACAGGAGTAGAAGGCGTCGCCTTGCCCTTCGGCTTCCCCCGGAAATCCAACATCGTCCGAACTTTCGCATACGACGAGCCAGCGACGATAAATTCGCCAACCTTGAGTTCTCCACCGGTCACCAAAAGGTTCACAACCGACCCTTTTCCAACTTCCATATGACTTTCAATAACTAAGCCCTCGGACGGAATATCAACATCCGCCTTCAGCTCTTCCATGTCCGCCGTAAGCAAAATCATGTCTAGCAGCTTGTCTAGATTCTGGTTCATCTTCGCCGAAATCGGAACCATCACAACATCGCCACCCCATTCTTCCGGCTGGAGACCGTGTTGCGAAAGGTCAGCCATCGTTCGCGGAATATCCGCGCCTTCACGGTCAATTTTGTTGATCGCTACAATAATTTTCGCATTCGCACTTTGCGCAAATTTAATCGCCTCGACCGTCTGTGGCTTAACGCCATCATCCGCCGCTACGACAATCACTACAATATCGGTAAGCATCGCACCGTGCTGGCGAATCGCCGCAAAAGCCTCATGGCCCGGAGTATCAAGAAAAGTAATCATTCGCCCATCGTGTTTCAACTGATAAGCAGAAATATGTTGCGTGATCCCCCCAGCCTCACCCTCAACGGTCTTTTTATTAAGTAAAGTATCGAGTAAAGTTGTCTTACCATGATCAACGTGACCCATCACCGCCACCACCGGCGGCCTTAAAACCGCTTTATCCGAAAGTTCCCTCTGTTCGTGTCCAATTTTTGTCGTAGTGTTTTTCTTTTCGAGTTTTACTCCCTCGATTCCTAATTCTTCAATAATCAGAGTCGCCGTGTCAAAGTCAAGTCGTTGGTTAATCGTTGCGACAATCCCCTCTTTAAAAAGCTCACCAATCAGCGTCGTTACAGAAAGCCCAAGCTCTTTTGCAAGCTCATCAACAGTAATAGATCCAGTAATCTGGATCACCTTTTCTGTCTCACTCTTCTCTGCTGAACTCATTTTTCTATTCTACCACATTTTAGAAGTTTTTAAAACCGCCCACGCTTTCTACCCCAATAAAAGCGGCCCGAAGCTAAGCTCCAGGCCGTGAACACATATATATGTAAAACAGACATCCGTGTCTGTCGTCCACCAGGTACTAGGGCGAACCAAGCTATGACTTTATGGATTTGTTCCGGTTTAACCAAGATTTGTGTTTGTCAGTTTTATTACATTTGTCGTATTTCGCGCGTGGGTGTAGCGCGCTATATTAAATTTTTCGATTCTATCATCATCTTCCATGATTTTTTATCATTTTTTGAAAAACTAGGTCAATAGTTACAACCAACAAACACATCTTGTTAAAATCCGGCCAGCGTCATCCCGCTTGGCTCAACCCTTTTATCTATTATACTACAAAACTTCTTTTTTGTAAACCCCTTGTAAAAATATGCGCTTTGCGTTATAATAGTATGAGTTCGAGCCCCTTAGGGGGAGCCGAACTGGACTTTCCCGGGTAGCTCAATGGTGGAGCAAGAAGCTGTTAACTTCGAGGTTGCCGGTTCGAGCCCGGCCCCGGGAGCCATAAAAAATGACCTATACGGGTCATATTTTTATTAAACCTTGCTATTCTTATTAAAATACGCTACAATTATTAAAAGGAGCAAGTTTTAATATGTATACTACTACTATTACCAAATCCGGCCAAATCACTCTGACCAAAGCCGCCCGCGAAAAACTCGGAGTAAAGCCCGGCGACAAGGTCTATGTTGATTTTGAGAACAACAAGCTCGCCGTAGAAAAACAGGCCTCCGCCGAAGAATTGCTGGCCGAACTCGACAAAATCGGGAATAGAACCGCCAAAGACGACGCAAAGCTAGTCAACAATCTCTCGAAAAGAGAAGACTTAAGCGAATACGAACGCCTGTATTATTATAAATTCACACCGGCTTATTATTACGAACAGCGCCCCGAAACGCCTCGCCCGAAAGAGATAGAAGCCGCTATCGCCGAGCACCATAAGTTGCTAGAAAAAGTTAAAGCCGACTATAAAAAGAAAGGGATCCCGTTTAACCATGAGCAATTCGAAGCAATCTAATTCCAACATCATTTCCCTGGACACCAGTATCCTCATCCGCATCATTACTAGGGGCCCTTACGAGCAGGCTCTCGCCGCGCTAAATTTCCTAATTAAAAATGATGTCATTTTCCATGTATCTACTCTAGCGATTTCCGAAGCCGTCTATGTTCTTGATACCCAATACCATTATTCTCGCATGCAAATTATCGACGGCTTAAACTTCTTTCTAACGCGCTTTTCCGACAGCGCTATCTATGAGCGATATATTACGGAACGCGCCTTTCCCTTCTATCTGGAACACCCTAAGCTTAGCTTCAATGACTGTTGCCTCGCCGCCTACGCCGAAGTAAATCATGCCGAACCGCTATTTACCTTCGACAAAAAACTTGCTAACCAGTCTCCTTCGGCCAAACTTCTTGAAGCAACCTAAAACACGCCGTATTCTTTATACTTCGCCCTTAAAGTATAGGCCTTCCCTAGCGCCGTAATCGGCAGCTGGTGCGTCCCGACCAGTTCCTCGATCTCTCCGCGAAAACCCGCCTTGAAATTATAGACGCTGTTCCCCGCGACCGGCTTCACGCCATAAAAATCATACCGCGAAAAACCGTTTTCGTAAGCGTATTTTATCAGCTCCCAGCGAATCAAATGCGAACACCCACCCACGTTTTTATACTTCCGCGTCACGCCCGAAAATAACGAAATCACCTCTGGACCATACAACATATACATCACCGCCGAAATCGGCACATACTCGCCCGAAAGCTGAGAACCCTCCGGCATCTTGTCTAGCCGCTCAACCTTTCCTTCCGCAATTTCCTTCGGCACTTCCGCGACCACGAATTTGACCTTATCGCCGAACGCTTCCCACATTTCCTGGTAATATTTCAAGTCTTTATCGTGAAAATTATGCGCCGCAACCGCCTCATCCGTCATATCTTTCATAACCGACAGCTCGTCGAACTCCAGATCGCGAATCCTCACCCCGTATCGCTCCGACGCCTGTTTAATCCTCGTCCGAATATCCTTTCTGAACCCGTCAAAAATCTCATCCAAAGATTTTCGCGCCTTTCCCTTCCCAAAATCTATGACATATTCCCATTTAATCTGCCCGACCTCACCAAGATCTTTATAACCTAGCTTTTTTAATTCCGGCTTTATTTCCGGGAAAACCTCACAAAGCGGCTGGTTTTCATAGTCGCGCCTTGATACCGCCGCGTGCGGCGTAATCTGTACCGCAAAAGCCGTTTTCGGCTTCAAAAACTCGCGCATCCCAGAGGTAAAAACGGCTAGAACTTCGCGCCAATTTTCTGCTGAAAAATCCATTAAAGGCCCCATCGCGATACCAAAAATCTTCCCGAGCCCTCGCTTCGAGCCCATATTCATCAAAATCCCCGCGGCCAAAACCTTCCCACGAGAGCCCGACGTAGCGCCAGCTTCCGCACTCTTCCCGGCGCTACTTTTCACGCCGACCAGATACGCCTCGCGCCCGTTTTTCAAGAACCGCTCGTACATCTCGCGACTTTGCATAAAATTCGCACCGGGCGCACCCAGTGCGAATTTCTCAAATTCCTGAACTGAAAGTTCAGAAAACTCCATTAGGCCACCGTTAATGAAATTTTACGCGCGTCGCGGTCAATGTCGAGCACCTTGAAATCTTTGCGCTCATTAAGCGTAAAGACCTTCTCCGGATCAACATCGCTGCCTTCGCCAAGCTCAGAAACGTGAACCAACGCCTCAACCGCCGGCGAGATCTGTACGAACGCACCAAACGGCGTGATTCGCGTAACAGTCCCCTCGACCTTCGAGCCTTTCTTCAGGCCTTCGACCTCAGATAGCCACGGGTCTTCCTTGAGCTGCTTCATCGAAAGCGACAAGCGTTCCTTATCGATCGCGATGATCTTCGCCTCAATTGTGTCGCCAACCTTAACATAATCGGCTGGATTATTTACGCGTTCCCAAGAAATCTCGGAAATATGGACCAGGCCTTCGATTCCGTCAACATTGACGAATACGCCGAAGTCGACCACACCGGTAACGAGACCCTTAATCGTATCGCCAACGACCATGTCCTTAAAGCGAGCCGCAAGGGCGTCTTTAACCGCTTCCTTCTCAGAGAAGATCAGCTTGTTGTCTTTCTTGGATGCATCAAGAATACGCGCCTTAATGTTCTGGCCGACTAGCGAATTTAGACGCTGCAGGATCTCGTCCTTGTCTGCCGAGCCAACGCGCGGATAGTGCTCCGCCGAAAGCTGCGAAACTGGCAAGAACCCGCGAATCCCTTCGTATTCCACGAGCAAACCGCCCCTGTTCGCGTCGAACGGCGTAATCTCTACGGTTCCGCCCGCCTCGACCTTTTCCATAATTTCGTCCCAGCCCTTGTCTTTGACTGCCTTACGCATCGACAGCAGAACTGTCCCGTCCGGCATCTCCGCATCAATCACCGAAGCGGTAACTTCCTGACCGACCTCAAGATTGCGTGCATACGCCGCTTCGCGACGAGGGATCATCCCCACGCCGTTCGCCCCAAGATCAACGAGAATCTCGTGCTTTTTTACCGACATCACGGTACCGTCCACGGTATCACCCGTGACGAGTCTTTTGACGCTCTCCCCCGATTTCTCCAGGAGCTCGTCCATAGTTACTTTTTTAGGCTTAGCCATAAATAATTTTCCTTCCTTCGGACCCGTTCAGCAACGCTAGACTTCTCGGCTTAGCCTAGCCCTCCTGAACGAGCCCGAAACTTCTTCTATTCTACCACGCTTCCCCCTAAAAATCAACCGTTCCAGGTCTTGAATTTTGTTTCCGCTTGTGCTAATATAAAAACATCGGGATATTCTGTCACTAGGAAACAAAATATCCCTATAGGGTTATAGAAGATTCGTCGCTAGCGGCGAATCTTCTTTATGGTCAGAAGTATGATCTTGAGGCTTTTAACACGGAGTGTCAGAAAGTCTAATCTCATGCACCTCCTTTCTGGAATATGTCCAAGCTGGTGCCTAGTACTGCTTCGCAGTTCATATTCCAATTAACCATAGCCCAAAACCCCACGATGACCAGTATATAACACATTTTGAAATTTTTACAAGAGGTTTAGGAGATGAAATTTTGTTTTGCAATTCTCTTGTAAATCTTGGATGATTTATGCTATAATTGGAGGTTTTAGGCGGCAACGGGCTTGAGTTACCGATAGCATACTATCTTATAATATCCAGAGCTCGATTCGCTGCAGTTCCCGTCTTTACACATGCACTGATAGGCATAAGTATTCTTATAGATATTAGCTGAGCTGCTGTTAATATTTAGATAATAGGCTTCCTCCCGATAGCCAAAGTCAACTCCTCCTTCTTTTATTTCGACAAAATCGGCACTACTAGACCAGTAAGAGCCACTCCAGCCAGTGGCGTTATAGAGGCCGCTACCCGAGCCATATTTGCTTATAAGTGTTTCAAATGCGGATTTGCTTGGCATAGTTGTCCCGGATGGACAGCTGGCGTTGAGCCAGTTTGAAGTACCCTGTGAGCTCTTGGTCCAACAATGTCCATCCGCAAGATAGACATAGTCGCTTCCGTATGCGGCGCATGGATCGGCTACGGTACCAGTCAGGGTAATCGTCCCAGTATTCACGGAGCTATTGTTCGTCAAGGTTAAGGTCTGGTTCCCGGTATAGGAAGTACCGGTAGAGACGCCCGAGCAGGTCCAGCCAGATGGACAGCCTGAGAAGCCACTTAGGTAATAGCCGGAGCTTGGCGTTACGGTAACGGTCGTGGAACCGCCGTAGGCAACGTCAACATAAGAGGCAGATGGACTGCTGATATTCGTCTTCGTGAAGGAGATACGATAAGTGTTTCCTAGAGTAAAGGACACCGCGCCAGTATTCGTTGAACTATTATTCGTTACAGTAATCGTCTGGGTTCCTCTAGAGGCTGCGGATGGGTTGGAAGCAGAGCCAGTAGAGTAGCCAGTACAAGTATAGCCTGAGCTACAGGTAATACCTGTTAGATAGTACCCAGCGTTAGGCGTAATCGTGAAGGTCTTGCTACTGCCATATGGGACTTTGAGGCTGTTTGTACTGGTAGTAGCGTTTATGCTTGGCGTTATCGCTACTTCATAAGAT
>JAFRBS010000017.1 GCA_017404725.1 Candidatus Saccharimonadota bacterium | reverse complement strand
CGTTTTAGACCAAGGACGGTCTTTTTGTCGCGTCCGCCGTACCACTTTGCGTGGTGGTCTTTTCGCCAGAGGTACATACAAGCTTCGTGGGCGTAGTGGTAATCGTAACGCCCGAGCGTCATACCTTTGTTCCAAATCAGTTCCTCTTTATAGACGAACCCGACATCTTCTAGCGCCTTTCTGAACTCAATATGGTTGCTACTCGCAAACCAACAATAAACCGCCGCTTCCAGAGATACAAAGCCCTCGGCGGCTGAGAATGCGTCGAAGAGGAAATCGTATAACACATTATCTTTAAGATCGTCGTTTTTAATGGAGCCACGCTTTTTACTCGTATAGTTTACGCCGTACGGCGGATCCGTGTAGAGCAGACTCGCTATCTTGCCGTTCATTAGCTTCTCTACATCTTCAAGCTTTGTAGAATCGCCGCACATCAAGCGGTGTTCGCCTAGCTGATAAACCTCGCCGAGCTTGCTTATCGGAGGGTTTTCTTCGTCTAGCTCCGGCGCAATGTCTTCTTCGATTTCTTTTTCTGATTCGTCTAGCTCTACATCCAAGCCCCAATCAGCAAGGTCTAAATCTGACCATTCCTCGGCGAGCTTATCCATATCCCATTCGCCGTTATTAACATTGTCGCGAATCACGATCTCTCGTTCGCGTTCTTCGGTCAGACCTTTAAGGAGATAAGTTGGTACTTCCTTGAGGCCGAGGGCTTTCGCCGCGTCGTAGCGTTGGTTACCGGCAATGATTACTAACTCGCCAGTGCGATCTGAAAGTAGGAGCGGTCGCGCTTCAAAGTAGTCCGGGTTGTCTTTGATTGACTTTACCAGAATCTGAAAATCCTCGCTACTAATCTTGCGAGGGTTATTTTCTAATTTTCTTAAATCTTCGAGCTTTCGATACTCCATTGATGTCCTTTCCGTCCTGAACGCGGACTTTGTAATCTTTGCCGTAGATGTTGATGTCGGCTTCGCCATCTTTGAGCTTGTCAGTTACATCTATGGTCTGTTTGTAGAGGTGAACGACTACGCGGCCGTTGTTATCCGATTTAGCGTTAATGATTTCTACCATAATTACTCCTTTCTTTATATTTCCGACTAGATTCCTCAAGAATCTCAATCAAGTCGGCTATGGTTTTTGGCGGAAACTTACCACGGTATCCAATGAACCGTAGCTCAAATCGTTTCCTTAGGCCGTCTTCGGCTTCGTCCGTCACGATCCCGGCCTCAATCGCGATTCGGTTGAGTGGCAGATAAAAAAGGTAGAGTCTTTTTCCGCGCACTCGCGCCCAGAAGTCCTTATTCAGCCCTCGTTCGACTAAAATATCGTCCAGCGCATAGGTCGCCTGTTCCAGCACTTCTAGGTACCGGTACTTGGTTATGTATTGTTTTTTGTGGGTAGCAAAGCGGTCGCAGACGACACGCATCGTCGTCAAAACCTCCAGCTCCCGGAGGGAAATGTTTTTCATTCCTACTTTCCTTGATTAGTTGGTATAAGAAAAATCGCCATTTCTGGCGACCGCAATTGATTACTCTTAATTATACCACAAGCGATAATATCTTTCCAATAATGG
>JAFRBS010000016.1 GCA_017404725.1 Candidatus Saccharimonadota bacterium | reverse complement strand
AAAGTGTTTCAGCCTGACACAATGGAACGTCGACAAGTCGTAAGGCAACGGGTTTTGGTCCCGTCATACGCAGGTTCGAATCCTGCCGGTCCAGCCAAAATTCGAACTGGAAACGCCTATCTCGGCGATTTTTTGTTCTCGCTCGCCGATAGGCGCGCTTCGAACAAAGAAATCGCCAATCTAGACGTTTCCAATTTCGAATTTATTTTTGTTGACCGGAAAGCGTGAGCGGTATATAATATATAGTATATGTCGGAGGGATTATATAAGAAGTCGGTTGAGGATAGTATTGATCCGCATTTGCCGGGGAAAAATTCGCGTGAGGCGGATAAGGCTGCGGCGGCCGAAGAGGCGAGGGCTAGGCTGCGCGACGGCGAGGATGCGGCGGCGGACGAGGAGACTGGTCTTTCTGACGCTTCCGATGCCGCGGGATTGGAAAACGGGGGTTTTTACGTAGGCGGTGGCGCGTTGGCGCTTAATCCGCGGGGATTTTTGAGGCGCGGCATAGGGCGCGGAAAAGGCAAAAGGGGCACAAAGAGTGGGTTTAAGAAATATGGTCCGGTTGCGCTGCTTTTTGGGTTAGTTTTTGGCGTAGGGGGTATAATCGGCGCGGTGCAGAGTTTGATGCCGTTTCATGTGATTGAACAGGTTACGGAGATGTTTGACGGGTCGTTTACGTCGCGGTCGGCCAGGATGCCAAAAATGATGAAAAGTATTGCGAAGATGGATGGGAAATCTGGTAATTCTGTAGTCAGTAGCGACTACACGAAATATCGAAAAGGTTTGAAGAAATATAAGAAAAATTTGGCGAAAAATGGCATCGATATGATTGAAGAAGACGGAGTGACGAAGCTTAGATGGAAGAATTATGCTGGGGATGAGATTACGATTGGGGCGGAAGATTTTGCGAAAGTATATGATGCGGATGTCGACTTTAGGAATGATTTTAGCCGAGGGACGCGCGGATTTATGGGGAGGATTGCGGCTTGGATTGATCTTTCGGCGGCGAAGTTTTTCTCGTCGCATAGCCTGACAAAGAATTTATGGAAAGACTGGCAACAGGCGACTTTCAGAAAGGAGGGTAGTCAGACTAAGTTCAAAGACATAATTCGGGGGCGGAGGCCGGATGTCGACGTAGAAGTGGGGCAATCACAGGAAAAAACTACACCGAGAAAAAATGAAGAAGGAGAAATTATAGGCTATGACCATGATGACACTCCCCAAACGACTACTGGATCAGCAAAAACTAAAGCTCAGTTTACGGAGCGATTGAATGCCATCGCGGGAGGAATCAGTAATTTAGGGTGTGCTCAGGCCGCAGTGGTAACCGCTGCTGTGGGGATTGGATATTCGCTGATTCAAGACAATGCGCAGAACGCCTGGCAAGGTGTAGCAGAAGGAGTAGATAAAACTAAGGCTGGCGATGGGGCAAATGCGCCGATTTATGATATTGGAAATTATCTATCCAATAAAATGACGGCTTCAGCGATGGTGACGGTTCTTTCTGGCGGGAAGATTGCGCCAGCGCAAGATAGTTCGCTGAGTAAATTGAATTTAAGCACTATCTACGAGAGCGTAGGGATTGGGGCCGGCGTAGCTGTTACTTGCGCAATCGCAAAAGTTGCGATTGCGACCGTCTCAATTATTACTACGGTTGTTACTGGCGGTATAGGCAAGGCTATCATGGGTATTGGTAAAACGATTGGAACTAATTTTGTTGCTGGAACTGCTATAAGTTTTATAGTATCAAATTATCTGGATTCGATTACGACCGATTTATGTCTAGACACTAAGGAAAGTAAGAGCGACGATGACCCGACGATTCGTAATGATGATGCCGGGAATTGCCTGGCGATAGGAGGGCTTTCTGCGCTTCAGACAAATTTCCGCGGAGGAGGTGGCACTTTGGGCGCGACGGATAAGGTAGCGGATTTTTATGATGCATATCAGGTAGCTTTGCAGCAAGAAGCAGAATATGATCGGGCGACGAAGAGTCCGTTTGATGCGACGAACGGGAACACTTTTCTTGGTTCATTAGTCGGCGAATTGGTTTTACCGGTCGCGGAATTATCTACTGGCCCAGCTGGGTTTATTAGTAGTATTGGCGGCCTAGTGAAAAAATCAGTTTCTTCTCTGCTTCCGTCGGCGAGTGCGATTTCTAAAACGGAATATTTGGCAAATCAGATTGGCGATTGTCCGCTTGCGGAAAGTATTGGTGCGGTCGGAAATGCAATTGATTGTTCGCCGATTATGATTTCGGATATGGGCACGATGGAAACCGATCCGGATGATGTTATAGAAAAGGTAGTAAATGCCGGAAAGAAGGCCGATGAAACTAAACAGGCAGTAAATGGGGTAACGGAGGCCTTCTATGGGGATAATTTCGAAATGGACGGCGATAAAGTTGCATTAGACGAAAACGGCATAGAAAAGATTAAAAAGGGGTCACATTTGGATAAGTATATCAGATATTGTTCATATCGTGAGTCGCCGTTTGGGGTGATTGATCAGAATATCGTCTCCGCAGAAACTACAGCATCTGCAGATACCGGTAACACAACTATCGACACCGCTATAGATTCAGTTTTGGGCGCCGTACCACTTCTCGATGAAGTTATAGATATATGGAATGCATATGATGAAATGAATGCTTTACAATGGGCCACCGGAGCGAATTGCGTGGCGCGAAGCGATGATGATACTTCGGTCTATGCAAGTGCAGATTGTGATAAATTTGATTGCAAAGCGAATGTTCTGGGCAAGGCACGAAAAGATGATGAAAACGGCGGAGAAGAAAAATCTGGTGAATCTACTTCTAAAGAACGCCAGTATAAAAAAGATCATTGTTATTCGCCAATAATTACGGAGAAAGATGAAAATGGGAATGACGTTGAAGTGTATGACGCAGAGCATACCTGTAAAAAAGATGAAAAAAACGAGGGGTATGAGGTTACGGTTCAGGACGTCGAATATAAGACGCTATCTTGGGAAGAGGTCAAATGGTATCGACAGTATGTCGAGGATGATCGGTTAGTCGAGATGGTGGATGGTGAACATTCAGCGGTGCAGAATCTTTTGGCGAGTTATGAGGAAGAAAATCCAGTCGATAATTCGACGGCGGGCGTATTGGCGCGGAAGACGGGGATGCTGAAAGAGGATGTCGAGGTTGCGCTGAACGAGATGGCTTACTGGGAATACTTAGCGGATTATGAGCCGGCGAATCTTTACCCGACGCCGGTTAAGGAAGAAATTGCTAAGATTGAGTTGTCTGCGATGAATGACGTTGAACTGCCGGAGGCGCCAGAAGCTTTACCCGCGGTCGTCTTCTTGACCTATGATCGCGCCGTCCTTGAGCAAAAGAATTCGCTGGTTGGATGAGCCGCGGAATTTTAGAGTTAAATCGCGCTGTTCTAGAATAAATGGGCCGTCGATTAGGGCGTCGAGGATGTTGAGAAAATCGAGCGTGGCCTGGTTTTTTCGCGCCTGTTTTTCGTCGTCGGCCTTAGCGTTGCCGTACTCTTTAATCTTTTCATAAGTAAAACCGGAAAAGCTCCAGACGTTCCAGCCGAGTTCTTCTTTCGCGAATTTGGCGAGCTCATAGCAAGCTTCGGGCTGGACGAATGGTTCCCCGCCACAGAAAGTTAGGCCGGATTGACCTTTTAGACTGCGAAGTTTGTCTTTAACTTCTTCAATATCGACAAGAACGCCAGCGTTGAAATCCCAAGTTTCAGGGTTCTGGCAACCTTTACAATGGTTAGGACAGCCTTGAGTCCAAACTACGGCACGCAAACCCGGCCCATTGACGATAGAATCGTGTTCGATTGGGCCGGATAAGCGAATCTGCATGAGTTTTAGGCCTTTCCTAGCGCCTTTTTGGCGGTCTTTTTAGCGACTTCGCGGGCGACTTTTTCGGATTTAGTATAAACGCCGTCTTTCTTACAAGTAGCGCAGTCGACAGAGTGTTTTACGCGGGCGGCTTCTTCAGCCTTTTTGCCATCGTTCCAGCGTTCGAGCGAGCCGACGAGATAACCAGTAATACGGCGCAGGCGTTCGAACGGAACGTCACCTTTACTCTCTAGCCGTCCGCAAGATGGGCAGCGGTCGCCTTTGATGATGCCGGAGAAACCACAGACTGGATCGCGATCGACTGGGTGGTTGACCGAGCCGTAGCCGATGCCAGCGTCGTGCATATGACGGATGACCGCTTCGAAGGCCTCGATGTTGTCGGATGGGTCACCATCTAGTTCGATGTAGGAAATATGGCCAGCGTTACAGAGCGCGTGATACGGAGCTTCTTTGTCGATTTTCTCGAAAGCGGAGATTGGGTAATAAACCGGGACGTGGTAAGAGTTCGTATAGAAGTCTCGGTCGGTTACGCCCTTAATTTTGCCGTATTCTTTGCGGTCGATTTTAGTAAAGCGTCCAGCTAAGCCTTCGGCAGGGGTAGCAAGGAGCGAGAAGTTTAGCTTATACTTTTTCGCGTACTCGTCGCATTTTTCGCGCATATGGGTAATAATGTCGAGGCCGAGCTCCTGAGCTTCGTCAGATTCGCCGTGATGCTCGCCGATCATCGCTTTTAAGGTTTCAGCAAGACCGATGAAGCCGATGGTAATCGAACCGTGCTTAATAACATCTTTCAGTTTATCGTTTGGCTTCAAGTTTTCCGAGCCGAACCAGTTGCCTTGGCCCATTAAGAACGGGAAGTTTCGGACGTGCTGGTTACCCTGGAACTCGATACGCTCGAGGAGCTGATCTTTAACGAGGTCCATCACGCGGTCGAGGTCTTTATAGAACCCGGATCAGTCGGCTTCTTTGCGCTCGTTTAGGCAGATGCCGTGTTTAATACCGAGGCGCGGAAGGTTAATCGTGGTCCAGGAAGTGTTGCCGCGACCGGTGATGATGCCGTCGGATTCTGGGAAGACACTGCTGAAGACGCGAGTGCGGCAGCCCATCGTGGCGATTTCGGTGCGATAGTCGCCTGGTTTATAATATTGAAGATTAAACGGAGCGTCGATGAAAGTAAAGTTCGGGAAGAGGCGCTTCGCGGAGACTTCCATACTGCGCTTAAAGAGGTCGTAGTTCGGGTCTTCTGGGTTATAGTTAATTCCCTCTTTGACCTTGAAGATGCTGATCGGGAAGATCGGAGTTTCGCCTTTGCCGAGTCCTTTCATGGTCGCTTCGAGCAGGGATTTGCTGACTAGGCGGCCGCTCGGGGTAGTGTCGGTACCGAAGTTGATGCTGGTGAACGGTACTTGTGCGCCGGCGCGGGAGTGCATCGTGTTCAAGTTATGTACAAAACCTTCTAAGGCTTGGAACGTTTGTTTCTCCACATCTTTACTCGAGGCGTTAATTACCTCGCCCGGTATTTTGAGCTTCTTTAGACGCTCATCCTCGCCGTATTTAATATCTTCAGGGATTTCGACGTTGATTTTTTTGTTGGTAAACTCATTGTACTTTTCTAGGTTGGATTTTAGGGCCTTCTTAAACGATTTGTCGACCCCTGGGGCCATGGCATAGTCGAAGTTTGGAATAGACTGGCCGCCGTGTTGCTCGTTCTGGTTCGCCTGGAGAATAATCGCGGCGAGCGCAGTATAAGAACCGATGGAATTAGGGGTTCTAAGATGTCCGTGGCCGGTATTAAAGCCGTGCTCGAAAAGCTTTAGTGGGTCGGTTTGGCAACAAGTCAGAGTTCCCGTTGCGTAAAAATCGAGATCGTGGATATGGATGTCGCCGTTATCGTGCGCGTAAGCAAACTCCGGTTTTAAAAGCACGGTTTTAGCAAAAGCTTTCGAGCCTTCGGCGCCGAATTGAAGCATTTTGCCCATCGCGGAGTTGCCGTCGACGTTAGCGTTGCCGCGCTTAACGTCGGAGTCTTCGGAGGCATCAGCGAGTGAGATCGTCTTATATACGTTCATTAAGTTCGACTTAGCATCGCGAGTACGGTTGCGCTCCTGGCGATAGGTAATATATGCCTTCGCGGTGCGTTTGAACTTAGACTCCATTAAGACTTCTTCTACGATGTCCTGGATTTGCTCAACGGAAGGGGTGCGCGAAGTGATTTCTTTTTCGGCGCGAGTTAGGACCTTCTCGGTAAGCTGTTTAGCACGATCGTATTTAAATTCTTCGGTCGCGGCACCGGCAGCGGCGATGGCGTCGGTGATTTTTTCTGGGTTAAAGTTTGCGATTTTTCCGTCGCGTTTTGCTATTTTTTTGAACATAAAAATTATTGCCTCCTTACTATGTTACTGCGAGTTATTTTTTGTGTGGACGCTATATGTAGTGTCTGAGTACCATTATAAGACACTATATATAGCGTGTCAAGTATTTTTTATAAAAAACTTTATGTTTTTTATAAAAAATACTTGTCCACGGCTGCCTCGCTCGAAAAAACAAGAGTAAACTCTTGTTTTTTCTCGCTTCGTTGCGTGGTCAAGGGCGTTGTGAAATTTACAATAGGCCAGCTTTGGGGGCTTTGAGGTCTATAGAGGCGGCGGGGAGGGCGATGGATTTTCCGGCCCCTTTAAGGCCGGAGCGAGTCAGTGGGATTAATAAAATTTCGGTTTCGTTCTCGTCCGCGTTGATGTTAATGGTATGATCATTAGTAATTCCCAGAGGTACGTCGCCCGCTACGACGAGTGTGGCGTAAGTATTGGCGGATGTTGTGAAATTTACAACATTTCCTGAATGCGAAAGGCTGAGGATTTCGGGCGCTGGTTCGGCGTTATTAGTTATTGTAACCTTGGCGGAGGCGGTACTAGAGAGGCCACCTTCGTTGGTTGCGCGAACCTGGACGAAGCCGGAAGTTTCGGCGGCATAGGCTTTCGTGACGGTTTTCCCAGCGTTCATGGTTTCAAAAGTGCCGTCGAAATCTAGATCCCAGTCGTAGGCCAAGTCCTCCTCGTCGGTTTCGACGGAGAAAGTAAAGTTTTCGCCGGGTCTTCCCTGGTACTCTTCGAGAGCTAAGTTAATCTCTGGGCGGGCGAGGAGATAATCGGTCGAGAGGGATAGCTCGTTTTCCATAGTAAACACGCGGCCGTTGGTTGCGGCGACGAGATCGGCGTAGGCGGGCGCGGTTACGTCGGGGACGATGGCGTAGATATTCACGGGGTCGATTTCGAGTGAGCGCTTGGTTACAGCCTCCAAAGTCGTGCCGTCGCGATCGGGATTATGATAGCTGGCGTCGGTTAAGATGATCAGCGACTTGGTCGCGCCAGGGCGCCAAGCGAGGTTATCCATAGCGTAAAGCGCGCCAGAGAGAGCGGATTCAGGCTCGTCGCCGCCGCCATCGACGGTCAGATTATCTAGTGCAGTTTTGAAATCATCATAGGAACAGCCAAAATCAAGGATTTTGCGGGTTTTATATGGGTCGTCGAGATCGCGATACTCGAACAGCGCGACGCGGCCGCCGGCGGAAAGGGTCTCGGAGGCAAGGCGCAGGGCTTCGGAGCGGTACCAGTCGATGACGCCACTCATCGAGCCGGTAGTATCAATTAAGATGGCGGTATCGCGGCGAGCGGCAGATTTTTTGGCGCTGGCGACTGCGGCGGCCTGTTTTGTGGGGTAAAATTCTAGGACTTTTTTGACGATGGTTTTGGCGGCAGAATAATAGAGGCCGTTGTCGCGGTAAGCGAGATGGTCGCCGATAGGGTCTGCGAGGTTGATGGTATCGCTACAGAAGATATCCTTTTTGGTGCACCAGAGGCCGACGCGTTTGTGTTTTAGTAGGCTTTCTGGGCCGTAGGGCTTATTCGTACCGATTAATCCGGCGTAGGCACGGCAGTCAGGGGCGAAGATGCGGTAATTAGAGAGATTTTCGCCGCGACAAGCCGGCGGATTTATGCCGTACCCTTCTGGAAGATAGAGGTTCGGGTCGCCGAAAGTGGCGACGTAGGCGATTTTCTCGGGGTCAATTTTCTTCGCGGCACGATCGACGACGAGGGCGCCTTGAGAATAGCCGCCGAGTACGAATTTCGTATAAGGACAGGAGCTAGAGATGGCCTCGACTCGGCCGATCGCCTCGACGACGCCTTCCTCGACGCTACGGTTAAACGTGCCGATTCCGGCGGCGTCAAAAGCAGCAGAGAACAGGGTCAGGGCGTTCTTTAGATTTTCAAAACCGATGGAGGCCGCAGGATACTGCGCACCATTATAAGACCTGGAGCCGAGTTCATAAAAATCATAAGTTAAGGCAGTATTTTTTAGCTGCTCGGTCAAGCCGTTTTGCCAGGCGGTTTCGTTGCGGCCGTTAAAGCCGGAGCCGGAGCCGCGCGCGAAAATGAATTCCACGTCTTTACAGGCAGAAGCGGTGGCGGTTGGGTTGATAACAGGGTTGAGGATGCTGGCACAAACTATGGTGCCGGCGACATACAGTAGTTTTCCGTTTATGGTCATAGGTAGCCTTTCAAAATTTTAAAGTGATAATGTGTCCCAGTCTATCACACTAAGCTTTTTAAAATCAAGTCTTGAAATTTTTGGTTTTTATGTCGTAATATGTTTTCCCTCTGTAAAAAATAGAATAACATAAAATCAAAAAAAGTCAAACAGGCTCTGAAAAAGCTCATGCTTGCGAAAAAAATCGAGTTTTGGTATATTGAAAAAATGAACGTTAAGACGCTTCAAGCGTGGTTCAAACAGCACATTAAAGATCAAGGGCGCCCCTACACCCTTGATAAAGACCAGGCCAAGATCGTGCTAGATTGTCATAAGAATACTCTGGTTACAGCGCGCGCTGGGTCTGGGAAAACGCGAACCGTGGTCGCGAAAGTAGTCTATCTGATTACCCACGAAAAAATTCCGCCTAAGAACATTATTATCTTTGCCTTTAATCGTAAGGCAAAAACTGAGGTAAACGAGCGTCTCGCGCAAATCACTTTTGACGGCCGACCGCTTTTTCCAGGGATTCCTGAACTGGCGACGACTTTCCATGCGTTTGCGTTTCGGTTACTTGAGAGTGAGAATAATCTGGTCTCTGAGGAGGTTTCAGATGCGAAAATCTTACGAATTCTAGAACATATTATAGGTGTGCCGCGAAAGACTTCGCCGGAGCGCCTTTTGAAGCTTCTGACCGTCGCGAAACAATTTATCGCGCGGGCGGAGCAGCAATTTTTTGACGATTACTCGGTTCTTAGCGCGAAAATCGGGGCTCTTCAGCCGGGAAAAACGCGTGCGACCTTAGAGATACTAGAGAAAGTGATGATTTCTTATCATGAATATCTGACGGCCGAGGGGTTGATTAATTTTAATCAGCTGGTTGCGCGGGCTTGCGGAGAAATCAGGGCGGCGCCGTATGAATATATCTTTATCGACGAGTATCAGGACTTTTCCCTGCTCTTTCTGACCTTAGTCAAGGCGTTAAGGGCAGCCTGCCCTTCGGCTCGGCTTCTAGCGGTAGGCGACGATTGGCAAGCGATAAACCGTTTCGCTGGCGGGAATGTGGAGTATTTTCTGAATTTTAAGAAGTATTTTCCGGAAGATTGCGCCAGACTGTTCATCCCGACGAATTATCGTTCGGGAAAGAAAATCGTTAAAAATGCGAACTATTTCATGAGCGCGGCCATTTCCGATTTTAATGGCTGCAAGGCGGGAAATAAGCTAAAATCTGCGATTTTTCTGGGGGATGTTAGTAAAATTCAGATTCCGCTGCCATTGAGGCGCGGAAAGAAGAAAGAGCGGCTGATTTTTGAGCAATATCGGCGGGCGGTTTCTCTAATTATCGAGAAAAATCCGGGAAAGTCGGTAAAGATTTTAAGCCGGAATAACGAACTTTCGTTTATGGGGCTTTCGGAGTTCTGTGAATCGTTAGGCAAAGTTCCAGGGTTGTCGTTTTCGACGATTCATAAGAGCAAGGGACTAGAGGCGGACGTAGTGATTCTTCTGGAGATTGATGCGGGGAAGTTCCCTGGCCCAGATAAATCGGAGGGGCTTTATGAGATTTTTGGAGATAATGAGCGGACGCTTTTAGAGGATGAACATCGCCTGTTTTATGTCGCTCTGACGCGGCCGAAGGAAAAACTTTATATCTTAATGAAATCTACATATATCGATAAGAAGGCGCGGAAGTATAATTTTCTGAGTTATCTGTCTGAGGATTTTCTAGACCCACTTTTCTAGGCGTTTTCTCTCTTCTGAATCTTCCGGGTAAGAGTCTAAGATGTCTTCGACATAGGTTTTGCCGTTAGTCAGGTTTAGAGTTTCTACGTCTGGCACACTAGAGAGAAGGCGGACGACTGCTTCGTCGGTATCGATCGTAGTCATGGACTTTTTCGAAGAGCCATGGGAATTTACGCGGAGCTGTTTATAGACGAAACGCTTAATTCCGGCCTGGAGGCAATATTTCAGACAGTTTTCGCAGGTCGCCATCTTATTATAGAGCGTACAGCCGGTCAGGTCGCGTCCAGCGAAGATCAGAGCGTTCATCTCGGAATGGATGGCGAAATAATACTTCATCGGGCGCTCGGTCAGGGTCATCTTTGACTCGTCGGCGCCTTGGATCGTGCCGTTATAGCCGAAAGATACGGGGCGATGGCGCTCGTCAACGATGACGCAGCCGTTTTTCGAAGAAGGGTCCTTACTGCGCTTCGCGACCTCTTCGGCGATCCCCATGAAATATTCATCCCAGTTCATAGTTTTATTATAGCACGAAAGGATGGATTAGTTAATTTCGACGATTTTGCCTTTGTTGCCGTTCGGGAGCTCGAAAGTTTCGCCGACTTTAAGGCCTAAGATCGCTTTTCCGATCGGGGATTCGTCGGAAACTTTGCCGTTTAATGGATCGGCTTCGACCGGGCCGACGATAGAGTAAGTCTGGGTCTTTCCGGCGAGTTTTAATTTCACTGTAGCGCCGATCGCGACTTTTGTACGGGCGGCGGCGCGGATGACCTTCGCGTTCTTTAAGATTTCCTCAATTTCCTGGATACGGGTTTCGACGGTTTTCTGCTCAGAACGAGCGTCGGTATATTCCTGATTCTCAGAGAGATCGCCGAAAGAACGGGCGGTCTGTAAGCGCTCGGCAATCGCTGGGCGACGAGCGAGTAAGCCCGCTAGCTCTTCCTCGAGCTCGGCTTTCCCCTCTTTAGTTAAATTCACAGTTTTCTTCATCATATGAGGTGTATTTTACCGCGTAATATCTATATTGTCAATAGGCCTTCAGGTCTTCTAGCGGGCAGCGGGCAGTTTCGCCGCTTTTTCGATTTGTCAGTTCGACTTCGCCGTTTTCTAGGGTTTTGTCGCTGACGACGATGCGGACAGGGATGCCGATTAGCTCGGCGTCGGCAAACTTTTCGCCTGGGCGGGCGTCGCGATCGTCAAACAGAATCTTCTCAGGGTTTTTCGCATAAATCTCCTCGGCGGCTTTAACGCCTTTTTCGCCGATACCGACAAGATAGTATTTAAACGGCGCGACTTCTTCTGGCCAGATTAAACCATTATCGTCAGCGTATTTTTCGGCGATTACGCCCATGACGCGGGAAACGCCGATGCCATAGCACCCCATATAGACGGTCTTCTTCTCGCCATTTTTATCGGCAAAATCTAGGCCGAGCGGCTCGGAATACTTATACTTAATCGTGAAAATGTTGCCAACTTCGGCGGCGCGAGTTTTCTCTAAGTCGTTTTTAGAGACACCGAATTCGTTCAAGACCTCTGGAATAACCACTTCTTCGTTTAAAACGATGGATTTGTCGGAATTATAATAAATCGTGTCTTCGCCGACCGGTAAAATCGTCTGGAATTCGTGGCTGAATTTAGAGAAAATACCGCCAGAGGCAAAAGTCTGGTAAGTACAATCGCCAAGTCCACAGCGCTCATAAATTCTCTTATAAGCGCCCTCAACCTTATGATAAAATTCGTCGTGTTCCGCTTCGTCGGCGGAGAAACTGTATAGATCCTTCATTAAGAACTCACGCGTTCGCATAATACCGGACTTCGCGCGGAGCTCGTTTCGGAATTTCGTCTGGAACTGGTAAGCGTAAACCGGGAGATCCTTATAGCTCTTAATATAAGTTTTCATCAGGTCGGTAATCGGCTCTTCGTGAGTCGGGGCAAGGCCAAGCTCGCCACCGGCGGCTAACTCAGTTTTGAACCAGATATCGACCTCTTGGTCGCTCCAGCGCCCGGATTTTTCCCAAATATCAGGTTTCTGGAGAGCAGTAAGCTGTAATTCTTCGCAGTCAATTCTACTAAGTTCTTCTCTGATGATATTCTTGATATTCTCAAGCACTTTTAGGCCCAGGGGCAAAAAATCATAAACTCCGGCCATCTCTTTATGGACATAACCGGCACGAATTAAGAGCTTCGCCGAGCGCGCGGTTTCGTCTTTTGGCGCGTCGCGCAAGGTTTTAACAAAAGTTTTAGACATTCTCATAGGTCTATTATATCACATCACAAGATATAGCAGGCAGAACGCGAGGGCATTTTTCAAGATATGGACGACCATACCGGAGTAAATCGTGCCGGTAATTTCGCGCAGACCGCAGAGGACGAGGGAGAGGGCGAAGACGTTTACGCCGACGTTCCATTGGCCATGGAGAATACCGAAGATGACCGATACGATAAGCATGGCCGGGATGATGCTAAGTTTGCTTCGGAGTTTGCCATAGAGGAAGCCGCGGAAGATGATTTCTTCAGCAACAGGGGCGATAATGACGAGAGCGATAAAGGCGATAATGCGGTCACCGAAGAAGTAGAGGCCGGAAAACCCGACATCCTGGGCCTCGGTGGCGTCAAACCAAGGGAAAAGTTTGAAAATTGCGACTAATCCGGCGGCGGCGAGAAAGTAAACTAAAAACCCAACAGGGGCGAGCCCGAGGTCAGTCCAGGTCGGAAGGCCCTTTAAGCCCAGCTCTTCGCGAGTGGTTTTTAGCGTTTTTGCGGTGTTTTTGGCGATTTTAGCGGTTTTTAGGCGCGAGAGCCAAGCTGGGGCGCCGAGTAGAAGTACAAGCGTTATAGCGTAAATTAGGGCCTGATAGAGCGCATTTATAAGCGGCGTCGACAGATTCTCGGCGCCCACCACCCAGTATAGCACCCACGCTAAGGCGTATTCGATCGCAAAGATCAGTACTCCCACGCCTACGGCTAGACTTAAGCATTTGCCAAAAGTTTTTAGACTAGCGCGGGGCGTTTTAGCGGCTTTTTCGCGTTTTCTCATTTTAGAACAATTTTACCACATCCAGCACGGTAATTAAGGCGATTAAAATCAGAAGAACGATAAAGGCGCGAGTAACGATCTTTTCCTCGGTCTCTTTGGTCAGTTTCTTACCGCGAATGCGATAAAGCGCGATCAGGAACCAGCGGCCGCCATCTAAGGCCGGGATCGGCAAGACGTTCATACAAGCGAGCGAAATCGAGATAATCGCGGCGAGGAAGGCGAGATTAATCGGGCCGGTTTCGGTAATGGCTGGGAAGAGGACCCCGACGATGCCGACTGGGCCGGAAACGGAGTCGCCAGCATTACCGATGGCTTCGCGCCCTTGTTCGCGGACGTCGCCATCTGGGCTGAATTGGCTAACTACGCCAGAACCAAGATCCCAAACTAGGTTCCAGAGCCCGCGGAAAGTTTCGCCGGTTAGCTGGATAGTCGTAACGGCGCCGACGATCGGAGCGGACCAAGTCGAGCGATAAAGCGTCTGGCCTTCTTGGCGCATGGTGATGCCGAGCAGATATTCGGCGTCGGCGCCGTTCAAGGTCGGCTCAACAGAGAGAACTTGGTTATCGCGCAGAATATGGTAAGCAACCTTTTTGCCGGCGTGCGCGGCGTTGAATTTGTTGAGGTCAGAGGTCGAATTTATGGTTGTGGCGACGTTGGTCTCGGAATCGATGCCGTCGACAATGCGGTCGCCCGCTTTCATCTCAGCCTGATCGGCCGGCGAGCCTTCGACGATTTCATCGGCGTAAACTAGAGCGGCGGAAATCTCGGAGTCGCTTTCGATGGTGAATTGTTCATCCATGAAATGTGGCATGCCGACGAAAGCTAGAACGGTCAGAATGATGAAGGCGACGAGCCAGTTCATCGCCACGCCAGCGAAGAGAATCTTAGTCTTTTTCCAGAAGCTAGCGGCGCCGAACGTCCCCTTTTTCGTGTCGGCGTCTGATTCCCCGTCCATTGAGCAAAAACCACCGATCGGCAACCAGTTCAAAGAGAAAATCAGATTTTTTTGGGGCTTTTCCCAGTCTTTTCTTTTCAGACGAACCCATTTTTTCGGCTTCGAGCCCTTTCTCCTGGCGTTTTTCGGGACTTTTTTCCACTTTAGATACTCCTGGTTTTTTACCCAAGTGAGCATTTTCGGCGGAAAGCCGATGCCGAATTCGTTAACTTTTACGCCGTTTCTTCTCGCGGCGATGAAATGGCCGGCCTCGTGCGCGACGACCAGTAGCATTAAAACAAGAAGCCCAATAATTATCCCAATAACTGTGTTCATAACTCTATTATAGCATAAGTTTAATGGGTTTTGGCAAATTTATTTGCCAAAGCGACGCTGGCGCCTATTATATTCGGCGAAAATGTCGTCTAGGTCGGCAGTTTCCATATCTGGAAAATATTTATCTAAAAATAAGAATTCGGAGTAAGCGGCACGCCAGAGCTGGAAGCCGGAAAGACGTTCTTCGCCAGAGGTACGGACGATTAAATCGCACGGCGGGACCTCAGGATGATAAAGATTTTCGGCGATGATTTCAGGGGTGATTTCGGCGAGATCGGCGCTGTAATTTTCGTCGCTTGCCCTCTTAGCGAGGATTTTCGTCATCGCGTCGGCAATCTCCCAATGTCCGCCGTAGTTAAAACAGATACAGACTGTGCCTTTGTCGCCACCTTTAGTGTCTTCCTCGAGTTCCATTAGGCTTTTCCAGACATCATCTGGGGCGGGCTCTTTTCGGCCCATAATAACGCAACGAATGCCCTCTTTTTTGAACTTTTTGCCCATTTTTTCAACGTTTTTTCGTACTAGATCCATTAAATAGGCGACTTCTTCGTCTGAACGACCCCAGTTTTCGGTGCTAAACAGATAAAATGATACGAACTCTACGCCGCGAGAAATGGTTTCGCTGGCGATTTTCTCAACTTTATCGAAACCTCGGCGGTGTCCCTCTAAAGTTGGCAATCCGCGCTCTCTTGCCCAACGGCGATTGCCATCAACAATAAATCCGAGATGTTCCATTAAATCTGCATAATCTCCGCTTCTTTGTCTTTGAATTCCTTGTCGATAATATCGGTGAATTCTTTAGTCATGTCATCAATTTCCTTTTCGGCGCGCTTTTTGGCGTCTTCTGGAAGATCTTTAGCCTCTTTAATGTCTTTTCTAGCGTCTTCGCGGACGTTTCTGATGCCGACTTTCGCTTCTTCGACTTTTGTTGAAGCGGTTTTGACAATTTCGCGGCGGCGCTCCTCGGTCAGAGGTGGGATTGGCACGCGAACGACACGGCCATCATCGGAAGGATTAAGCCCAAGCGTGCTGTCGGCGCGGATCGCAGACTCAATATTTCCGATCGTCGAAGGGTCAAACGGAGTAATCAAAAGCATAGTAGCGTCGGCGATGGTGACATTCGCGACCTGGTTTAGTGGCATCCATTGGCCATAGGCCTCGACTTTCACGCCGGAAAGCATATCTGGATGGGCGCGGCCGGTACGCACTTTTTTCATCTCGCCCTTAAAACGCTCGACTACGGCTTCCATTTTCTTTCGATCATCTTTAGTATCAAACATAATTTAGCTCCTATTTATACCCCTATTATAACACATCGACAACCTTACGTCGGCTTTTCTCGCCAGCGACGATTTTCAGGTTAGACTTAGCGGTTTTAAAATGTTTCGCGAGTAGCTTAATTACTGCAGTATTCGCTTCGCCGTCGTGGGCGCGGGCGTGGGTACGCACAACAAGGGAGCCACCCTCTAGAAGCTCGACTCCCTCGTTTTTGCTGCCGGGTTTAACCTGGACAGTGTATTTCATTTACTCAGTTACGCCTAGTTCGATGCGCTTGAACTGGCGGACAGTGATGTTCTCGCCGGTTTTAGCGATGTTGTCTTTAATGTAAGCCGCGACAGTCTTAGTATCATCTAAGATGTAAGGCTGGTCGAGAAGGACCTTATCGGCGAAGGCTTTTTTGACCTGGCCGTCGATAATCTGGTCTTTCATCTTCTCTGGGCCTTTGAAGTTTTCTTCAAATTCTTTGCGCTTCTTTTCGAGCTCTTTCTCTGGGATGTCGTCGACAGAGACGTAAAGCGGGGCCATCGAGGCTACCTGCATGGCGATTTTGTGCGCGAGATCCTTAAATTCGTCGGTTTTCGCGACGAAGCTGGTTTCGCAGTTTACTTCGACGATGGCGCCGATGCGGCCGTCGTGAATATAACTATCGACGAGACCTTCGCGGGTTTCGCGATCGCCGCGCTTTTCGGCCTTAGTTAAGCCTTTTTTGCGCATAGCCTCGAGAGCCTTATCGAAATCACCCTTAGCTTCGACGAGAGCGTTTTTCGCGTCGGTCAAGCCTACTCCTGATAATTCCTTTAGTTTTTTGATGTCTTCAATAGAAATATTTGCCATAATGCCTCCTAAATAAATTATTTTTTACCTTTTTTCGCAGCGTCAACGAAGTAGTCCAAGAACAGGGCTGTCGCCTTGACTGAGTCGTCATTTCCAGGGATGACGTAATCGATCCCGGTCGGGTCGACGTTTGTATCGACGATCGCAAAAACTGGGATGTTCAAGGTTTTCGCCTCTTTAATCGCGTTTTTGTCGGACATCGCGTCGACGACGATGATCGCGGCCGGCTGTTCGGACATGTCCTTAATTCCGCCGTAGCGCTCGTTTAAGAGGTCGATTTCCTCCTGGAAACGCTGGATTTCGAGCTTATTATAGCGATTTTCGAGCTCGCCAGTTTCCATCTTGCGCTCTAGGTCCTTGACCTTCTTAATCTGGCGATTAACGGTTTCGGTGTTCGTCAAAGTCCCGCCAACCCAGCGATTCGTGACGTAAGGCATCTCAGCAGCTTTCGCAGCAGCCTCGACGGCCTCTTTGAGCTGTTTCTTTGTGCCGACGAAAAGGATCTTTTTACCGCCCTTTACGATTTCGGTAATCTTCGGAAGCGCGGCGTCGAGAGCCTCGACGGTCTTTTCTAGGTTAATAATATGCGCACCGTTCCGACGGCTATGAATATATGGAGCCATCTTCGGATGCCAACGGCTGGTCTTATGACCAAAGTGGGCACCTGCCTCGAGCAGGGCTTTCATGTCAATATTTTCCGACATGTTTTCCTTTCCCTTCACTCCGAGCCCGTTTATTCAGGAAAACCGCTCGAAGTTGTTTCGTTAAATTAATATTACTGTCTTATTTTAGCATTTTTCTAGTAGATTTTCAAGGGTTTTTCGGTATTTTTTGGATTTTCTGAGTTTTGGGGTTTACTTTTCGCTGGATCTTTGCTATAATTATGGGCAGTTATGAGTAAAACAGAATTACATCCTAAAGATTATCGTTTTGTAGTCTTTTCTGATGAGGCGGCGGGCTTTTCGTTTCTGACCCGTTCGACGGCTCAGAGCGAAGAGACGACCAAATGGGAAGATGGTAACGAGTACCCGCTCGTAAAGGTCCAGATTTCTTCCGCTTCGCATCCGTTCTTTACGGGCGAAGAGAAGATTATTGATACCGAAGGTCGTGTCGATCGCTTTAAGGCGCGCGCGGCGAAGGCGGCTGAGCTGAAGAAGACGCTCGGAAATAAGGTTAAAAAGGCCGAAAAAGAGGCCGCGAAAAAAGCCGAAAAAGACTCAGCGAAAGATAATTAAAGCTAGCCCGATAGCGATGGTCGTGGCCCAGGCCGCGATCATTGTTTTTGTGTTATAGGGATGCGGGTTTAAGACTTTGATGATCGTCGCGGCGGTAGCGAAACCGAGACAAGCGATGCGCGCGAAAATCGCGATGTCGTTTATGCGACCGAAGACGAGTTTAAGGGTATTTACGACGTCGTTGTTCACGTCGATGCGGCTGAGAATGAACGAAATTAAAGAAACTGAGACACAAGCGACGCCGAGACCGATAAAGAAGCGGGTTAAACTGGTCTTTACCACGAGCGGCTCAGAGTAAGTCTGCGGGGCGGGGTTATTCTGGTTCTGGTTATTCTCCATGAGTTTATTATAACATAAAAAATGTGGTATAATGTAATATAACCGTTACGGAATACGCTATCATAGGAGGTGATCGTATGAGTGAAGTACCTACAATTACAGAGTTAGAGGACATGTCGGTCGAAGACTTCAAAGAAAGGATTATCCAGGGGGTAATTTTGGAAATCCCGGGGCTTTTGTCTAAGATGGACGACTTTTCGGCCGCAGAAATTCCTGCCTTCGATAAGTTCCAGGTCCTATTCGCTTTTGAGGATGCTGGACTGGTCGCGCCGAATAGCAATGGGCAGATGAACCAGGTAATGCGCTACATAAATTCGCGAATGAGAAGATATGGCCCGACAACAGATTAACTCTAACCGCCCTCTATAAGGTCGCAGTTTTGCGGCCTTATTTTACTTCTACGCCGCCGAAGCCGCCGCTTGCGTCGAGGTAGATGGTCGGGTTAGTGCTTTTAGCGCTCTTGTTGTTCTTGGCGGTGGATTTTTTGTCGGCGTTTTTGCGGTCGTCGGTGATGCCGCCGAAAATGAAGCCAGAGCTAGTCTTTAAGATGACATTTTCTGGGAGAAGGATGTCGATGCCGCCGAAGAGCGAGAAGGCCTTAATAACAGCGGCGTCTTTAATGATCGCATTTCTTAAGTCTAGTTCGATGCCGCCGAAAACTGCGCAGAGTTTGACGTTTTTTAGCTCTTCTTTGTCGTAAGAGACGTTTTCGCCAGAGAAAATCGCGAGATGGGAGCGCGGCTCATCGCCGGCTTTTTCGCTTTTTTTGACTTCGTCTTTGATGGCTTTTTTGAATTTATTGTGGAAGATGGTTTTAAAGATGATGCCGAGGCCAAGTACGACTAGGAACAGAGCAAGGATAGTTTTTCCGGCGGTCTCCCAAGAGAAGACGTCTTGGGCGGCGAGAAGCAAACAGATGCCGACGCCGAGAACCATGAGGTTGCTAAGTTTTTCCTTTTCGGTAATTAAGCCGATTGTGCTCGGGACGATTAGAAATAGCGTCCACCAGCCCTTAAAGAAAATGTCGATATTCCAGATGCCGAGGGCATTTCCGCCGAAGATGACGCCAAGGGCGAGAACGGCGATTCCCCAGATAATGCCGCGTGTCTTTTTCATATAGATCTCCTTTAAATTATTATCATGGTAATCTTTTCGCTTTGCGAAACGCTTTCCACGGGGCGTCAGCTCGCAAAAGAAAAACTTTGTTTTTCTTTTGTCTCGCTTTCTACCGTGGTGGTTCCAGCAGGGCTCGAACCTGCGACCTCACGAATGTGAATCGTGCGCTCTAGCCAACTGAGCTATGGAACCATGGTTCTAATATGATTATAGCATACGGGCATAAAAAATGCGCCGCTATTTCTAGCGGCGCTGGTGGCTTTTGTATGGTATAATTTTACTATGGATTTAGACAAATTTAAAGCAGAGAAAGAAGAGATAACGACGTTTCTAGCGAAGCCGGAGGCTTTTTCTAGCCCGGATTTCGCGGCGAAATCGCGCAGACTTTCGGAGTTGAATGAGATTATCGAGACTGCGGATAATTTGGCAAAAATGAAAAGCGATCTAGAGGAAGCGAAGGAGCTCTCGAGCGATCCGGAGCTCGGCGAGCTCGCGAAGGCGGATGTAGAAAAGCTGACCGCGGACATTACGAAAGCCGAAGAAAGACTAGAAGAAATGCTAATTCCGCGCGACCCGAACGATGATAAGCCGGCGATCGTGGAAATTCGCGCCGGGGCGGGCGGTGACGAAGCTTCCCTTTTCGCGGGCGAACTATACCGCATGCATCTACACTTTGCGGAAACGCATGGCATGAAGACTGAGCTGATTTCGCAGAATGAAAATGAGGCTGGGGGGATGAAAGAGGTGATTTTTCGAGTTTCTGGCGAGAGGCCGTATGGTTGGCTGAAATTTGAGGGCGGCGTGCATCGTGTCCAGAGGGTCCCGGTGACCGAAAGTCAGGGGCGAATTCATACCTCTACGGTTACGGTGGCGGTTCTGCCGGAAGCCGAGGAAAGCGAAATCGAGATTAAGCCGGAAGACTTAAGAATCGATATTTATCGTTCGGGCGGACACGGTGGTCAAGGGGTTAATACGACCGATTCTGCCGTCAGAATCACCCATCTTCCGACTGGAATTGTCGTAGCAATGCAGGATGAGCGCTCCCAGCAGCAGAACCGCGTTAAAGCGATGTCGATTTTGCGTTCACGCTTGGCCGAGAAGAAGAAATTAGAGGACCAGGCGGCGGCGTCGGATGCCCGAAAGTCACTGATTGGCACAGGCGATCGTTCAGAAAAGATTCGAACTTATAATTTCCCACAAGATCGAATTACCGACCATCGCATTCATTATTCCCGCTCTAACGTTTCGGCGGCAATGAATGGCGATATTGAAGATATAATAATGGAGTTAATTAAAAGTGAAAGAGAACTTACGAAAGAACAATAAATACCCAAAAGCTTACGCAGATGGCTTCGCAAATTTTTATGGGCGAGATTTTATCGTCACGCCAGATGTTCTAATCCCCCGCCCAGAGACGGAGCAACTAGTCGATATGGTCTTATCATTGGCTGGAAAAAGTAAATTACCAGGGGTAAGGTCACCAAAGCGGGTCTTGCCTAAGAATCCAGCAATCCTAGACCTCGGAACTGGCTCGGGATGCATTGCTATCACCTTATCACTAGAGTTGCCAAAAGCGCTGGTTATGGGGATAGATCCGTCCATTGAAGCACTCGAAGTTGCAGCGGAAAATAACGAAGAGCTCGGAGCAGATGCTCAATTTGCGCCCGGATTTGTCTGCGAGTTTTCCAACTTTAGCGATGAACTTGACGTAATCGTAGCGAATTTACCATATGTGGACCCGAAATGGGACTGGATAGACAAAAAAGCTTTATCTTTTGAACCAAAAATGGCTTTATATGCCGAAAATGGTGGACTTTCGATTTACGAGGGGCTATTCGCTGCGATGATAACTGCGGAGTTTACTGGATATTTGATCATAGAAGCAGACCCATGTCAACATAATAAGCTAATCGAGATGGCAGAGGAAGCTGGATTTGAGCACCTTCGAACCGAAGGGTTTGGACTGATGTTCCACAGAAAGACAGCCCTAACAAGCCACAAATACGACGAGACAGACGCTCTCCGAATGGGCGGCTATCTTTAGACGTCAAAGACTGGTTTAGAGAAGAAGAGGAAAATCACCAGGATAACCGCGACACTGAAAATAATCGGGACGAGCGTGTCGTCAGCCTTTAGTTTATTGTCATGTTTAATGATGGACTTATAAACGCGACCGAAGACGAAGGCAAAAACTGTTAAAATGATAGAGATCTGGGGGATAACCACGCCGGAATTGCCGAAGGTGTAAACGATCAGCCAAGAATGTGACAACCAAGCGAGCTCGGCAGAGATCAAGCCACAGACGGCCGTAACGAGGGAGAAATCGTTGTCTTCGCCCTGGACGAGGACATGGCGCGCGGCCGCATAACCGATGAGAAAAGCGGCAAGAACGATAACGATAGAGTCGAGGCTGGCCGAAAGCATAACCGCGGCGGTTGTGCCAAGAAAGACGGCAGCGAGCGACTGGAGCTCAGTAGCGATTTCGGAAGATTTCGGCTTTAAGATAATCAACCAGAGCGTATAGAGGAGCGCAACGGCGATATGAACAGGGAGAACGGTCGTCCCGGCGCAATAAGCGATGAAAACGAAGCTGGAGCCGACGATCAGATCGACGAGGCTGGACTTGATGTTTAAGAGCCAGAAACGTGGCCGAACGGCAAAAATGCGCCATTTCGAAACTAAAACGAGCAGAATACCGAGGATCCAGCTACCAGAGATTGTGGTCAAAAAAATCGAACCGAAGCCGAGCAGGACGTTTAAGACGATATGGATAATCGACGAGAGGATGTTTCGCGATTTGCGGACTAGAATATAATCTGCCATATGTTTTATTATAGCATAAAATATGAAAAAAGGGCTTCCTAGCTAAAACTTTTATGCTATAATAGAAGATATGGATGTTAAACCGAGGTTTTTCCAGAAGCACCCGCTTCTAAAAGACGTTTTATCTTTGGCGCTTTTTGTACTTTGCGTAGTCGTCGGTACTTTGGCGCTGAACGCTTTTGTTTTTCGATCTTATAACGTCGTCGGGGTATCTATGGAAAACACGCTTCATGGCAACGATCGAATTATTGTTAATCGCATCCCGGTTACGGCGGCGCATTTTATGGGACAGGAATACGTCCCGGCGCGCGGCCAGGTCATCGTTTTTGCGAACGGCGAAGCTGACGGGCCTCTAACTTGCGAGGCGAAGGCTGGAGTCTCGGACCAGTATATCGTTAAACGCGTAATTGCTTATCCGGGCGAGCGCGTGACAGTTAAAGATGGTGTTCTGACTGTCTATAACGATGAAAATCCAGACGGGTTTCACCCTGATACTGCGACTTACAAATCCGATACAGACGGGCCGAAAAAATACACCTCTGGTGAAGTCGACATAATCGTTCCGGAAGGCGAGTTGTTTGTCTCTGGCGACAACCGCGAAGGGACGCATTCTTACGATTCGCGAAACGGCCTCGGGACCGTGCCGTATTGCCGCGTAATCGGGCCGGTAATTTTCCGCCTGTTCCCGTTCGACCAGATGCGGTTCTTCTAAAGAGATTTGATGATTTCGCGGAGCTCGGCGGTAGTTTTGGCCTCCATAAGTTTCGCGCGGAGTTCGGAGGCGCCGGGGAAACCGTTAAAATAGACTTTATAGAAGTGTTTTAAGGGCTCGAACGGGTAGCGCGAGCCGTTTTCAGAGAGCTTTTTTGCGCGAGCGTCGTAAAGGTCGAGGTGGTACAGGAACAAATCGGTTAGTTCCTCTCTCGTTGGCTCGTGGTCGGTAAAACAATAGGGGTTTTTAAAGACGCCGCGGCCGATCATAATGCCGTCGATTTCGGGGTATTTTTTCCAGAGTTCGCGCGCCTGTTTTAGGTCTTCAATATCGCCGTTAATAATCAGTTTTGTATCTGGCGCGATTTCGTTTCTGAGCTCTAGGATTTCAGGGATAAGCTCAAAATGGGCGCCGACTTTGCTCATTTCTTTGCGGGTCCGGAGATGGACGGTCAGGGCGGCGAGATTTTGTTCTAGGAGGAGTTTGAGCCAGTCGTGAAACTCTTCAAGATAAGTGAATCCGAGCCTGGTTTTGACCGAAACCGGGAGATTCGTCGCCTCTTTGGCGGCGCGAATACATTCTACAGCGAGTTCGGGGGTCTTAATCATCGCCGCGCCGCCGCCAGCTTTGTTGACATGGCGGTCTGGGCAGCCCATGTTGATATCTAGGCCGGAAAAACCCATTTCAGAGAGCGCGCTAGCCAACTCTCCAAAATGCTCAGGGTTTTTACCCCAAATCTGGGCGACAATTGGCGCTTCTTCGGGCAAAGTTTCCAGGCGCTCTAGGGCGTCATGCCGCCCTTTTTCAGAGGCGAAGCTAGAGACATTGGTAAATTCCGTAAAAAAGACATCTGGGCGGCCAGCGCGAGCGACAACCCGTCGAAAAACAATGTCAGTCACGCCTTCCATCGGCGCGAGCACAGAAAAATGCTCCGGTAACTCTTCCCAGAAGTTCGCCACCGGAGCATTTTCAGACATCTTAAGTCCTTGAATTAACCCTCGACTTCGACGCCCATCGAGCGGGCGGTACCGGCGACGATTTTAACGGCGCCGTCTAGGTCGATAGCGTTAAGCTGATCTTTCTTGATTTCAGCGATTTTCTCGAGCTGAGCACGGGTAATTTTACCGACTTTGTCGAGATTTGGCTTACCAGAACCTTTCTGGAGGCCGATTTCTTCGCGAATCAGGTCATCAACTGGGCGACCAAGGCACTTCCAGTCAAAGGTGCGATCTTCGTAAACCGCGATGTGGACGATAACGTCCTTGCCCTGATACTCTTTAGTCGCATCGTTGAACGGGTTGATGAAGTCCATCATATTTAGACCCCACTGACCAAGGGTAGAACCTACCGGAGGTCCAGCGGTCGCTTTCCCGCCAGGGATGCGAAGTTTAAGATTTCCAATACATTTTTTAGCTTCTGCCATAATATTTTACTCCTTCCAGAGCGCGTAACTCTTATATTATACCTAAATTTTCTTAACTTGTAAAGCGTCAAGTTCGACTGGCGTTTCGCGGCCGAACATCGAGACCATGACTTTAAGCTTGCCTTTAACGCTGTCGACTTCGGAGATTGAGCCGTCAAAGCCCTTGAACGGACCGTCGGTAATAGAGACGACCTCGCCGATGGCGTAATTGATCGAGAACTTTGGATCCTCGACACCCATACGCTTTTTAATCTTTTGGATTTCTTTCTCAGAAACAGGGGTAGGCTGAGTACCGGTACCGATGAAGCCGGTCACACCAGGGGTATTTCGGACGATATACCAAGTTTCATCAGAGAGTTTCATATCGACCAGAACGTAGCCCTGGAAGATTTTCTTATCGATAACCTTGCGTTTGCCGTTTTTAATTTCAATCTGTTTTTCTTTCGGAACGAGCGCCTCGAAGATCTTGCCTTTCATTTCGGCGCCGTCAACACGCTGGTTGATCGAATCGGCGACCTTATCTTCGTAGCCAGCGTAGGTCGAAATTGCGTACCAGGCGCGGGTGTCATCATATCTGTTAACTGCCATATTTTATCCTTTCCCTAAAATTAAGTTAAATATCCACGTAAAGAATACGTCAAGAAGCGTAATAATCGTGATCAGAAGCGCGGTATAGATAAAGACCGCGAGCACCATTTTCCAGGTAGCTTTACGATTCGGCCAGCGAACCTGGCGAAGCTCGATCCACGAGTTTTTTAGATAGCGGCCAATCGCTCGAAACGGCGCGGTCAAGACGCGGATCGGCTTTGGCATCGGTTTTCTAGTCTTTTTGGCCTTTCTGGCCTTTTTGACTTTGACTTTAGTGTTAGCCATACTCTCCTTCCCTATAAAAATAATCCTACTTCGAGGATTGTCAAGTCTATTTTAGCATCTCGCGGCGAGAAAGTAAAGACTTTTTTTGAATTTTATGATAAAATGGACTAGATTCGAGTGGGAGTAGAACCTTAGGAGGTGATTTTTATGATCAAATTTCAAGAATTTGACGAATTCGACAAGATGTGGATGTCGTATCTGATGTTTAAACGAGAAGCGATGATTGCGAGGTCTGGATATGCTTATGTTAATATCTATCCGGAGCCGACCGAAGAAGATTTTCTGAACCGTTTCGAGTCGGACTTGGAACATTCGGCTGGCGTTGCGCATATTGTCTCAGAGATGGCGTTATGGTTTCCGGAGCTGTTTTCGTATCTAAAATTAGAACCGAGGACAGCAGAGAGGCTAGCGAGAGTACACGATATCGTCGAGATTTATACCGGCGACATCGCGGACGATGGTCGGCCGGAGCACGCACAGAAGGACGAAAAAGAGCTAATTACGTTCCTAGAATGGCTCTACACTCAGCCTGAGGAGATTCAGGAGGCATTTTTCCGGCTCTTCTTAGAGTTCCAGACGAGATCCACGCCAAGAGGCCAGTTCCTTTGTGCCGCGGACAAGTTAGAGGCGATTTTGCAGCTTCTAAATTACGAGCGGATGGGGCAGTATGGCGACGTTCGCTTGAAGGAGGAGCCCTCGAAGCGCGACCTTGAATTTGCTGCTAAGATAGGGACATACAACGCGACGGATGTCTGGGCGTACCATTACAAGACGATAGTCGTCGACTGTTTTGCTACAGAGGTCACGTTGCCGTTTACTTGCCTTTTGGATTCGGCTGTCAGAGACGTCCGAGGCGAGTGGTTCCCCTGGTGGACATTTTGGCAGAATAAACATTACCCCCTCGATTTAAGGAAACCCCCGGCCGCTTAAGGCTGGGGAATTTTTGATGGTTTGGCGCGTAGATATGATATAATTGAGATAAAGGAGGAATATGGGTAAATTTGATGATCAGTATATTGACCTCTGTCGGCGGATTCTCGACCACGGACAGAAGATCCAGAATTACAGCGGTAAATCGACGAAGGGAGCGGACAATTCGGCGATGCCGGATCATATTGCTCAAGATGGCGTAAAGACGATTCGTCTGCCACACCAAGTCTTACAGTTTGACCTATCTGAAGAATTTCCGATTCTGACCTCTAAAAAAGTAGCGTTTAAGAGCGCCGTACTCGAGATTTTGTGGATTTTTCAGGTACAGAGTAACGAGGTTTCTTGGCTCCAGGACCGTGGAATTAAAATCTGGGACGAGTGGAAAATCCCAGAAGATGGCGTCTATATGGGGCGTGATTTTAAGAGGATGTACTCAGAGAAAGGGCTTTCTGAGGATCCGGCGGGGACGATTGGGACGGCCTATGGCTGGATCGTAAAGCATTATTCTCTGATTCAGAATCTGATTGAGACTCTGAAAAATGACCCAGGAAACCGCCGGATGGTAGTTTCTCTCTGGCAGAACGAGTGGATTCCAACCGCAGCGCTACCGTCTTGCGTCTGGAATTCGGAGTGGAATATTACCGATGGGCGGCTGAATGTTTTGGTTAATTCGCGCTCCTCTGATGTGCCTCTGGGGCTGCCGTTCAACATTGTCCAGTATGCGGTTTTATGTCATCTGATTGCCGCCTCTGTCGGGGTTAAACCGGGGCAATTTACCTTTGTGACGAATGATGCGCATATTTATGAGAATCAGGTCGATGGTATCCGTGAACAGATCGAGAAGTATGATAAGGCGGTCGCTGATGGCACTTTGCCAGAGCCGCCGAAACTTTGGATTAACCCAGAGGTGAAAGATTTCTTTAAGTTT
>JAFRBS010000015.1 GCA_017404725.1 Candidatus Saccharimonadota bacterium | reverse complement strand
GATGCGATTTCTGCTGCTCGCCCAGGCGCGCGCAACATTTCCGCCGAAAACTTTGCCGAGCGTATGCGCGATCTTGAAAACATCGCCACTTCTTTCCCAGGCATCGACAAGGCCTATGCGATCTCTGCTGGTCGTGAAGTTCGTGTAATTGTCGAACCAAAACAAATTGATGATCTAAATGCGCTGAAACTTGCGCGCGATATCGCGAACAAGATCGAAGCGACGATGAGTTATCCGGGCGTGATTAAAGTTAATGTCATCCGCGAAACTCGTGCGGTTGAATACGCGAAGTAGCTATGAGCGGTGGGCCGATTAAGAAACGTTTCACGAAAAAAGCGATTTTTCATGCAATTTTCTGGACGATCGTAATCGGTGGGCTAATCTCTTATATTATTTGGGACGTTGTGTCGAATGGCCCAGTTACCCAGCTTTTCTCAGATCGCGATCGTTTAATTAAGATCGTTGAGGATCTTGGACCATTCGGACCATTATTATATATACTATTACAAGTTGCCCAAACGATTCTCGCGCCGATTCCGGCAAATGTAGTCGGTGGAGTAGGAGGATTTCTATTTGGCTGGTGGGGAATCCTTTGGACAACGATTGGTTCCTGTATCGGCGCCGCCGGCGTGTTTTACGTCTCGCGTCGGTTTGGCCGCAAATTTGCCGAACGCGTCGTAAAAAAATCCACGCTCGAGAAGTTTGATTTCATTTTCGGTAAGCGTGCTTCATTCATCCTCTTTATGATCTATTTAATCCCCGGCTTGCCAGACGACATTGTTTGCTATATCGCCGGCTTGACCGACGTGCCGATTAAGAAGCTGGTCTTCCTATTCGCTGTCGGGCGTCTACCGGCAGTCATCGTCACAAACTATGTCGGCCAAGGTATCGGTGACGGCGATTGGACTAGCGTATTTATTATTTCAGCTATTGCTGTCGTGATTTTCGTGCTGGCCTACTGGAAAAAGGACCTCATCATGGAAAAACTCGGCGCCAAAAAAGCTCAGAAAAGAGCCCAGCAGAAGGTTGCCTCAAAACGGAAGAAACGTAAGTGAAAAAGAGATTATCGCTCCAAACCAAGCTGCTGATTACCGATTCAGTTTTCATGAAAATCTGTGATATCTTTTTTGACATTTTCCTAATGGCGTACTTTTATAAAATTTCCGATCAAAATATTTTTGTTCTTGCACTCTATAATATCATCGGCTGGATTAGCGCTATGATTGGCGCCATCCTCATCTCTCAGGTTTTGAAAAGATATAGCAAGATTTGGTTTTATCGCTTAGGTATTGTTATCAAACTCAGTGTGATGCTTTTTGTTGCGCTGCTTGGGCCAGAAACTCTAAATTATTTTTGGCTCATAGCGATCCTCTGGGGAGTCGAGATCGCCTTTAATGGTTATATCCGTAATTTTCTCGAATCAGAAAATATTCCGTCAGATGAGCTGATTCGCTATTCCGGCTTCGGTCATGTTTTTACCAATTCTGCCGCAATTTTAGTCCCAGTGATTTTAGGCGGTGCGATTTTTGCGAGCTCTTTTGAGGTTACCGCTTTTACGCTGCTGGTTATCATTGCCCTTGAGCTGGCGATATCATTTAAAATCAAGAGTCGTAAAGTCGAACGAAAGGCTGGTCGCCCGCCAAAGCCAGACTATCGTGGATTCTTCCGCGCCGTTCGCAAAAATCGCAATTTTCGCTCGCTAATGCTTCAGCAATTTCTCGGCGGATTGAGCTATCAGGGCGTAATGAGCCTTCTAGTCTCAGTTTTGATTTTCCAAGCCGT
>JAFRBS010000014.1 GCA_017404725.1 Candidatus Saccharimonadota bacterium | reverse complement strand
CTGATATGCCATAGATTTTTCTCCTTCCTAGCGGGGGGAGCGCGCCTTGCGCGCGGGGGGCAGCCCGCCCCCCAATTAACCCCGGCTTTTTGATGACCCAAATTAGTAAAAAATCATTACGCTTTAAGATTGGTTTTATTTTAGCAGAGAAAGAATAGAAAGCCAAGTTGAAATTGACTTAGAGGGGCTTATATGTTAAAATTCAAAAGGTGTAATTAATTACACGTTTGCGGTATTCATTTTACACCAAACAGGCGAAAAAAAACACCGCTCAAAAGCGGTAAATTGTTTCCTTGTAGTAGGGGGTATTATATCATGTCTGGTTATATTAAGCAAACGTCAGTTTACAATGAATCGACAGGTGAACTTATCCGTGAAGTAGTTACTCGCGGTTCTCCGAACGGGAAAGGATGGGTTATTGTGTATACTGAAAACGTTCAAGAGCTTTTGCTGAAGTGCAATTCGGCTGCTACTCTTAAGGTCTTTATGTACCTTGCGGTTAACCAACAATTCGAGGAACGTGGTTTTATTACCACTAAAGCCGCTGTTCAGGAAAAGCTTGGCATTACCAAGAAAACCTGCATAGAGGCTTTTAACTGGCTCAAAGAAAATATGATTATTAACGAAATGCGGGTCAACGGCTGCACTGAATTTATGGTTAACCCCCGCTATGTCACTGTCGGCAGGGATAAAAAGGCCCGTGAAAAAGAATGGGCTCGTCGCTGGATGGGCGGCACTGTTGCAACAATACGCGAACTTGGCAATAAGAAAAAAATAAAACTTTTAGCAGAAACCGGACGGAGGTCTGTAGAATGATTACTTACCAAGAAAAACTTAACCGCGACTGGAAAAAAGAGCAGGCGGAACTTCGCGAAAAATTTGGTGACAATCCGCATTACCGTTACAAGCTCGTTGAGTTTATGTACGAAATGCAATTCGGGAAACCGTTCCGTACTGAAGATGTATCGGTGGATGATTACCTTAAACTGCCTTTCTAAAGAAAAAGAAACCCAAATTAAGCCGAACTTGCGCGGGTGCGGCGTAGCGCGGCGAGGCGCGCCGGCCCGCGCTTCTTGGGGCGGGGCGCCCGTCCGCGCAGACCGCGGGCCCCGCGTTCCAAAAAAAAAATCAAAAAACATTTAGTCGTGGTAAAACTAACTCGCAGGTGGGTGCCCTAAGCTCGGTCTCTGTTGAAAAGAACTGCGCAAGCCCGCCGACGCCCGCGCCACGGACGGCGCGGCGCAGGATTGCGAGCGACGGCGAGGCGATGCGCTATAAAAAAACCAACGTCGCGAACTAACGCCCGCGCTCATCGGGGCCTTAAACGTTTCCGGCCTGCGCGGGCGAATGAGTAGTTCCGGAAGTGACAATCCTAAGCAAGTCTTGAGTAGTAGCGCGGGGCGTGCCCCCATTAATACTCGTAACCAAATGAAAAGAATTACTCCAAAGACGACGACGAGTAATTGAAGTCTGGCACGCAAGCCCGACAAGCGACCAGCGGCGGGGGCAACCCACTTAAAGGCCGCGCCCCTAAAATTATTACTGGCTAAATAAACATGAGCACCATAAAGACAACAACGAGCTCCGGAAGTCTGGCGCGGACGGGCCTCCCGCCGCAAGCGCGAAGGGCGACCCCGCGCGGCCGGTTATCATTACTCTCAACTTCGCAGGTGGATTCACTCGCTCGGTCTCTGTTACTACTCAACAAACCTTGATTTGACGCCATCTTTGTAGTATAATTAGACACGAAAAGGAGGTGTTTAACTTGAAAGAACACAACGAAAAAGAACTCGTCCGCTGCAACTTTTCCATGTTTATCGGGCACGACACCCATGAAGTACATTTTGTTAAAACTCTGAAACTCTTCAAAGCTTGGTTTAAACTTGCGCTCAACTGGCATTACCCGTACATTCCGAAGAGCCAACAACGCCAACTTAGAGTCGGCGTCGTCGAGTTCATCGGCACCGGCGAGACCTGGATTTGGCAGAACCCAGACCTTGCAAAACCCGGTGGCTGGCAAATCGTCCACAACCCCGATAAACCAGTTCAAACCAAACTGTTCTGAAAAACCGAAAAACTCAACCCCACATTGGGGATTTTTTTTTGCTATTGAGAATAAATTTCAACGCGCCGCCGCCTCCTCCTCTTTCATAGAAAAAACAAAACGCAGCGGAAGTGATTCATTTCGGTTTAGCTGAAATGCCAATGCTGTTGAGTTCCCCCTTCGCGCGAGGGGGGGGGGCCCTCTGGGGGGGGGCGACCGCAAAGCCCCCCTGCTATGGAGTGTCGTTACCTAAAAAATTTTGATTAACCTAGTCGAAGTTAGTTTGCTGGCAAAGTCGGGGGGAGCCGCACGCTTTTTGCGGCGGGGGGTGTCCCCCCATTCTCTGTCGTTTTTTAGACTACTGTCATAAAACCAGTTTTTTTTACAAGAGGATAGGGGGTATTTCTCATGAAGATTTCGCCCTCTGATTCCTTTACTACCTAAGCGAGTCCGCCTTAAAAAAATTTTTACTGCTGCAGTGTCACATCTAGTTTTGTTACCGTTTTTGTCTCGCGGACCACCGTGTTTATCCGTCGGAAAAGTGACCCGGCTTTGTCTCCGACGAGCAATTGTGTTTGAACGTCAGTTTGCTCCTGCGGCGCGTCGATTATTAAGGTCTCGATTGCCTGTATTTCTTCCGTCGTTATCGTCGATTTCGGATTCTTCAACGTGAAAACGCGGGTGTCTCCGTCGAGGAAAAGCCACTCAAATTTTAGCTCGTAGGTCGTTGTAGCTGTATCTGCCATTAGAGGACCTCTCCCTTCGTCTCCTTACTAGCACTCGTAAAAATGTTCGTCGTTAAGGCATTCAGTGCTTGCGCTAAGGCCAGGAGTTTGTTATTCGCCGCCTGCGGATTCACATAGCTAAGCGTCGTCGCAAGCTTTTTCCCGTTCACCGTCGTGTTGATTATAACGTTAACTTGCACTGTAAACAACCTCCTGTTCCAATGTGATTATCTGCGCTTCGGAAATTTGTACGCAAGGACTGCCGTTATTGCTTACGAAGGTCTGCGCGAACGTCGGAAGCGTTTCTCCGAGCAAGCCAATGTTTATCTGCTTCACCTTGTTTTTTACGCCCGATAATGCGCTCTGCTCTACGCCGTTAAATGTGTAAATGCGGCTCGTGGCGTCCTCATAAACGAGCTTTAACTTTACGCTGCGTGTCGTCGCCATTTTACTCCGTCTCCTCTATATCTTGAGTTACTATCCGGTTCGCATCTTGCACACTCCAACCTACTACGTCCAAAAGAGTTGAAAGTCCTGCCATTATCGAATTGGCATTGTCTGTCGCTGTGTTGATTCCGGCAAGTGTAAACGTCGTATTGCTCTCGTCCGTGATTTGCGATTTTCCAGCTGCTCTGTTCGTAAACTGATATGCCATAGATTTTTCTCCTTCCTAGCGGGGGGAGCGCGCCTTGCGCGCGGGGGGCAGCCCGCCCCCCAATTAACCCCGGCTTTTTGATGACCCAAATTAGTAAAAAATCATTACGCTTTAAGATTGGTTTTATTT
>JAFRBS010000013.1 GCA_017404725.1 Candidatus Saccharimonadota bacterium | reverse complement strand
TCGGTCGCGACAAGGAAGACGTATTCGAATTCTAGCCCCTTGCTTTTATGTGCGGTTAAAATCTGGACCGCGTCGGAGCTGTCTTCATACGGGCTAGTGTTCACGAGCGCCTGCTCGGCTTCTTCGTAGTCGTCGAGAAAAGCAATTAGATCTTTTAATAGCGGTTTCTCGGTTTTAATATGCGATTTTAGGGCTTCGCGAAGGACGGCTAGTTGCTCGTAAAGCTCGAAGGTGTCGTAATCGTCGCCATTTTCTTCGTAATATTTTGCCCATTTTTTGATGATCTCGTTTAAGAATAGTTCGAGCGGGGCTTCGTAGGACTTTTGGACGAGCTCGGCGATAAACTCGGCGGCCGATTTTACTTTTTCATCTTCTGAATTCGTGAGATGCTCTAGAGTTGTCTTCTGATCTGCGCTAATGTTTGTACAAACCTTAATCGCTTCGATCGGCGGAATTTCCCAAAACGGAAAACTCAAAATTTCGAGCATCCGGAAATTCGGGCGCTTTTCCTGACTTAAATCGTAAACGAAGCGCGAAAGTTTCAAAAGCTCGTTAATTCTCGGCTCTTCGAAAATATTGTCGCGTTTCTCGTAGGCGATATGGATATTTTTATGTGATTTTAGATACGGCAAAAGTGGCGCGATATATTTATGTTTCGGGGCAATGACAGCGATGTCTTTTTGAGCTACGCCGGAGTTGATTAAATCATTAATTTTTTCAGCCACCCAGTAATATTCACTATCGGACGCAGCGAATTCGTCGCGCGAGATTTCCTTTTTCGAAAAAATGCCTTTTGCGGTGAGGATCTTTTCGATGCCGCGACTTTTAGCGAAAGAACCTTCGATTTTGTCGGCGATTTTGTGCGAAAAATCCAGAATTTCTGGAATCGAACGGTAGTTTTCGGTCAGAGTAATGACTTTTGCGTCGTAGTGTTGCTGGAATTCGATTAAGTTCGAGGCGTTTGCGCCCTGGAAAGCAAAAATCGCCTGATCGTCGTCGCCGACCGCCATGATATTTGGCTTTTCGTAATCGGTCAGAAGATAGATTAACTCAGCCTGAGAAGTATTGGTGTCTTGGAACTCATCGAGCAAAATGTATTGAAATCGCTCAGAAAGCGTTAGGCGAAAGCCAGCATCGTTTTTTAGTGTTTTAATCGCTTCCTCGATCATATCGGAGAAATCATATAAGCCTTCTTTTTCGAGGTATTTATTGTATTCGCGCATGATGTTTGCGAGACTTTCTAGTTTTTTGTTCGCGATGACATTTTTTAGGCGGAAATTACCGCTTTGGTCTTTTTCGAAGCGTTGGTTTTTCCATTTAGTCAGCGGAGCGACGGAAGGTTTTTCTTTGGTGCGTTCATCCTCGATGATACGATTTAATTCAAAAAGATAAACGTTCGCCTCGCGTTCGATATTGCCGGCGAGCGGCTCTTTTTTTGAATATTTTGCAAAAATTTCGAGCATCGGGCCGTAAACTTCTTCGATTGCTTTTTCGAATTTCATTCTCGGCACAAGATTTTCTAGACATTCATTTAACTCTGGCAACATTTTTTCCGAAGTCTCGATATTATCTCTCGCAATTTTTTCGAGATCGTTTGGAGTTAGCCTGGCGTCTTTGGCGTTGGCGATGGTGGAAATGATGTCGGCGATTTTATCGCCACGTAAAATATCGTTGCCGCTTAGATTTTCTTGGATTTTTTTGATGATTTTAAACTGGGTAACCGTATCAATCGCAGAGTCGAGATTCCGATCGTAGCTTTCGGCATAGTTTTTGTAGTCGGCGAGGATGGTCGAGCCGAAGGCGTGATAAGTATGGATGTTGACTTTGCTGGCAGCTTCTTTGATGATCGAAAAAAGTCGGTCGCGCATATTTTGCGCACCGTTTTCGGTAAAAGTTAGACAGAGTATATTTTCTGGATTTGTGTCGGTATTTTCTAAAATATAAGCAACTTTGCTTGACAAAAGTTGGGTTTTGCCAGTACCTGGCCCGGCCAAAACTAGGAGCGGACCATCTAGATATTCTACAGCTTCTTTTTGGGCGCTATTTAATTGCATTCTCCACTTTCTCGATGATGTCTTTCAGGATTTCTGCGGACTCTGGGATTTCGAATTCGGGGTAATCTTTAAGTGATTCGATAACGGCAACTCCTTCGACGGTGCTGCCGATTTCGAGGCCGGAGACGCCAGGGTTTTCTTTCAGGGTTTTGCCGAAGCGGTAATTCCTGGAGCCTTCGGTTGCGGTCAGAGTGAAATCGCGGAGACCACAGGATAGCATCATGGCTTCGGGGTCGGCGCCATTAGCCTCAAGAACTTCTGGCATTTCGAAAGCGACTGCGCGCATAAAAACGGCATCGTCTGCGGTCATCATGCGCGGGTTGACCCCGGCTGGCCGATTTTCGGTATGCATACCGGCGCCGATCGCGTAGACGTTTTTCAAGGCGCCACAAAGTAAGATTGAGTAGGTATCGTCAAAATATTCAATTTGGAGATAGTCGGTCGTGAATAGCTGTTCGGAAAGCTCGGAGCTGGCGGTTAAAACGATCTCGTTGTCATACGGCGAGTAGCCTTTTTCTAGGTCTTCGGAAAAAGAGGCACCGCCGAGTGCGGAAAAATCTTCAAATTCCTCGAAAGGTTTCATCGAGACAAAACCTTTGCTTGCGCAAATTAGCGGGACGTCTTTTGGTAATTTCGGAAGAAGGCGCTTTGCGGCGGCGGAAGGGGCGACGTAGACGATGACCTCAGCGTCTTTTATGGCGTCCTCCAATTTATTTTTTGGGAATTTTATTGGATCGTAAAATTTAACCTCGTTGCCGTTTTCTTTGGTGATATTTCCGAGGACGGAGCCGAAAGCTCCTGCGCCTAAAAATGTAACTTTCATACTATATATTATATACTATTTTTTGGCTATTTTCGGGCAAGAATTACCAGGTTTTCGAGATGTGGGGTGCGGGGAAAGAAGTTATAAGGCGTCATTTTTTCGATTTTGTAGTTTTCGAGCAGCACCTTTACGTCACGGGCTTGGGTCGCGGGGTTACAAGAAAGATAGATGATTTTTTCGGGCTTAGTTTCGTTTAGTTTCGCGATCAGTTTTTCGTCGCAGCCAGCGCGAGGAGGGTCGACGATGACGGTTTGGTCGGGGGCGATAAAGTCTAGCGCTTCCTCGGATTTGGAGAGGAACGTCTCGGCATTTTTTGCATTCCTTTCTAGCTCTGCGTAGGCGGCTTTGTCGACTTCGACTAGTTTTAGCTCGCGGTCGCGGGCGACGGAGAGACCGATGGTGCCGACACCAGCGTAGAGATCTAAGACTTTTTCAGTCGTGATATGCTTTTTGATTTCTTCTAGCGCCATTTCGTAAACCGGGAGGTTGATTTGGAAAAAGCCATTTGGGGAGTAGGAATATTCGTGTCCTAGGATTTCGTCGGTTAAATTATCGAACACAGGATGGGGCTTGCCGTTTTCGTAAAGTCCGCCAGAGACTTTGCCAGATTGGTCGCAACGCAAAACGAGCGATTGGTATTTTCTGGCTTCTTCGCCGCGCGCGTTTAAATCGGCGATGATCTCCAGGGCTTTTTTGAATATTTCAGGGCGTTCGATGCTGGATTTTTCGATCGGGATTTTCCGATGGGCGCCACGCTGATGGAAAGCTGGGAAGATTTTTTCGAGGTCTTTGTCGTAATAGAGCGAGTATTCCATTTTATTACGATAATTAAAATCCACATTATCAGACAAAACGGTTTGGAAAACATTTTTCTCGGGCCGCTCCGGGCCGCTTGGCCAAGTCTTAGGCCCTTCGAAAAAGTTTTCCAAACCGTTTTGTCTGAATATCTCGATTAAAAGTTCGCGTTTTTGGTCGAGTTCGTAGGCGTAGCCCATGATTTGCCAGGGAGAGGTCGAGAGGAAGCAATTATCGCGCGGCGAAATGCGACGCTTCGATGGTTCGGAGATTTTTTCGGCGACTGCTTCGAAATATTTAGATTTTTTCTTAGTTATGCGGTATTCTAGGACTGTTTCGCCGGGTAAGGCGTTCCAGAAAAAGCCTTTAATTCCAGACGGTAAGGTTGCGATTCCCTGCCCGCCGGGGACTAGCTTCTCGATGACGGGATTATTCATACCTCAAGGCGGTTATCGGGTCTTTTTTGCTAGCTTTTCTGGCTGGGAGGACGCTAGCGATAAAGGCGATGACCATGATGGTGACGATGACTGGGATTACGGTCGCTGGGGTATATTCGACGATGTTGAAGGTCGGGAAGTTCTGGAGGAAGCCTTCGCCTTGGTGAGCAACACTATTTAGCCAAGCCCCGAGCAGGATCGAAGCGCCGGCGCCGAGAGCTGAGCCCCAGAAGCCAAGCAAGATAGCTTCGATGGCAAAACTTAGGAAGATCTTGCCGCGGCCCATGCCGAGGGATTTCATCAGGCCGATTTCGCGCGTGCGCTCTTGGACCGACATGAGCAGAGTGTTTACGATGCCGATAATAGCGGCGAGAAGGGCGATATAGCCGAAGATGGTGAAGATGCCAAGGACGGCGTCGAAGAAGCCTTTTATTTGTCCCATGATATCTTCAAGCGTTACTCCGGTCAGATTAAGCTTTTCTAGCTCCTTTTTTATATCATCAGCTGAATATTTTTTGTAGTCGAATTCAGCGGCGATAGTATAGACTTTGTCTTTCTCTTCGGTCGGGAGGTACTTCGTGTTCTCGTCGTAAAGTTTGCTATTTAAAGCAGTATTGATAACCATGGCGCCGCCACTGATGACGGACGGGGCTTGGACGCCAACGATTTTAGCTGGGAAAGTGACGAGTTCTTTCGTTACAGGGTCGGACCAGACGAAGTTGAGGGTTTTTCCGATGGCTTCTTCGGCATTTTCGTACCCAAGTCCAGTCGCCCATTCGTCATTAGGGAGCATAACTTGGTTTTCGCCTGACTTGTTGTTGATCATTTCGCCAGCGATCATGTCGAAATGGACGCTATCGTTAGTCATCAAGTTCAGCTTTGGAGCAAATTTTTCGTGGTTCTTCGTGCTTTCGACGTAAGTTACGGTACTGAATTTGCCGTCTAGGACTGAGTCTTTGATGATGCCTGGCAATTCTTTGAATTTTTCGATTTGTTCTGGGGTAATAGCGGTAAGGCCTTGCTCGTTTTTGTCGCCGCCAGTGTATTTCGTAGGCGTGCCGGCGTAGGAGGAGAAGTTGGCCATGACAGCATTATCGTCGTCGCCTTTGGCGTATACCTGGATTAGGCCTTCGCCACCGAAAGCGGCGGATTGGTTATCTAGAAATGAGCTTACACCGGCTTGGGAAGCGGAAGTCGTGGTGATACAGAAGCTGCCGATAAAAATTGCTAAAATAGTTAGAATGGTCCGCGTTTTGTTGCGCAGGAGATTATGGTTTGCAGTTTTTAATAAATCTAGAAATTTCATTTTAACCTCGCTTTCTTGTTGTAGTTTTTCGAACGACCGGTTTTCTGGCTGGTCTGGCCGGTTTTACTGGGGTAACTCTATGGCGTTTGTCGCTGATGATTTTACCATCAGAGATGCGGATGACGCGGCTGCAGAGCTTCGCTAAATCTTCGTCGTGGGTAACGATAATTAAAGTTACGCCTTTTTGGTTTAGGCGGAAGAGAAGATCGGTGATTTTGTTGCCGGTAGCGGAGTCGAGGTTGCCGGTCGGTTCGTCAGCGAAGATGATTTTCGGGCTGTTTACGATCGCGCGGGCGATACAAACGCGCTGTTTTTGGCCGCCGGAAAGGTCGTTAGCCTTATTCTTCGCCTTTTCGTCGAGACCGACGATTTTTAGGGCGGTCATGGCGCGTTTTTTTCTGGTACTGCGTTTCGCTTTGGCGATTTTTAGCGGAAGAAGGACGTTTTCTATGACGGTATCGTTCGGGTTCATGAAAAATTGCTGGAAAACGAAGCCGAAGCGACTACTTCGGAGCTTATTTACCTTGCGTTTTTTCATTTTCGAAGCGTTTTCGCCGTCGATTAAGACCTGGCCTTGGGTCGGCGTGTCCAGGAGCGCTAGAAGGTGCATCAAAGTCGATTTACCGGAGCCGGATTTGCCGACGATGGCGACTGATTCCCCTTCGTAGATTTTTAAATTGATAGATTTTAAAGCTGTAAAAGCTGCGGCTTTTTTGCCATAAACTTTAGTTAGGTTTTTTACCTCGATAATCTCTTTCATATAATATATATTAGCATATTTTCTGAGTTTTTGGTATAATTGAAAGTGCATTGGACCGTCGCCAAGTGGTCAGGCAGCGGGTGTTGGT
>JAFRBS010000012.1 GCA_017404725.1 Candidatus Saccharimonadota bacterium | reverse complement strand
AGTATCGACCATCTTCGAGCCTTCGGCGCCATTAGAAGTTGCGTAGCGGTTTACTACGCCATAGGTGTCGTTCTCGTCTATAACGCCATCTCCGTTTAGGTCTGATGGAGTACAGTTTGGATTCGCATCGTTAGGAGAAGCAATCTTCATCGCGATTGCCGTGGCGATTTCAGCGTTTAATTTTACGGCGCCGGAGGTAGTAGTCGCGGAGGCGTGCGCCGTGAGAAAAATTGTGATAAAAGTTAAAAATGGGACGGCAAATAGTATGCGCGATATGAATTTTTTTGATTTTCTGGCTTTAAAACTCATGAAGTTTCTCCCTGTTGTTACTGCTTATACTTAACATTATATCATAAATGTGGCTGACAGCCTATATAAAAAATCGACTTTTTCAGCCAAAATATAGTTAAATATGCGAGAGCCTACCTATAAACATGACAATGAGTACTATTATCAGATTTTGCGGAAAAATATTCGTAAATATCGCAAGGCGCAGAATTTGACGCAGCAAGATCTGGCCGATATGACCGATATGTCGAGGGAATATATTTGTGACATCGAGAATGAGAGCCGTAGGAAGCACGTGACGGTTGCGGTGCTCGGGAGGATTGCGGAAGCTTTGGGCACTCCGATCGGCAAGTTTTTCGAGGGTTAGTTAGGTTTTTGTTAGATTTTGATGATGCAGTATTTTTTCACAAAGGTAGTGATGGCTTTTTTCTCGCCGCTTTCGTAGAAATTGACTAGGAGCTTTTTATATTCGTCCGTCTTGTCCTCTGGTACGTACATTAGGCCGAGGCCGTTTTTGATTAGATAATGGTTAGCGAAAATGATCGCCGTGCGTTTGTTGCCGTCTAGGAATATCTGGGAGCGTTGGATGAAAAGCATTAGGTCTATGGCTTTGTCGATTCTCGATTTTTTACTGGCCTGGATTTCTTCTAAATCTTCCTGGATTTTTGTGCGAATTGGGAGTTCTGGTCTCCAGGCGGTACCGCCGATGGAGACTGGGACATCTCGAATTTCGCCGGCGGCATAGTAAAAACCGTCTTCGATTAGTTTGTTGATCTGTTGCATCAGGCCGAGGTCGGTTTTAGACTGGATGACGTCTTTGTCTAGGACGAATTCCCAGGCGTGTTTCATGTTGAGGATTTTTTGGACATCCGTAGCGCTCATGCCGGAAACTCTGCCGCCTTCGATGATTTCTTCTGTGCTAGCGAAGGTAGTCGCGACGCCCTCTAGGATGGCCTGCGAATGGATCGTCAGGGCTAGGTTTCTTTTTGCGAAGTCGATATTGCGCTTGGTCTTTTCTGATAAGCCGGCTTCGATATAGCCTAGTTCGCGGATTTTATGGTTGACTTCTCTCAGGGATTTTTTCAGCTCTTTGGCTTTCTGATTATTTATTGTCAGGGTATTTAATAGCTCATCGGAGTATTCGCCTACGAATTTAGTGATCTGTTTCCCGCTAACTCGGAAATGGACATAGAGATTCTTTTTCGAGCCTTCGGTTCGAATTTCAGCTGCACCAAAAACGAGATTATCTAAGATCTGCCCAATCTCCTCTCGCTTTCTTAGTAGACTGATTATATTCTCATTCATGGGTACATTCTAGCACACCTGAAACATTTTGTCAAGATTTTGGGGATTTTGTTTCAGGTTTCTATGTGGCGACCTCTAGTACATGCCCATGTCTTGAGCAGACTGAGCGTCGGTTTTCTCTGGAATGTCGACGATGAGGGCGCCCATGGTGATGGCCGTAGCGGCGATACTAACCGCGTTCTGGACGGCTTCGCGCGTAACCTTGGCAGGGTCAATGACGCCGGCTTTCTTCAAATCCTGGAGGCCTTTTTCTGGCTCCATAACGTTAATTCCCTGGCCGTCTTTGGCGCTTTCAACTTCGGCGAGGAGAGCCTGGGCATTCAGGCCGGCATTTTCCATAATCGCGATGAACGGAGCTTTAAGAGCGTTCTTAACGATTTTCGCGCCGTCGGTGTCGGGCTTGATGGTTTTCTCGATGTTTAGGAGAGTTACGCCGCCACCGGTAACGATACCTTCGGAGAGGGCGGCTTTCGTCGCGGCGACTGCGTCATCAACGCGGAACTTCTTCTCGTCAATTTCAGTTTCGGTTGCGCCACCGACTTTAATCACGGCGACTTTACCTTCCAAAGCAGCGGCGCGTTTTTCGAATTCGCCACGCTCGTAGTCTGAAGTCGCGAGACCGGCCTGGGTTTTAATTAGCTCGGTTCTGGCGGCGACGGCTTTTTTGTCGCCGGCACCTTTGATAATCGTGGTTTCATCCCTGGTTGCGAGAACTTTGGCGGCAGAGCCGAGGACTTCGAGCCCGACTTCTTCGAGTTTTAAGCCCTTGTCTTCGGAGACGACGGTTGCATCGGTCAAAATCGCGATGTCTTCCATGATTTCTTTGCGACGATCGCCGAAGGCTGGAGCCTTCAGGACGATAGCGTTGAAGGCGCCCTTTAATTTGTTCAAGACGAGCAGGCTCAAAGCTTCACCGCTGACTTCTTCGGCGATAATAACGAGGTCTTTCTTTCCAGCCTGGGCGCACTGCTCTAACAGAGGTAGAATCTCGCTACTGGAGCTAACCTTTTTGTCGGTAATAAGAATGGTTGGCTTTTCAGAAATGGCTTCTTGACGATTTGTGTCGGTGATAAAGAACGGAGAGCTGTAACCTTTGTCATAACTATAACCCTCGACGATTTCTTGCTCCATTTCCAGGCCTTGGCCAGCTTCAACAGTGACCACACCATCTTTGCCAATTTTAGAGATGACATCGGCGATTAATTTTCCGATTTTTTCATCGCCAGCAGAGATAGTAGCAACTTCGGCAACTTTTTTGTCGTCGCCCTCAATTTTTTCGGCTTGGTTATCGATGGCCTTTATGACTTCTTTTCCGGCTTTCTCGATTCCCTTTCGGAGCTCCATTGGGTTGATTCCGGCGGCGATAAGTTTATTTGCTTCATTTAAGATGTTATAAGTTAAGACGGTGACAGTAGTCGTGCCATCGCCAGCGGCTTTGTTTAATTTTTGGGCGGCGGTTTTAATTAGCTTCGCGCCAATCTGTTCGCCAAGTTTTTCATCGTCATTTTCAAGCTCGACGGCTTCGGCGACGGTTACACCATCATGAGTAATCGTCGGCGCACCATAGGTTTTCTCAATGACGACGTTTTGGCCCTTAGGGCCGTAAGTTACTTTGACTGCGTCATGTAGTTTTTTGGCGCCGCTTAAAATCTTTTCGCGGGCTTCTTGTTCATAGAAAATTTTCTTTGCCATTTCCTGCTCCTTTCTTTATTAAACTGTTGCTAAGATATCTTTTTCTTCGACAATAATATAATCTTTGTTGTCAATCTTGATGTTGGTGGTCGAATATTCTTTATAGAGGATCTTGTCGCCTTTTTTGACGGATTTTACCTCTTCGCCGACGCTTTCAACGACGGCGTAGGCTGGGGTTTCTTTGGCCTCGCCGAGTAAAATGCCAGAGGCGGTTTTTAGTTTTGGTTCTTCTTTTACCGCGACGACGCGGTCTTTTAGAGGTTTTATTGCCATAATTATCTCCTTTTATCCCTATTATATATAACTAGCACTCGTATGTCAAGAGTGCTAACGCACTCTTGGAACGTCCCAAGGGGTAAACAAGAGTGCTAAAAGCGGGTCCTGCCGCGACATGTTCCCCCACGGGATTTGCGTTTGGCAAACCCGTGGGGGTCCCCCAAGTCGCGTCACCCGCTTTTATCGCATGATATAATAGGAGTATGAGTTTTAAAGATATTCCAGGTTATAATCAGGCGGTTTTGCCGTATCATTTGGCACAGTCGGCGGCGGCGGGTGTTCGCTATAAGTTTCCGGGTCGGCGACTTCGGATCATCGGCGTAACAGGGACGAACGGCAAGACGACGACTTCGTTTATGATTTGGAAGATGTTGAATGAGGCTGGTTTTAAGACTGGTTTGATGACGACGGTGGCTTGGGGTGGATTTTCTGAGGATGAGTTGACGAAACAGATTGAGCATATGACAACGGTCGATGCGATGACGCTAAATCGGAGGATTACGAAGATTGCCGACCTTGGCGCAGAGTTCTTAGTTTTAGAGGTGACTTCGCACGCTTTGGCGCAGTTTAGAATCCTTGGGATTCCGATCGAGGTGGCTGTGATGACAAATGTGACCCATGAGCATTTGGATTATCACAAGACTTTTTCTCGGTACGTTAAGGCGAAGACGAAGCTGTTTTCTAAGGCGCGATTTGGGGTTGTGAATGTGGATGATCCGTCTGCGGACGCGTTTATTTCGGCTTTGCCGTCGTCGTCGGTTTATGTGACCTATGGTATTAAAAACAAGGCGGATGAGCGGGCGACCTCTGTTAAGCTTTCTTCGAGCGGCGTGAAATATTCGTGTGATGATATAAATATGGTTGGGTCGGAGGTTGTAAAGGTTGATGGTTCGCTTTCGATTTCGACGCAGATTCCGGGCGAGTTTAATGTTTATAATTCCCTGGCGGCGGTGTCGGTGGGGCAGATTTTGGGCCTGACGCCGGGGCAGATTGAGAAAGGGATTTTGGCGCTTTCCGAAGTTGAGGGGCGGATGAATCGGTTGTCTCTGGGGCAGAACTTTGAAGTGATTGTGGATTTTGCGCATACGCCGGATGCGTTCTTGAAGGTATTTTCTAGCGTTTGTCCGCATAAGAGCGGGCGAGTTATTTCTCTGTTTGGCGGCGCGGGGCGACGAGATGAATCAACGCGGGCGGAGCGGGGCGAGATTGCTGGGAAATATAGCGATTTGATTATTGTGACAGAGGACGATTCGCGGGATGAGAACCCTGCGGCGATTGCTTCGGAGTTTGTCGAAGGCGCTAAAAAGGCGGGGCTTTCGGACGAGCAGATTATTGTTGAGCTGGATCGTTCGAAGGCGATATCTAGGGCGATTTCTGAGGCTCGTGAAGGTGATTTGGTTTTGATTTTAGGCAAGGGCCACGAAAAGACGATTCTTCGTGCGGACGGGCCGCATAAGTTTGAGGATCTAAAGGTTACAGAGGCGGCGATAAAGAGGCTATTAGGATAATTTATTTATTCTGCAGGCTCATAATTGGCGATGCCTTCGGTGATTTTTTCAGGAGTAATATGAAGAGCGTTCGCGATAGTCGCGGCGGCGGCCATGTAAGAGACGACCGGCTCGCCGGTTAGGAAAGTCGCAACAGTAAAGCGAGAGGTGCCGATAACGAGGTTCGCTTCGGCGCCTTTTTTGTAGAGCTTGTGGGTTAAGATCTGGACAGTGCTGAAGCGATCCTGACCGTAGCTCAAGGTTCCTTTCGTTCCGGCAAATTTCTCAAATTCGGAATAGTTTGCATCGTCGCGGTTCAAGACGACATAATCTGGGCTCATCGCGAAGAGAGTAGATTCGCCAGCGGTATAATCTTCAGCGGATCCGTCGCCAAGCGAAGACGGAATGTAGTTCGTCAGGGCGGCAACATGGACCGGGAGATCATAGAAAGTGTCTTTTTCGAGAGATTCCGCCGGGGCAGTCACGACGACGTAGTTCGCGCCGGCTTTCCAGGATTGGGACAGGAATTTATGTAGGGTTCCGAGCTTAATGTTATTTTCGGAGGCCAAGAGCTCGACCGGGTGGCCAGCGGCTTTCAAAATCTCGTAAACATAATGCGCGACCTCAACTTTCCCGGCGGTACCGGTTATGCAGATTAATTTCATGTCTTTTAGCGGGTGGCCATAATAAGTGTTTAAGAGTTTGGCTTTGATTTTTGTACCTTTGTTGGATTTTTTGGACGTTTTAAGAGAGGCTTTCGGAGTGTCAGTTTTCGGGGTTTCTTCAATATTACTCTTTTCCATAATTTAAGTATAGCATATTTTTCAAAAATGTGTTAGAATAAAGATGTCACAGCGATGTGATGCTCATTTAATTTCTAGGTGGATGGTCGCTAAATGTTTTCTTAGGCTTTGCTTAGGTACTTTTAGCGATGTCCACACCAAGTGATTAGATGAGGTGTGTGGAGTAAAGCTATGTACGGGCGCCCGAAGGGTTTGGTCTTCGGGCGACTCGTAACTTTAACATTCGTGCTCGTAATCATTTTTGCCTGCGGCAAAAATGCTTTCGGGCTACTCATTCGGAGAAAAAGAAAAAGTAAAACTTTTCTTTTTACTCCTTCATTCGTGCCCGTAGCTCAGCTGGATAGAGCGTTGGCTTGCGGAGCCAAAGGTCGCAGGTTCGAATCCTACCGGGCATACCAAATTTGAACGTGAAAAAGACTCGGAATAATCCGAGTCTTTTTGTTTACTTGCCTTTGTAAACGATTTTGCCGTCCTCGATGATGATGTCGAGCTGGCCGGACTTTCCGGCTGGGTTAACTACGGTTCCATTTTTTAGCAAAGTACGCATTATATTTCCTCCTTTCGGGTCTGGGTAGTGTTACCCCTGTTAATGTACAAAGTATCTTTATTATAACATATTTTTAGGGGTAGTTCAAGGGGTGTTCTGGGTTGATTTTTAGCGGGCGTCGTGGTAGAATTAAGAGGTTAGTTTTTAGGATTAGGAGAAATCTATGGCGAAAAAAGTACGAGTTGCGCTTCTTAACCGCAATAATAATCATAAGCACAGCGAGAAGCGGAAACACTTAGATTAGTGTGGTATAATTAGAAGTACGCGGTAGAGTGGCCGAGTGGTTGAAGGCGCACGCTTGGAAAGCGTGTATGCGGGAAACCGTATCGCAGGTTCGAATCCTGTCTCTACCGCCAAACGGAACGAATAGCCGAAATTTGGTTATTTTTTCTCTGCTCTGAGTTTGTTCGAACCTAAACTTTGCAAGAGCCCTTGCTTTACTAAAATGTCGCTACTGTTTAATATGAATCCCCCGTTTTTACGCGTTTTTATGTAAGGTGTAAAAACGGGTGCCCTAATCTAACTGCATATAATTATAAACTATAGAAATTATTTTTTGAATTTCCAGGCATGCGTTCTTATATAAAAGATTATCGAATGCTTGGTCTCGATATTCTCGTATAACGTTGCTAACCAGTGCGTGTATAAAAGACTGTGTTGCTCCAGATACATTTCCGAAATCGATAATGACAGGCTCTTTTTCTCTTATGGTGGGTTCTATTATTTCTTCGCGTAGCTTTTTCGCAATATCTTTGTTTTCGCAAAATCGCCCGGCTTCCTTTTCCATAATAATTTTTTTCATTAGTCTCTCCATTCTAAATAAATTTTGGTTTGCGAGCTGGTTTTCTGCGGGATTCTTTTACTGCGGAATCATAAATGTCGCCAATATCGTCTAATAGTTTTTGAAACTCAGGGGTGCTATCTAATTTTAAATCTACAGCGACTAAAGTGCCGTTAAATCTAGATATGCTGTTACTAAAGGCGTAATGATCTTTAAATGGGTCGGAATATAATCTATTTTTGATATCTGGGCGCGTTTTCAATAGAGTATATTCTGAATCTCCGCTCATTATCACGAAATAACTCCTTGAAATCTTTACTATAGATTTAATGAAAAAAAGGCCGGCACCACCATTTTCTGACGTTCCGCCTAGTTCTAGGGTCGTTCCGGTCACCCCCGGAGTTAAGGCGAGTGACAATGCCTCTTTATCAGTTTTTGGATGCCAAATTTGAAGGCTTTTCCATAAACCGATACCAGTATCACAAATTGCAAAACTGATTCGATTTGATTCTTTGTAGTATTGCGCTGCGACGACAGCGCCGTCTTCCGAGAAAGAGTGCTCTAATACATTGCGCACTAATTCTCCAACAATATAGCTTAAGATGCGAGAGTTTTTTTCGCTAAGATGATACAATGGAATAATGTCAGTAACGAATTTAGATTGATCATCTCCGTTCTTGATGATGGAAATCGGTACAAAGCGTCCTGCGGGTTCTTTTTTTCGGTATTGCCTAAACGGTGATGGAGTGCTGAAAAAATTATATAAGCCCATGCGATCGAGATATCTGGCAGAGAGAGGTATATTTTGCGATTGAATTATAGCATTTTCTTTACCTACCTTAAGCGCAAGTGCTGCAGTAAGGGCTAATTGAGCCGGATTGACGTTGACCCACTTTTCATCCATTGTAACAATTAATCGTTGGGGATTAGAAAAATCTAACGTTTCGGCAAAGTTGCGAAAGTTCTGGAGGGTTCCTTGATTTGTATAATGAATTCTCACGGTCTAATTTTACCCCGTTTTTACGTTTTTGTCAATATTTGTTAAAACGGGGTAACCTTGTGATTGGATGACGCCCCTCCCGTTTTTACATTTCCTAGAAAATATGTAAAAGCGGGGACAGCATACTCTATTTAATTATTGCATTGGGCAAAGTTCGAACCCCGTCCAGGTATTTCCGCCATTTTTGTTGGGGATTTTTTGGTCTACCCCTGTTTTGGCAGTCTTGACATGTGAGTGCTAATTTGCTATTATAGGGGTAGAAAGTTAGCAGTCTTCAAGCAAGAGTGCTAAAAATTACGAAAGGAGATAATAATAAATGAGTAAGATTATCGGAATTGACCTCGGGACGACGAACTCGGCGTTCGCTTATATGGTCGCTGGGAAGCCAGAGGTGATTACTAATGCAGAGGGAGACCGGACTACCCCTTCGGTCGTAGCGGTTACGAAGAAGGGCGAGAGGCTTGTGGGGAAAGTTGCGCAGCGCCAGCGTGTGACGAATCCAAAAAATACAATCTATGGCATTAAACGTTTAATCGGGCGTAAGTTTGATGATAAAGAGGTCCAGCGGGATCTTGATATCATGCCATACAAAATCGTGAAGGCAAAAAACGGTGTCGCGGTCGAGATGGACGGCAAAGAATACACGCCAGAGGAAATTTCGGCGATGGTGCTATCTAAAATCAAAGCGGACGCGGAAGCCTTCTTAGGCGAGCCAGTAACAGAGGCGATTATTACCGTTCCGGCTTACTTTGATGACTCTCAGCGCCAGGCGACGAAAGATGCCGGCAAAATTGCTGGACTTGAGGTTAAGCGTATCATCAACGAGCCAACGGCGGCGGCTCTGGCTTATGGCCTTGAGAGTAAGAAAGACGAGCAAATCGCGGTCTTCGACCTTGGTGGTGGTACCTTTGACGTTTCCATCCTTGAACTTGGGGACGGCGTCTTCGAGGTTAAATCTACTAATGGTGACACTCACCTGGGTGGCGAAGACTTTGATAATATCATCGTAAATTACCTCTGTGATGAGTTTGAGAAGGAGTCCGGAATTGATATTAAGGGTGATGCGGCGGCGATGCAGCGTATCAAAGATGAGGCGGAGAAAGCTAAAAAAGAGTTGTCTAGCGCTTCGTCCACCGATATTAACTTGCCGTTTCTGACCGCTGATGCGGAGGGTCCGAAACACTTTGAATATACCCTGACCCGGGCTAAACTAGAGGAGCTCGTTCAGCCACTTCTAGATCGCTTGGCGGAGCCGGTTGAGAAGGCTTTGAAAGATGCAAAACTAAAAGCTTCGGATATCGACGAGGTCGTGATGGTCGGGGGTATGACTCGTATGCCAGCTGTCGTGGAGAAGGTTAAATCCATCTTCGGTAAGGACCCAATGCAGGGTGTTAATCCAGATGAAGTGGTCGCAGTTGGTGCGGCGGTTCAGGGTGGCGTCTTGCAGGGCGATGTTAAGGATGTCTTATTGCTCGATGTTACTCCGTTATCTCTTGGTATTGAGACGATGGGCGGTGTTTCCACGAAGTTGATTGATCGCAATACGACGATTCCGACTTCGAAGTCTGAGGTGTTTTCTACTGCTTCGGATAACCAGCCATCGGTTGAGATTCACGTGCTTCAGGGTGAACGCGAAATGGCTTCCGATAACAAATCGCTTGGACGCTTTATCTTGGACGGAATTGCGCCGGCGCCACGTGGGGTGCCACAGATTGAGGTTACCTTCTCGCTAGATGCAAACGGCATTTTGAACGTAACTGCAAAAGATAAAGGCACTGGGAAAGAGCAGTCGATTACGATTCAGAACTCTGGAAATATGAGCAAAGAAGATATCGAGAAAGCTGCGCGTGAGGCGGAAGAACATGCCGAGGAAGACAAGAAGAAGCGCGAAGCGATTGACGCGAAAAACCACCTAGAAAATGCGATTTATCAGGCGGAGAAGATGCCGTCTGAATACAAAGATAAGATTTCGGATGACGACAAGAAGACTATCGAAGACGCTGTTTCTGAGGCGAAGAAAGTTTTGGAAGACTCGTCGGACGACAAAGAAAAGCTGGAGGAGGCTGCTAAGGAGTTATCTGATAAGATTATGCCGATTGGGGCTAAGATGTACCAGGCGGCAAACGAAGACTCTTCCAAGGGCGATAAGTCTGACGAGAAGTCTTCGGATTCCGATAAGTCGGATGACGAGCCGGTTGAGGGCGAAGTCGTAGATAAATAATCTGCCTGGTTTAGACTAGAAAACGGGGCTTTTGAGCCCCGCTTTCTATTGCTTTTTTCAGTGGTCTGTGCTATAATGAAGGTAATGGTGGCTTGTCGAGCGGAATTCGGGAAGCCGGCGGCCGAGCTATTCGGTATCGATGTAGGGATCGTTCCCCCCTACCAAGTCGCCATCAAGTAAGCTCTCTCTTCTTAGTAGAGAGTTTTTTGATTTGCTTGTTTGAGCGTGGAGAAATACTTTTGAGGCTTGTCTTGCCACTTTCCGTATTACTAAGCGCTACGGAGTCAATGAATCGATTGTTAGTGTTGCGATTTGCTAAGACTGTGCCTTTCCCCTCTATATTTCCTGGCAATATCAATGTATCTTTACTAGTCAGTACATCGAATGCTGCTTGCGCTACGTTGCGAGCTGATCCGTAATTTTTAATGTGCTCCCCTAGGTGCTCGTTTATTGCGCCAGAAAAGGCGGTTATATTGCGTTTGGTAAGGAGTGTTTTTCCCTGTAATTCTCGGATGACATTGATTTCGCTAAGCATGGATTTTGTGATTCGCGCGAAAGTCACATTTTTATCTATGGTTTTGCCATTTCCGACGGACTCTAAGGCTTTTGTAAGCCTTTCTACTGCCCCGTTATTGATCAATGAAATATATAGACTGTCTATGGCACGGTTTATCAACTTCAACAGCCTCCTAGTGTCGTCTGTCATTACCTGCCTCCTTTCAGTTTGGTCAGGAGGTGTTTTAGTTCGTAGCGGAGTTCACGGCGGAACTGGAAGAGGGCGAAGCCGAGGCCGAGGGCGCCGAGGGCGATGAGGGACCAGAGGGCGATGAAGGAGGAACCTTCGGAGCCGCCGGTTAGGGGCACGAGGGCATAGTCGGCGCCCTCGTTGGTCTTCACCTTTCGGCAGCGGCCGGTCTCAGGGTTGCGTTCGTAGCCTTCCTTACAGGGCTCTTTTGTGTCGGTGGATGAGGTCGCGGACTTACAGCGGCCGGTTTCGGGGTTGCGGTACTTTCCGGCGGGGCAAGGCTGAACAGAGGCGATAGAGGTGGGTTTCACGCAGTTTCCAGTTTCTTCGTTCAGGACTTTTCCGAGTGGACAGGTCTTAAATTCCTGGGCGACATTAGGCGCGCCAGGGGTCGGGAAGTAAGTAGTTTGCCAGATGTCGCCAATTAGCGCATAAGCAGTTCCCTTTTTCTGGCCGTGGGGATATTTCATGGTCGCAACAGTATCACCAGTTACATCTACGAGGTCTATAGTGTTTTCGGAATTGGGATTTTTCGTCAGGGTTGTTTCGGCTGTCCGGTAAACGTAGAAACCCTCGGCAGAAATTTTGTCTAGATCGGGATTTTCGCTGGAGGAGTTGGTTTTTACGAGATCGTAAAGTTTGTTTTTATATCTTAAAGAGCAGCCGGACAGGGGAATTTCTTCGCTAGTTGGGTTATAAAGCTCGATAAACTGTTCATCTTTCGCGGTTTCGTAGTAGCTCAAAATTTCCGAGAATTCGAGGTCTAGGCATTGGACCTCTGTTTTAGCGGCTTCTTCGGCATTTTCATCGTCCTCGGCGGGAAGTTCTTCTTTTGGGAGATAAAGCCCGCCCGAAAAAACGGGAAAATAGTCGGTTTCTTTCAAAAATTCACGCGTTTTTTCGTCGCGGACGAGAGTGGCGGGCGAGCTGGAGCTAAATTTCGCCAAGCAACCGGATTTTCCGGTCCAACAGACGGAATCAATCGTCTGTTCGCCACTCTCGTCCTGGTAAACGAGTTCAAGCGAGCCGGCCAGGGCGAGGGTTTTTGAGTAGGTCGCGTCGGCGATGCCAGTAAGCACGGCTTCGGCAGGCGTGACGGGGTTAGTTTCGGCAGGCGTGGCGGGATCGGCGGCCTCGAGCGCGACTTTGATTTCTGGCGATTTGTCGTAGCGCAACAAAATTGTTTCCCCGATCATGGTACTTCCAGGCGGAAATTCGTAAATTACATAAGGGGTGCCGGAGCTGTTTTTGTAGCGCAAAAACACGCCGTCTAAGGGGAGCGAAACATCAGCGTCGCTCATTAGCTCGATCATTTCCCCAGTTTCGGCGACGGAGTCGACTTTAAAGCCGGGATTTACAGATTTGATAAAAAGATGATTTTTCAGTAGTCCATAAGGGGTAATCGTCGTCGCAGGTGGCGGGTCAGATGAAGTAGGCGGATCTGACGCGGGCGGGTCGGACGAATCTGAAATAGGCGGGTCTGAAGTAGGCGATTCAGACGATGAGTCAGACGAAGTAGGCGAGTCTGACAGGGATGTAGGGGATGCCGTAGGGGCGGCGATAGCAAGGTGCGTGGGGAAACTCCCCAAGAATAAACTGATGGCGCAAAGAGCGCGGAGCAGTTTGTTCATAAGAAAAGTCTAGCAAAGCCCGTTTCTTTTTGCAAGCATAAGTGGTACAATAGACCTATGAACGACCTGATTGACCTATTTATCGTGATATTCGCAGGGCTGGTTCATGGGATGCTCCAGCTCGGGATTTCGGCGCTGGTTTTGCTGTACCACGCGAGCCTGGGCAGTAACATAAAGCGAAAGACTAAGGAGCTGACGCTGAATTTTATTCTCGGTTTTTCCCTGTTTACAGGGCTGGCGATTTCGAGCATTTGTTTCTTCATTCTAGTGATTTTTGGCGGAATTATGCCGGCGGCAGGGGTGATGGTGTTATTTATGGTGCTTTCGGTTTTGGCGTTTTTCGTCTGGTTTGTTTATTATCGCAAGAAGAGCGAAGGGACGGAGCTTTGGATTCCGCGGAGTTTTGCGAAATTTATTACGGCCAGAGCGCAGAAGACGGATGATAATGTCGAGGCGTTTTCTCTGGGGATGCTGATCGCCTGTGCGGAAGCGCCGTTTGCGGCGGCTTTGATGATCGCGGCGGGGAACTCGATTGTGAATATGCCGCAGGGGTTACAGATTATCTCGGTGCTGGTCTATGTGATTATTTCGGCGGCGCCGATGTGGATTGCGCAGATGCTGATTAACCGCGGGAAAACAGTGGTCGAGGTTCAGAAATGGCGCGTTAGGAACAAGGATTTCTTTAAGATTATGACAGGGGTCGGGTTTATCACCTTGGCGGTGTTTCTTTTGGCGTTTAAGATTATGGGGAAGTCGTAGATGAAGAAGATAAGTTTAAGGCGAAAAAAGCAGGCTGGGAAAACCGTTAAGGGGTTTTCTACTCTGAGTTTGAAGCGTGATATCATGCGCGAGGGGCGAGTTTTAAATCGGCACGTCGGGGCGATGGAGCTGATTGCGGATAAGGTCGCGAAAGAGGTCGAGAAGTGGGTTTTGGAGCGCGGCGAGGTCACGAAGGCAGATGTTGATCGGGTAACAGCGGCGCGAATTCGGAAATATGACGCCGATGTTGCGTATCTTTACCGAAATCGTGGTAAAATAGTATAAATGGTAAAGTACGATTTTGATTTAGTAGCGATCGGCAGTGGGGCGGCTGGGATTGCTGCGGCAAAAGCGGCGGCTCTAAGAAAGCAGAAAGTCGCAATTGTTGAGAAAGGTAAACTTGGGGGGTCGGAGATTCAGACGCGGAATTTGCCGTATGCGGCGAGCCTGAATTTTTCGCATCTCTATTCGCGGGCGATTTATGGCTCGCGGTTTGGGCTGTCTTCGCAGAATTTGCGTTTTAACTATCCGACGGTGGCACACTGGCGCGAGCGAGTGGTGGCAAACGCGACGGCGGAGCTAAAGAAACAGCTTGAAGATCTAGGAATTGAATTTTACAGAGGTCGGGCGCATTTTGTGAGCGACCATGAGATTTCGGTCGGGCGCGAGGGGAACTTAGTCGCGAAGAAATTTGTGATTGCGACAGGTTCTGAACAGAAGGATTTTGGAGTTTCGGGTCTGGACAATGTGCCGTATCTGACCCCTGATGATGCGTTGAAAGTTGAGCGTCCGCCGAGGACGGTGATGGTGATCGGGGGTGGAGCCTCGGGGGTGGAACTCGCGCAGTATTTTGCGGAGCTCGGGAGTAAGGTCGCGATTGCGGAGCTTTCGGAGCGGCTACTTCCTCAGGAGGATGAAGAGGTTGGTCAAGTTCTTGAACAATACTTCACGAAGCGCTACGACATCAAGGTTTTAAAACATACGCGCGTGATTGCGATTGAGAAAGATGCGATTTCCGAGAAGGTGATTTTTCTACGAGACGGGCAAGAAAAATTGGTCCGAGTCGAGACGATTGTGCTCGCGACGGGTTCTCGCCCGGCGACGGATATTGGACTGGAAAATGCAGGGGTGGAGCTGAAAAAAGATGGCTCGATTCGGGTTGATCGGATGCTCCAGACAACGCAAAAGCATATCTATGCCGCGGGCGATGTGATTGGCGGAGATAGCTCTACGGAGAAGGCAGTCTATGAGGGAGAGCTGGCGGTTTCCAATATGTTAGGTCACAGCTCGAATTATGCGAACTATAGCGGTTTTGCTCGGGTTACTGATACTGACCCGCAGATCGCGGTCGTGGGCATGACTGAGGATGATTTGACTAAGCGCGACAAGAGGTATAGCAGCATTATTTTGCCACTTTCGGTCACGACGGCTTCGAAGACACAAGATTTCAAAATGGGCTTTATCAAGATGATTTCATCGAAAGACGGGAAGATTCTCGGCGCGACGATTATGGCGCCGAACGCGGCGGAGATTATCCAAGAGGTCGCGGTCATGGTTCGGAACAATTTCACGATGGAACAGATTGTGAATACGCCTCACGTTGCGGCGGCTTGGTCCGATATGATTCGGTTGGCGGCAAAACAGCTTTTGTAATAGAAAGGAGAGTTTATGAGTACGGTTTTTACGAAAATTATTAAGGGGGAGATTCCCTGCTATAAGATTTATGAAGATGATAAGACTTTTGCGTTTTTAGACATTGCGCCAGAGACGCCGGGGCATACGCTGGTTGTGCCGAAGGTAGAGGTGGACAAGATTTATGAGCTTTCGGATGAGGATTATCAGGCGATGTGGGCGACGGCGCGAAAATTGGCTGTCAATATGGAAAAAGTTCTAGGGGCTAGGACACTGTTCAAGGTCATTGGAACGGATGTGCCGCATGCACATATTCACCTTTTGCCGTATGATGAGACTTGGGAGCATGGGCGTACGGTCAAGCTGAGCGACGCTGAGATGGCTGAATTGGCCGAGAGGCTGAAGGTTACTGCTTAAGGCTTTTCATGCGTTCTGGAAGCTCTCAAAGGGATTTAAGGGCGTTTTTGTGGTTTTTTATATGGATTTACTATAAAAGCTCATCTAGATTGCGTTTAGCATAGATGATATGGATGATGGAAACAAGGTGCTCAATATTATCGATTTTGTAGAAAATGCGATAATGCATAACGCGGGTACTGCGAAGTTTTTCAGTAGTTTTGCCTTCATAGATTTGGTAGCCTTCAGGAAAAGTCGCAATAGCGTCAAAAGTCTCGTTGATTTTACGCAGAACTTTTACTGCAAGAAGCGGATTTTCGAGATTAGAAAAATAGTAGTCAACGATTTCTCGGAGTTCGTGTTTTGCGGTATTCGTGATATTAATCGAGTATTTTGACACCAAAATCCTCCTCTAGTTCTTTCATAACGACGTCTTTAGGAGTAGTCCTGCCAGAGTTTGCTTCAACGATTCCCTCGTTAAGATAATCGATAAAATCTCTCTCTGAGGCAAAATCATCTATCGTAGTGATTTTGGCGCGTTTAGTAGATGGTCGGTATGGCAAGCTTCGTTCGGTAATGATTTGGCGTAAAAAAGAATTAATTGCGGTAGACATGGACATCCCCATTTCGCTCAAAATGCTTTCAGATCTCTCTTTTACGTCTTTGTCGACGCGGACGTTTATATTTGCGGTTTTAGCGATAGTAGTTGCCATTGTGTTGTTCCTTGCGTTACATTGTTTATATAATGGTAGCACAAAATGAGATTTTTTGCAAGAGCTTTAATGACTCTATATTTTTTGTTGATAGCGATGGCACGCTTGGGGGGGTAGAACAAAAAGGCAGGGAGTAGTTCCCTGCCTTGATGTTGAAGGCCCATGGGGCCTGCCTAAGAGTCGGATATTGGGTTAGTCGTTATAGATTTCGGACAGTCGCTTATCGAACCAGGCTTTGTCCTGTTCGAATTCCCCGTTTTTGTCGGCGCGCCTTACTGATGATCTGAGGTCGTTTTCGATCATCGTTTCAAAACGCATGAAGTCGTTTCCGAAGCGTTTTGTGAAATTTTGGAGTGCTTCTTTCTGCCAGTTATTACAGAATTTTCTCCACTCTGTATCGCTAGGGGGACGGATAGAAAACTCGTCCCAAGATGGGTGTTCGATTGCGGATTTTAGCAGATTTTCACGGTAGAGTCGTTTGGCGCGTTTTCCGGCTTTGCCGTGTAGAGAATAGTAGCAATAGGCAGCTGCGAGCTGGTCGATGTGCTCGATCCTTCTTTTATGTAGTCCGAGTAGTAAATCGGCGAAATTACGAAGGATGATGCATTTTAGCTCGTTTGCGATTGGCTCTGGAAACTCAGGGTCTGAAATTACTTCGACAATTTCAGAAACTGGGGCGAACCAGCGCCGTTTTGACTTGTTGTCTTCCCTGATGAGTTTAAGCAAATCTTCGGGCGTCATTTCATGGCGATTGCCGTGGCAATCAGTAATCCAAATCTTTCCACTATACATGGTTTTTACCTCCTTTAAAGTACAATTACTTTGGGTTAGAGTCCCTGAACTATAAAGTGTCAGCTCTATTATAGCATGAAAAAGCGCCGGGCGGTTAGGCTCGGCGCTTTGAGGTGCTGTTTAAGCGGAGGCCGCCTTGTTGGCGGTTCGCCAGGCTTGGACAGTGGTCTTTCCCGTCGGTTTTTCGAGAATATACCTCTGTCCGGCTCCGACGGCCAGAAATATCCCGTTTTCGTAGCCTGACCCTGTAAAATCTATCAGGCGGGTTACGAGAACGTTTGTTTCTCGGCGGTCCTGCAATTGTCCGTGAACGATGAACGATTCCTCTGCGTCCGAAGGGACGTCCGGGAATATCTCATCTTCACCCTCAGCGGTCTCGAACCAATATTGTTCGATTGCGTCCACTCTGGGCGTAATCTGTAGGTTCGGATAGAGGACCACCTCTGTGTGATGGTCCTCTAAAACTACCAGGATTGCTCCGTTCGGAGCAGATTTCATTTCTAGAACCGAGTTGACGATGCGGGTGCTAGCTTCGCCGATGACACGGATTTTCTCTCCGTTTCTGGCAGAAGTTATCACCTCTGGAAAGCCCATCAGTAGACCGTTTTGCTGGCCTTCTGACTCGTCAACTGCCATCCACCAGTTAAAATAGCTGGTGACCTGGCCGGTTCGCTGGCCGTTTTCCGCATATTGGGCGGCCTGCGGGTGCTCGACGCTCTCTACGCTGCGAACGCCGTTCAGCTTTGTTGATGCTTTTGACATCTAAACACCTCCTCGATGTGATGTGCTTGCCGGGGAGTATTTGTCTCCCAAAACGTTAGTTTATAGACAACTTATCTATTATAGCACAAAACGCAAAATTTTTCAAGATATGATATAATTTTTGTAGATAATTTGGAGTTTTTATGAAATTTTCGAGTGCGTATGAACCGGACAAGTTTGAGGCAGAGATTTATGCGGCGTGGGAGGCTTCTGGGGTGTTTTCGCCGGCTTCGTTAGAGGCTGAGAAGGCTTATTCGATCGTGATGCCGCCGCCAAATGCGAATGGGAATTTGCATATTGGACACGGTTTGACGGTAGCGCTTGAGGATTCTCTGGCTCGGTATCACCGGCTGCGTGGTGAGTCGACTTGGTATATTCCAGGGGCGGATCACGCTGGGTTCGAGACTTGGGTGGTTTATGAGCGGGTTTTGGAAGCGCAGGGTCGCTCGCGATTTGACTTCTCGCGCGAGGAGCTTTATGCGCAGGTTTGGGATTTTGTACATCAGCAGAAGAGCAACATGGAGTTTCAGGTGCGACAGCTTGGCGCATCCTGTGATTGGGCTTCTGAGACTTTTACGCTGGATGAGAAAGTTGTTCGTCGGGTCTACAAGACCTTTGAGAAGATGTGGAACGACGGGATGATTTACAGGGGTGAGAAGCTGGTGAATTATTGTCCGAAGCACCAGACGGCGTTTGCGGATATTGAGGTTGAGCATGTCGATGAAAAAGGTAAGCTTTGGGATATTGCGTACACGATTGTTTCTGAAACAACGGGTTCTGCCGCGGCAGGTTCCCCCACGGAGTCCGCGTTAGGCGGATCCGCGGGGGTCCCCCCAGCCGCGTCACCCGTTGTTTCGGAAATAATCGTGTCTACAACTCGGCCCGAAACATTGTTTGGGGATGTGGCGGTGGCGGTTAATCCTTCAGATTCGCGGTATGCCGGCCTTGAGGGGGCCTTAGTAGAGCTACCGCTGACCGGGCGGCAGATTCCGATCGTGTTTGATGAGCATGCGGATCCTGAGTATGGAACAGGTGCGGTGAAGATTACGCCGGCGCATGATTACGACGATTTTGAGGTTGGTGAGCGACATGGGCTTGATCGGATTCGAGTAATTGATGATGCGGGGATGATGACGGGCTGTGGGCCAGAATATGATGGGCTTTCGACGGCTGAGTGCCGGAAGAAGGTTCTGCATGATCTTGAGGAGGCCGGGTTGCTTCGTGGTGAACACAAGATTACTCACGCAGTGGCGCATTGTTATAAGTGTGGCACGGTGATTGAGCCGACGCTAAAAGAGCAATGGTTCATTGATGTGGAGAAGTTGGCGGCGGCGGCGATTTCGGCGGTGTCGGCGGGCGAGATTAAGTTCTTCCCTGCTTCGAAGAAGAAGGTTTTGTTGAATTATCTTAAGGGACTTAAAGACTGGAATATTTCAAGGCAGATACCGTGGGGGATTGCTATCCCAATGTTCCGGAAAGCTACATCAGGGCGCTCTTCTTCGTCAGAAGATGCGCTTCTCGCTCACGGTACGAAAAGTACCGCTCGCTCCGATGCTCCTTCTTCCTCGAATAGCATCCCTGCTGAAGCTTCCCAAGATGAGTTGCCGGAGTGGATTTTCGACACGCGGACGGAGCTTTCCGAGATTGAGTACGGCGGGGCGAAGTATGTTCGTGATGAGGATACCTTTGATACGTGGTTCTCGTCTTCGCACTGGCCGATTGTCTGTACGGACTGGGAGGAGGGTTTGTCTAACCCGTACTATCCGTTGAACGTGATGGAAACGGGCGCGGATATTCTGTTTGCCTGGGTGGCGCGGATGATTATGATGGGGCTTTATGTGACGGGTTCAGTTCCCTTCCGCGAGGTTTATTTGCATGGGCTGGTTCTGGATGCGCACGGCCAGAAGATGTCGAAATCTAAGGGCAATGTTTTGAACCCGGTTGAGCTGGTTTCCAAGTATGGTTCTGATGCGTTTAGGATGGGGATTTTAAGAGGTCGCTCGGCGGGTATGAACCAGGCATTTTCCGAGAATTCGGTAGTTTCTGGACGTAATTTATGTAATAAACTGTGGAATTTGTCAAGACTAGTTCAGAGCATGGTTGATGAGTATGAGGGGGATGATAAGGTACGGACTTTGAACATGGGCGAGGACTGGATCTGTCGGGAGATTGATACTGCTCGGTCGGCGGTCGAGAAGCAGATGAAGACGTATCGGTTTGCTGAGGCGGTCGAGACGCTACACTCGCTGATTTGGGATAAGTATGCGGACTGGTTTATTGAGAGCCAGAAGATTTATAAAAATGTGCCGCTGCTTAAAAAGACTTTGATGGATATCTTAGTCATGCTTCATCCGTTTGCGCCGTTTGTAACAGAGGCGATTTGGCAGAATTTGAGCTTTACTTCCGGTATGATTATTGAGGCTGCTTGGCCTGCTCGGCTGAAATACGATCCGATTTCGGCGGCGGAATTCGATGGGCTGACTACAGTGGTTTCGGAGATTCGGCGGACTTATGTGGCGATCCCGGGCGGAAAAAGGTGGCCGGTTTTGTTTGGCGATGATTCCCTGGTGGACGATAATCAACTTTTGATTCAGTCTTTGACGAAGGCTCCGTCGGTAATGTCTTGTGAGGGGCAGCCGCGAGGGATTCGGTTGGCGCTTTCTGGTCGCGAGGTTTATCTTGATGTACCTTCTGAGGTGGTTGCGGAATATGCCTCGTCTTTGGAAGAACGGATTTTGGCGGTTGGACGCGAGCTTGATGGGCTTAACGCGAGGATGATGAATCCGCGTTACGTAGATAAGGCGCCGGCGGAGTTGGTCGAGGAGACGCGGCGTGCGATTGCTGAAAAAGAGGCGCTGATAGAGCGGCTGAAACTGGAGCGCGAGGCGATTTAGGCCTGACTGGGTCTTGGTTGGGAGGGGTGTAGTTTTCTGGTTTGGGTTCTGAACTGGGCCTTTGACTTGACTTTTTAATGCGTTTTTGTTCCCTGTTGGCTGAGGGCTAGGCTCGCACTTTTTCTGATTTTCTGGTATAATTAAAATGTGTTGTAGGGGGTAGCCCTAAGTACCATGGGGATTCGATGAATCCCTCCCTGTGATCCCTCGCCGGTTTGGTTTTTCGGCGGGGGATTTTTTACTTACGGCTAGATAGAAAAAACAGGGGTTGCGTTTCCCTGTTTTTCCTAGACAAGTGATCGCCTGTTCGGGTTCTTTTTTTGGGTGTCAAAATCCATACTGCGTGGAGCGGTCTGTGAAATAGTTTGATTTTTGTCGTGCGTAGTTGCCTTGCGCTTGACAAAATACGCTAAAGAGTTTATTACAGTTGCTCTTTTGCGGATTTCCACCCTTGTTTTCCCAATTATCGTATATGACCTTGATAATTGTTATATCTATTTTAGCATAGGCGGGTTGCTAAGTCAATAGGTTTCTAAGAATAAGGGGAATGGGAGATAGGATTTTTACACAAAAGTGGAAAAGGGCGGGGAATTACTGGGGTTTATGGCGATGGCGAGGTGTGGGGAATTGGGCTGTGATATGGCGTGCATAGAGTGGCGCGGGAAAGGGAATTATGGTAAGATGAAAATATGGCGTATGTGCGGAAATTCAAGACTGGCTCGGGGGCGACGGGGGTTCAGGTTTGTTATAAGGAACACGGGAAAGTCGTGAAAACCGTACATATCGGGTCGGCGAATTCTGAAGAGGGAATCAAAAAACTGATGCGGAAGGCAGAGGCGGTGAAAAATGAGGGAAGAGTGCCGCTATTTGATCTGCCGGATTAGAGAAATGGGCCTGCCAGTTTTAGCGGGCTTTTCGGACTAGGCGGTTGGCTTTTCGGGCTAGTTGGTAGAGGCGGTATTTTACGGGGTTCAAAATCAGGTCATAAGTCCCAGAATATTCAACTTCGCGGCCGCCGAAAGATTTTTTGTACTGGGTGAACTGATACCAAGGGTGATTTTTGTCTTCGGATTTCGTAATACCCCAGAAATCGAAGATTTTTTTGCCGTCTTTTTTGGCGTCTAAAATGAGTTGGATTAAAATGATGCTGCCGGCTTGGAATTTTCGATGTTCAAAATCGGTTGCGGCGTGGGCATAATAACGAGTGTCTTTAAAATCGTAAACGAGAGCTGCGGCGATCGGGATTTTTTTGGCAGTTTCGTCGGCGGGATCTTTAAATTCCGCGATGTATAGGGTCGCAAAATCGCCGGATTTTAGCTGATTTTTGAGGTGCTGCTCGGTTTGGGGGATAAATTTGTCTTTTTCGCCCAAATTTTTGAGAAAATCTGTCAAAATTGTGATTTCTTCGGGGTTTTTGGTCGTCCGGAGCGTGATGCCTTTTTTCTCGGCATTTTTCCAGTAGCGAACTTTTCTAGATTCCATATTTTTTAGCAAATCTTCTTCGGATGCGGTTTTTAGGTCTAAAATCCAGGTATAATGAGGGTCGAGGTCGTAGGATTTTCTGGTCTTGGCGATTTTGGCGCTAGTTTCGTTGGCGGATTTGTTGGCATTAGCGGATTTTGCGCAGGAAGCGATATCCGCGGTGCTGAAGGCGAAAGTCGGTTCAATGCGGATAAAATAAGCATTTTGGTCTTTTGCGAGCGTCTGGAGGGCACTGAGGGCGTTTTTAAGGGCTTTTTTGGCCTGGGTCTTTGCCTTTGCGTCTGATTTTTTGGATGTTTTGATATTTGACGTGGTAGCGTTTTGGGGTTTAGTAGTTGACGCGGCGGTTTTTGCTGATTTTTCAGATTTTTTGTCAAATTTCAAAGTCGGGCCGTAGGGAAGATAGAGATAGCTGCCAAACGGAGTTTCGCCCTTCGTTACTAGGCAATCAAAATCATCACCGGTCAAGCGGAAAGTGGTTTTGCCTTCTAAATTTTCGTATTTTTCCCAAATTTTACTCTGCAAAAGATGCTCGTTCATGGTTTTTATTATACCACACCTGAAAATAACAGGGAACGAGTGAGTTTTCCACAGGGGGTGCGAAAGTTTTCCACAATGGTAGTTCGAGGTATTTTTTTGCAAATATGATAAGATAAAAATAAGGATGAAAGATTTGAATAAACAGATTGAGATCTATAAGGGGGCGAAGGGGGAGGTGGTTTTTGATGTTGATACGGAGGGGGAGACGATTTGGGCGACTATTGACCAGATTGCGGCACTTTTCGGAGTGACGAGGCGTAGCATCGAAATCCATTTGAAGAATATTTATGATGATGCCGAGCTGGAGGAAAAACGAACTGCGAAAAAAAGTTTCGCGGTTCGAACAGAGGGGAAACGGCAGGTTCGGCGTGAGGTGAGTTTTTATAATCTCGACGCGATTATCTCGGTCGGGTATCGGGTGAATTCGAAGAAGGCGACGGATTTTCGGGTTTGGGCGACGAGGACTTTGAAGCAATACCTGGTTTCGGGCGTGGCGGTGAATGAGCGGCGGCTGGCGCAACTCGACACGAAACGGTTGCGCGAGGTCGAGGAGATGATGGGGGTGGTCAGGAGACTGACTGCGCGATACGACCTAGATGCGGGCGAGGCGAATGGCGTACTCGAGGTGATTTCTAAATACGCCGGGAGTTTTCAGGCGCTGAAAGAGTATGACGACGGGTATATTGATCTTCGAGGCTTAAATTCGCAGAAGCGGAAGCAGAAGGATTTGACGCCGGCGATGTGCGAGGTGATGATCGAAAATCTGCGCGAGAGCTTGGACGCGGGGGAGCTTTTCGGGAAGAAACGAAACGAGAGCTTCGAGGGGAGCCTAGCCTCGATTTATCAGAGTTTTTCAGGGAAGGAACTCTATCCGAGCGTGCCGGAAAAAGCGGCGAATCTCTTATATTTCGTGATTAAGGACCATCCGTTTTATGACGGGAATAAACGGATTGGGTCGCTACTTTTCGTGGTGTTTTTGACGATGAATGATTGTCATCTGACCGCTTCGGGGGAAACGAAAATCTCGGATCGGGCGCTGACGGCGATTGCTTTGCTCGTTGCGGAAAGTAAGCCGAGCGAAAAAGAGCTGATTGTGAGTTTGATTTGTAAGCTGCTTGAGGGGTAGTTTAGTAGATCTCAGAGCGAGGCATGATGTCTAGGGAATATGGGTCGGTCGGTTTTACGCCGCTCATGATTTCGTAGAAAGCGGCGGCGCCGACCATGGCGGCGTTATCGCCGGAAAAACGGGGTTCTGGGAAGAAGGCTGGACAGCTATTTTCTAGAGTTCCATCAAATTCCGGCACGTCATACGCTGGGCGTCCGGGAAAGTCCGCCCTTCGGGCGGCTTTCTCGGCGCCGTCAGGAATATACGTGGCGGAATTTGAAGGTAAGTAAACTCTAGAAAATAGCTGTCCAGTCTTCTCCCTTAACCTAGTATTCGCGGAGACGCCGCCGGCGATGACGATGGATTTCACGTCGGGGTAGTTTTCGCGGGCGAGGTTTAGTTTCTCGAGCAAAATGTCTACGGCGGTTTTTTCGAAGCTAGCAGCAAAATCGGCCTTTTGTTCAGGGGTTAGGAGATTTTTCAGCTCATAACTAGGCGTAGAAATTGGGACACCGGCGATTTCTTGGGCGGTCCGGAGAACTGCGGTTTTTAGACCGGAGAAGCTGAAGTCATAAGACGGGTTGTTCGGCATTTTTGGGTCGTGCGATGCGGAAGCTGGGCTAGGATTTCGTGGGGCGGAAGTAAGTTTCGGGTGTGGGAACTTGTATTTTTCGGGGTCGCCGGGGCGGACTTTTACAAAATTGGTGCCGTCGGCGTTTTCGATTTTACCGTCAGCGGCTTTTGTGATAGCTGGGCCGCCAGGGTAGGGAAGGCCGAGAATTTTTGCGACCTTATCGAAACATTCGCCGACAGCGTCGTCTCTGGTCGTTCCGATGATTTCGAAATGATTATGCTCTTTCATGTAAATAATCTGAGTATGGCCGCCGGAGATCACTAGAGCGAGCAGCGGAAATTCTGGAGGGTTATTATTTTCGAGCCAGTTGGCGTAGATATGGGATTTTAGATGATGAACGGCGTAGAGAGGTTTATCGTGCAGGATCGCGAGCGTGCGAGCGGTCAAAGTGCCGACGAGCAGGGAGCCGAGCAGGCCGGGAGTATGAGTAACGGCGATAGCGTCGATTTTGTCCCAGTTCTCGGTTTTGTCGGCGGTTAGAAAATTAGCGTCTTTAAAAGCCTTTTTTATGACCGGCAAAATCGCATCGAGGTGATTTCGGGCCGCGATTTCGGGGATAACCCCGCCGTAGGCTTTAAAGATGTCAATTTGGGAAACGACGACGTTGGAAAGAAGCTCGGGTACGGCTTTGGGGTTTTTCGGATCACCAGAAAGAATCGCCGCCGCGGTTTCGTCGCAAGAACTTTCGATTGCCAAGATATTCATGGGCGTATTATAGCACAAAATAACAGGGGTGGCAAGGGGCGTTTGAGCAGCGGATTAAGTATCGCTGGCGGAGGGCGGGAAATTATGGTAAAATAAAGGGGACGGAAGCGTGGCCGAGTGGTTGAAGGCGCACGACTCGAAATCGTGTATGGGTAAAACCATCGGGGGTTCGAATCCCTTCGCTTCCGCCATTTTTTTGTTATAATCTAATCAGGTAGTAATTTACGGTTCTTTATATAGGAGGTGATAAAATGACTAGGATAGTTGTGCCAAAAAATGACCACATAGCGGCAAAAAAGATAGAGGTTAATGGCCCCTATAGTTCTGAATATTATCGCAAAATAGTTGATGAGGCTAATGAAAGAATTAGAGAAGCGCACATTAGAGAGGCACGTGCATACCTACGTGCAAAAAACTTTATCGTCCTATAGGCATAAGCTCGGGGATTCCCGAGCTTTTCCATTGTCTTAAAGTTCGAACTTCGTCCAGACGCTTCCGCCATTTTTGTGCGTGGTATAATATAGTCAATGCTTAAGTTTATTTTGAAGTTTTTGGCGCTCGTCGCGTTTGCGGCATACGTGGTTCTGATCGCGATGATTGTGTTTAAGGGAGATCTGAACGATTATGACGGTGGTGTGAATTATACCTTGTTTGCGACGATTCAGCGGTATCCGGTTTCGAGTATCGATTTTTGGCTGAACGTCGTAGGAAATGTTTTGATGTTTTTGCCGTTTGGGTTTTTCGTCGGGTATTTTTCGGGGCGAGGATTTTTTGGATTTTTTATCGCGATGCTTCTGATTTTGGGGGTGCCGGTTGGAATTGAATTTGCGCAAAAGCAAATTGGGCGGGTATTTGATGTCGATGACATACTTTTAAACTGCGCGGGCGGGATGATTGGGTATTTTTTCCAAAAGATTTTAAGGCCGCGGCGGGATTAATGTGGTAAAATAGAGATAAGAGGTTTTATTAAGTTAAGCGGTGGGAAGGAGGTGTCCTAATGTCCGCAGAAAAAAATAAACAGTGTAAGTATATTTTCGTGACCGGCGGGGTTTTATCTGGCGTCGGAAAGGGAATTACGGCGGCGTCGATGGGCGCGATTCTGAAAGCCAAGGGCTATAAGGTCACGATGCAGAAATGTGACCCGTATCTTAACGTTGATGCGGGGCTTTTGAATCCAGTTGAACATGGCGAATGTTACGTTACGCATGATGGCGTAGAGACGGACCTTGACCTTGGACATTATGAGAGATTTCTTGATTTTGAAACCTCAAAGTATTCGATTACGCTTTCGGGCGGGATTTATAAAGAGCTGATCGAGAAAGAGCGCTCGGGCGGTTTTCGGGGGAAGACGGTCCAGCTAATTCCGCATTTTACGGATCTTGTTCAGGAGAAAATCGCAAAAGCTTCAGCCGGGTCGGACGTGCATATCGTGGAGATCGGCGGGACGGTCGGCGATTTCGAGGGGATGGCGTTCATTGAGGCGATTCGGCTGTTTGCGAACGCTGTCGGGAAGAAAAATTGTCTTTATCTTTCGGTAGTTTATGTGCCATGGATCAATACTTCGAAGGAGCTAAAGACGAAGCCGGCGCAGAATGCGCTGATTGACCTTCGGGGATTCGGGATTATTCCGGATATCGTTTGCGTTAGGACGGAAAATCCGGCGCCGCGGGCGATTTGTGAGAAAATTGCGAGTTTTGCGGGGATTTCGAGCGATGCAGTAGTAAATTTACCAGATATTAATTCGGTTTATGATGTGCCGTTTAACGTTTTAAAATCGGGCGTTTTGAATATTTTGAACGATTTTATGGATGACGATTCTGAGCCAGACATGAGTGCATGGGCAGATTTTTCGGCGTGGCGCGCGACGGATTGGGACAAAACGGTAAAAGTTGGGTTGGTAGCAAAATATGTAGGGAATGACGACACGTATATTTGCGTAACCGAGGCCTTAAAAGCGGCGGCGGCGCATAATAAGGTCAATCTTGAGATTAAGTGGATCAATGCGGAAGAAGCGACGGAAGAGGATTTTGAGAAAGTTGATGGGTTGGTCGTTCCGGGCGGGTTTGGCGTGCGTGGATGCGAAGGAAAAATTCGAGCGGCTGAATTTGCGCTTGAACACGATAAGCCGTATCTTGGGCTTTGTCTGGGGATGCAGATGGCGTGTATCGCGGCGGCGCGGCGTGGAGGCTTGTCCGGGGCCGGAAGCGAGGAATTTTTGAACGACCCAGATTTTAAGAAGCCGAGGGGCTTTAAAAATGTCATATATATTATGGATGGACAAGAGGGGAAGCAGCAGACTGGCGGGACGATGCGGCTTGGCGATTACCCGGCGAAATTAAAGAAGGGGACGAGGACGGCGCAAATTTATAAAGATGAAGTCGAAAAATGTGGCGTATATATCATGGGGACGGAAGTTTTGGGAGATGGATCCGTGAAAGTGATTGAGCGTCATCGTCATCGTTATGAAGTTAATCAGAAATATTTGGATGCGATTTCTAAGGGCGGGATTAAGGTTTCTGGCACCTCGCCGAATGGGAAGTTGGTCGAGTTTGTTGAGGCGCCGAAACATAAATTCTTCGTTGCGACGCAAGCGCACCCAGAATTTAAGTCGCGGCCGCTTAAAGTCCATCCGCTGTTCATGGAATTTATTAAAAGTTTAATCTAGAGGACTTTTTTGCGGTCCATTTTGCTGCGAAGATATTCTTTTACGAGGGCGATTTTCTCGATGTAGGTCTTCCACATGCTGATATAGTTGCCCTTTGTTTCGTTCTCATCGCCAAAGCCATCGGCGGAAAGGCGAGTGACGAAAACTGGAGTAGCGAGGTCGCCAGCGAAGACCCAGCGGGCGCGAAGGCCGATCGGAGTAATTTCGGAGAGAGCATCGATGGTCGAGATCCAGGCGCGATGGTTGTTATCTTCGATGAAAGTATACTTAAGTGTCCCGTCCATAGAAGGGAAGACTTCGGCCTTGACTTTGCCGTAAAGCGCGGTCTGGATGGAATAATCGAAGAGCTTCTCTTTAAAATTCGGCTTTAGTTCCATCTTTTCGACTTTTAGTTCGGAAGGTTTTAAACGATGGCGAGAAGGTTCGGCGAGAGTGATCATCGGGCGAGCAGCAACTTCGGTATAGACTTCGCCTTCGAGCTTGCCTTCACGGCGGACTTTTAGGTATTCTTCGACGGAAGGGTAACTTTTGGCGGTGCCGACGAATAAGAATTCCGGATCATCAAGGGTTTTAATCGTGCCTTTGCTGACGATTTCGGAAAGTTTAGCCTGGAGTTCGGCAGGAAGGTTAAACATCTCTTCGGCATAGCCGATGCCGCACCAGATTTCTTCTTTGCCGGCTTTGTTAGTCTTGATGGCGTAGTCAGGAAGATAGCGCCAGACGCCTTGGTCGGTTTCACGATAGTAGCTTCTTGCGACCATTTTTTCGCCGGCTTCGGTATAAGCGATGACGATGTCGCGAGTGCCGGCTTTAAAGGCGCCAGAGAGGGCGATTCGTTGTCCTTCGAAGCTTAGTTTCCATCTGGCGGCGAGGCCGTTTCGGATGATCGCTTGGGTCGTTAATTTGCGTTCCATTTGGCCCTGGACGAGAGCGTCGCCGAAAATGACAGTTTTATAAATCAAAAGTTTCGCTTCGGCGGGGCTGACTTCGATTAGACCGGCTTCGGTTTTAATTTGTTCCGCGGCTTTGCGCCAGAGGGCGACGATTTGTTCAGAGTAAATTTTACGAAGTCCGTAGACTTGCTGCTTAAAGTTCTCCATGGCTTTGATGTATTCGGCGAGACCGGCTTCGTCGCTATGGTTTTTGATGACTTTCAAGAAACCTTCGGAAGCGGCTTCGAAATCGGCAGGAAGAGGGAAGCGTTTAACGAAATTTTTAATCGTTACGCCGTCGGTTTGTTCCCAATCATTAAAACCAAGGCCGGTCATATAGGCGAGAATGCGGCGTTCGCGTTCGGCAAGGCCGAGGCGACGGTCGACACCGTCTTCGCCATATTTCTTAATCGGGTCTTTAATGGCTTTTAAGATAATATGGGCATCTTTATCGGTAATACGACCGTCGCGCATGCCGGAAAGTACCATAGCTTCGTCGCTAGCGTTTAAAACGACGTTGCGCTTCTCGAGAACGGAAGTCCCGTACAAAAATGCGGCGATAAGTTTTCTCTGGACGACGATTGGCGATTCGATTTCGGGCGCGTCTTCGGTCTTAACTTCTTCTTCAAGCGCGGAAACTTCTTCTTCGATTTCTTTAGCTTCTTCCTCAGCTTTTTTCGCAGCCTCTTCGGCGCGCTTAGCTTCTTCCGCGGCCTTTTTTGCTTCTTTTTCGGCCTCTTTTTCAGCTTTTTTGGCAGCACGTTCGGCAGCTTCGCGCTCTTTAGCGATTTCTTCTTCGCTCGGCGGCATGGGCATAGGAATAGCCTCGGGTTCTTCAGCTTCTTTGGCGGCTTCAGCTTCTTTGGCTTTTTTTGCCTCGGTCTCGTTTAAGACAGCGCGTTCTTCTTTGGGTAGTAAGTTATCTAAATCTGCCCACTCGTTGTCATCGAATTCTTCATAATCTTGTTTTCTTCGCAGGAAACTCATAGTGTCTGTATTTTACCAGAAAATCGTAAAAAAATCAACCCCTTGAAAAATTTTGCATTTTAGAGTATAATATATTTAAGTAATACAAGTTCGGGTGGCGTAAGCGTGGAGAAAAAAATGGTTGCTAATAATAGCGTTATCATAGATTTGAAAAAAATCTGTAAAAGATATGGGTACGGAGACGCTGCTATTTTTGCTTTGCGCGACTTTGATTTGCAGGTTAAACAAGGCGAATTTATCATGATTATGGGGCCGTCGGGGTGTGGGAAGACGACGCTTCTTAACGTAATTGGTTTACTCGACAAGTCTAGCGATGGGACGTATACTTTGGCTGGGCATCCGGTCGAGCGGATTTCGGCGCGAAAAAAAGCGAAGTTTCGCAGCAAGAAAATTGGCATTATCTTCCAAGATTTCAACTTAATTCCGACGATGAATATTTTAGACAATGTGGCGCTGCCGCTGGTTTATGCTGGTTTTACGAAAGTGCGGCGTGAAAAACAAGCGGACGAAGTTTTGTCGCGGTTCCATCTTCAGCCGAAAGAATATTATATGCCGGCGCAGCTTTCTGGGGGCCAGAAACAGCGTGTGGCGATTGCGCGTTCGCTAGTTTCTGATCCGGAAATTATTTTGGCGGATGAACCGACGGGAAATCTCGATTCGCGTTCGGCGCATATCGTGATGGAAGAATTGAAGGCGATTCACGAAGAGGGAAATACGATTATCATGGTTACGCATAACCCTTCGCTTACGACTTATGCGACGCGCGTGATTAATATGTTGGATGGTCAGATCGATACGGACATCAAGACTGTGGCGGACAAGGATTTGCCGGAGCCGGTTTCGATACATTTCGGTAAGAAAAAGGAGAAAGAATAATGGCGCTGCTTTTTCGGACACATTATAATCTTGCGCGGGAGTCGATTTCGAAAAACCGCACGCGTTCGTTTTTGACTTGTCTCGGGATTGCGATTGGCGTGGCGTCGATTATTTTGATTTTGTCGCTCATGGGGAGCATTCGGAATTTGGTCGATGGCCAGGTTAAGGCGGCTGGTTCGGATTTGATCGTGGTTCGGCCGAGTTCGATAAAAAATACGGTTGAAAGTGTGGTTGAGCAGCTGACTTCCTCGGGGCAATATCGGAATAGTAATTTAAGTCTTAAGGACGTGTCGAGCATCGCGGCACTTCCGGAGGTTGCGGCGGCGGCGCCGATTGTGCAAATTAATGCGACTTTGACGGCGAATCGGGTAAACGATAATGGAGAGAATTATACTTCGACGGTTGAATCGGCGCCGGTCGTGGCGACAAGTGCGGATTTCGCGAAAGTCCAGAATCTAGTGCTTTCATCAGGTTCGTTTTTAGAGAAGCATTATAACGATAATATCGCCGTCGTAGGGCGATCGCTTTCGCTTTCGCTTTTTGGAACGACTGAGCCGGTCGCGAAAACTTTTAGTCTTTTTGGCGAGAAATTTATCGTGGTTGGGGCCTTACCGGAAGCGGATGATCCGATAAACTTTAATAACATTGATTTTGATAATTCAGTGTTCGTGAATGCGGAGTTCTTAGTTAAAAAAGGCGAAAATATTCAGGTCCAACAGATTAATGTTAAGGCAAAGAACACGGACAAAATGGATGAGCTTGCGGGCAAAATTCGTGAGGAAGTTATTGCGAATAAAGCGGGCGATACGAATTTTTCCGTGCTTTATGGCGATGACATTTCGCATCCGGCGAACGGGCTTTTCATGATCGTTTCGGGAATGCTGACCTTAGTCGCGGGGATTTCTTTGGTCGTTGGGGGGATTGGGATTATGAATATCATGCTAGTCTCGGTCGCGGAGAGAACGCACGAAATCGGGATCAGAAAATCGGTCGGCGCGACTTCGGGGAATATTCTTCTTCAGTTCTTGTTTGAGTCGTTTATTCTTTCGGGGCTGGGCGGGCTGTTTGGACTAGTACTTGGTTATACACTGGCGTTCTTCATTTCAATTGTCACGCCGTTTGCGCCGTATATTGATCTTAGTATTCTTGGCATGACCCTAGCGACGTCGTTTACGATTGGGCTAGTTTTCGGTATTTACCCGGCGCTTAAGGCAGCTAAGAAAAATCCGATCGAATCCTTGCGACATTCTAGATAGTATCGAGAAGCATGCCGGCGCGGCGGATCATTTCTTCGGATTCGTCGGTTCTAATAACCCAAACTGGTTTAGAGCCGTCGGCGGCGATGTTAGTATGGCGCTCTGGCATATCGCTGACGTTTTTCGCGTCGTCAAGCGCAAAGCCGAGGTAATTTAGTTTTTGGGTCACGGTTTTTCGGATTTCGTCGGAGCGTTCGCCGATAGTCGCGGTATAGACGATAGCGTCGACGCCGCCGAGCGAAGCGGCCATTTGGCCAATTAAACTCTGGACTTTATAGACAAACATAGCATGGGCAAAAACACCGCGTTTGTCGCCCTCGTCGCGAAGTCTTAGGATTTCGCGCATATCGTCGCTCTGGCCGGAAACGCCGAGCAGGCCGCACTCTTTGTTCAGATATTTTTCGATGGATTCATCAGCTTCGTACTTTAGATAATGCTTAATGCGGAGAGCTGCGGCAGGGTCGATGTTCCCGCAGCGAGTCGCCATCATTAAGCCTTCGAGCGGAGTATAGCCCATAGAAGTGTCGAGCGATTTGCCGCCGAAAACGGCGGTAACGGACGAGCCAGAGCCGAGGTGGCAAACGATCAGTTTTTCGGGGAGAATGTCGGCGGTTTTCATGTAATTTACGATGGACCCGACGGAGAGACCGTGGTAGCCGAAGCGCTTTACGTCGGCTCTATCGGCGAGTTCGGTATCGAAAGCGTAATATTTCATTAAGTCTGGGCGGTCGGCATGGAACGAAGAATCGGAAATCGCGAGGATCGGAGTGCCCTTAAACGATTTTGTCAGATGTTCGATTTCACCAGCAACGACGGGGACGTGGAGCGGCGCGCGCTTCTTCGCCTTGTCGAGGGCCTTTAGATATTCCTCATCAACGATATGGTCCTCAGTAAAGTATTCGCCTGGGCAGGCTACGCGCGCGAGAATGGCGTCGAGTTTTGCCATGCCGCCGAGGTAGCCTTCTTCGGTCAAGATGCGCTCGATGTTTGCAACGGTCGAAGTTAACTCCTTAAACGGTTGCTTTAGAACTTTTTTGGAACCGTCGGCTTTTTTCAGGGTACAGATAATACCTTTGCCTTCGAATTCGAAATGTAGTGAGCAGATTTCCTCGGTGCCTTTATAGAGGGCATACTTACGAGAGCTACTGCCCGGGTTAGTAATCAAAATCAGTCTATTATTGTTTTCCATTTTACTCCTTTAGATTTATTATAGCACATATCTTTGATGTGGGGCAGTTAGAGATGGAAAAATAAGCATAAACGTAGTATAATGTAAGTGTGAGAGTAAGGACGGGAACCAGATTTATTTTGGTGAGAACGTTGGGAGTTTTGGCGGTAGTTTTTGCTGTTATGATTTTTGGGCTGAACTTTGGACTATCGGCACAGGCAACAGAAAATGAGACTGGGGCGGAGCCGACATATCTGGAATTTTTTATGGATACGGCAGAAGAGCCAACAATTACTCTGTTGACAAAAGATGATGCAGCGAATGCGAAAATTGAGGCAAGACAAGCGAATAGTGGTTCGGCGATTTTGAGGACGGGACTTTTAGTCACAACTTCGAACCCAACAGGCTACACGGTTTATGCGGAACCAACAGAGAAAGATGCGAATGGCGAAGTGACAAATATGTTGGTGCGAGGGAGTTTGGGAATTGGAACTCTGAAGCATAGCACAGTAATTTCGAGAGACGGCGAAGACTGGGATATGACGGATTTTCCGAGTAATTCGTGGGGTATAGGAATTGAATCGTCGGGTTTATCGCAAGTTTTTCGGCCGATGAAAATTAGCGGAACAGAGATTAAGACTACAGATTTGGCGACTGCTGGGGATGAAATGACGGTTCTGATCGGCGTGAAAGTCGATCGGGGGACTAAATCGGGCGAATACTCAAACACTTTAAAATTTACGGCAGTGGCCAATCCGATTCCGTATGTTTTTACTTTGGAATATGATGCGAACGGAGGAACACCATTAGAAAATAGTGAGGAAACTGTGACGGTTTTTAACGAAGATTCGCACGTTTTCAGGGTAACGAACGCGATACCAACGCGATCAGCGCACGCTACGGGCGAATACGTTTTCCTAGGTTGGAGCGAAGATCAAAACGCAACTACGGCAGAAATTGCGCCGACCTCGACGGTGACTTTAGCCACGGATGATTCTTCGACGCAAGAGACTCGGACGGTGACCGAGGCAATTTATGCGGTTTGGCAAAAAAATTATAATTATGCATTAGAATTTGATGCGGGAACGGAAGACGAAGTAAGAAATTTGCCAGAGACACAAGAAGCGGTTTCGACGGATGATGTAAGATTTATAATTCCGGAAAATGTGCCGACGCGGGTAGGCTATGATTTCGATTGCTATACAGACGGAGTGACGGATTATATGCCTGGGGAAACATACGCGATGACGACGGAGGATGGAGATACGAATCCGATCACACGGACTTTACGAGCGAAATGGGTGCCAAAATATTATATGATTACAATCATAAATTCTTTGACGAGTACGAACGGGAACACTAGCGTTTTGGTGCCATACGATGGTTCGGCGGCGATTAGCGTTACGCCGAATACGGGGCACTATCTGTCTGAAGTTGATTGCCCGGAGGGATATAGCTGCACGAAGGTGAATGGTGCGCCGGTTGATATTGGTTCGGATGCTGTTGACACGCAAGTAATTAAAATCACGAATAATAAGGTAGCGGGCGGCGGGACTTTGTCTTTTGCGGCAGATTTGAAGTCGTATGAAGTAGCGATAACGCCAAGTGCCAACGCCGTGATTAGCACAAATAGTTTATCTATTCCGTATGGAGGTTCCATGTCTTTCACGGTTACACCAAATACGGGTTATTATCTGTCAGAAGTATCTTGTTCGGAGGGTTATACTTGCTCTGGCTACACCGTGGGGGTTGGAGCTAATGGGAAACAAGTCATCACAGTAACGAATAACTTATTTGCCAATAATGGAGCAGTAGGATTAAGCTTTAGCAATATTTACACGGTTTCTATTTCGAACAGT